>JAUPWL010000063.1 GCA_030916565.1 Patescibacteria group bacterium | reverse complement strand
GTTCCATAATCACGCAGAATCCTGTTTTTCTCTTCCATAGTTCAAGGTCAGTGGTTAGCTCAAATGCTGCCAATGATACCAAAACTTTGGCGAAATTCTTGAAAACGTTGTGGCTTCTTGATGAGAACAGACTCGACGTTGGGGAAGATTTGAAGCTCAAATTGCACGGTAAGTGTTTCACTGATTGTTCATCGAATATCGATTTTATACTAATCCCAGAGCGATGTTCACTGATATGTTGAGATTGATATGATTAACGTAGCTATAAGCAATTCTGAAAATAATAATAACGATTTATCATCGCTTTCTTCAGTAAAGCAAAAACCGACTTTACTTGCCGCTATTATCTGTATTCTTGCCTCTTGTTTTTACATGTACGAATTCATATTGCAAGTTTCACCTGCGGTGATGACAAATCAATTAATTAATGACTTAGGACTTAATGCTATAACATTAGGAACAATGGCTTCGTTTTATTATTATTCTTATACTCCCATGCAGCTTCCGGCAGGGTTTTTATTTGATCGGTTTGGCCCTCGACGCTTATTAACTATAGCCGTTCTTACCTGCGCAATGGGTGCGTTCTTGTTTGGCTCAACCAGCAATGTGGCCACTGCTTCTGCGGGCCGATTTATGATGGGAACGGGTTCAGCTTTTGCATTTATAGGAACTTTAGTTCTGATTTCCCGCTGGTTTCCTTCTCGATACTTTGCTTTCTTAACAGGTTTAGTCGAATTAATGAGCTGTGTAGGAGCTATTGTAGGCGAAACACCATTAACCATTGCCGTAGGTCATTGGGGCTGGCGACAAACTATCACCATCTTAGGTATTATAGGTGTAGTTTTGGCCCTATTAATCTGGTTGATAGTACGAGATAGTCCCGAAGTTGTCTCAAAAGGACACAAGTTTCAACGTACTTCAAAAAAAAGCATACTCCAAAGCTTTCATCAAGTTGCTGCAAATAACCAAACATGGTTTATAGCGCTGTATTCATTTATGGTATGGGCACCTATTACTGCTTTTGCAGCGTTATGGGGTGTACCCTTTCTCGTTGTCGCCTATGGTATCAGCACTAAAGCAGCCTCTACTGCATGTACTATGGTTTGGTTAGCGATAGGTATAGGCTGTCCACTATTAGGTTGGTGGTCTGATAAGGTCAACTTACGTGGCATGCCTTTAAAGTTTGCTGCTTGTTTAGGTATAGTTGGATTAATTCCGGTTATTTATATCCCACATCTGCCCTTATTTTGGCTTTATATTTGTTTATTTTTATTTGGTCTTGCCTCTTCAGGACAATCACTTGCATTCGGAGTTGTGAAAGATAATAATCACTCCAGTGTTGCAGGAACAGCTATGGGTATTAATAATATGGCTACTGTGGCCGGTGGAGCCTTATTTCAACCGGTGATTGGTATATTTTTACATTTTAACTGGAATGGAACGTATCATAATGGCAGCCCTTTTTATAGCGTTGAAGATTACCGAAAAGCCTTTATCATCTTACCTTTTTGCTACCTGATAGCCTTTTTAATTGGGAAATTCCTAATACGAGAAACCCACTGCCAGCAACAACCCGATGTCCAAGAGTAAAAGTAGTCACCGCTGGTTAAAGCAGCATTTTAATGATCCGTACGTAAAACGCGCTCAAAAAGAAGGCTTACGCTCACGTTCGGCTTATAAGTTATTAGAGATTCAAGAAAAAACCAAGCTGATTAAGTCTGGTATGAATATTGTAGATCTCGGGGCTTCGCCCGGGGGATGGTCTCAACTAGCCTCTGGAATTGTAGGTACAACAGGAAAAGTTTATGCCTTAGATATTTTGCCGATGGAAACATTAAGCCATGTAGAATTTCTCAAAGGAGACTTTCGAGAAGAATCCATTATGCAACAATTCTTGCAACGTGTACAATCTAAACCCATAGATCTTGTAATTTCTGATATGGCCCCCAACTTTAGTGGGATGCGGAGTGTTGACCAACCCAGCTCCATGTATTTAGCTGAATTAGCCTTAGATTTTGCTCAGAAAGTATTAAAGCCAAAAGGTTGTCTTATAGTAAAAACTTTTCAAGGTGAAGGGTTTGAAGCTTTCCTCAAAGGCTTAAGAAGCTTATTTGCAAAAGTAACTATTCGAAAACCTTCCGCTTCCAGAGGAAGCTCTGCAGAGGTTTATTTAGTGGCCGTAGGCTATCATAAGGGAAAGTAAATTTTTGTATTTATTTTTAATTTATTCTCCCGTTTAAGCCTAGAACACTAAAAAAAGAGCTTAAAATAATCGAAACCCACAAAAATTAGTATATAATGCCCTCTTTGTGAGAATTGCGAGGTAGTCTAGCTTGAACGACATGCTGAAAAATCTATTTTTATGGCTAATTATTGCTGTCATACTTATCTCCGTATTTAATAATCTCGAACCTCGTAATAACGGCGGAGAACGCTTAACCTATTCTGAGTTTTTGAAAGACGTTCAGCAAGGTAATGTGCAATCTGTAACAATAAGCAACCAAGTTATAAAAGGTCAGTTACATAGTGATAAATCTTTCACCAGTTACATGCCTATTCCTGATCAGTATTTACTCCCTGAATTATTAAAAAAGAATGT
>JAUPWL010000032.1 GCA_030916565.1 Patescibacteria group bacterium | reverse complement strand
GGTGTTGGTGTTGGTGTTGGTGTTGGCCCAGTCCCTGTTGTTGGTGTTGGTGTTGGTGTTGGTGTTGGTGTTGGTGTTGGTGTTGGTGTTGGTGTTGGTGTTGGTGTTGGCCCAGTAAGTGATACCTCGCCATTATTACGAGCAGTTGTTGTTGTTGTACAGACTGATGTTGCTTTTGCGGCCAAGTCTGGTTCATCTTGGAAGGCATCGGCAATTGTTGAACAACTGATACCTTTGATTGTGTCTTTACATACATTTCGTTCAAGTGTTGACGTATATCTTGTGCAATATTCATCCATTGACATTGCAGCATCGACACGTTGTGTGATGCTGATGCCTCCGACTGCTAGCACACCGACAAGCGCTGCAATACGCATCACAAAAGTGAGGCGAAAATTTAATCTCCATTTTTTTTGGATACGACGCAGTGTTGACTGGTTTGTATTTTTATTCATAACCTATCTTCACAAGGATACAATAGCCAGAATATAAGGACAAGTGCTTTACCTTTGGCGGAATGCCTATGGTAGTATGAGAATAGTCATGAGTAAAACTATCACCCATAGCAACAGCAGATCGCAACCTTTAATAATGGAAAATAAGAAGACTCGTTTCGCAGTTCTGGTACTCTTTGTGTTTGTGTCTATTGGAGCGATTGGTTTATCGATTTGGTCTATTTCTACATCAATGAATAACCAAAAACCTGGTCGACAATATGGTGTTGGTGCAGATGGCTTTCGAGCATTTGTTGATGATAAGGCGACATTGAATGTGGATAAAATTGTCAAAAAAGATCAGATAGTTTTTATGTTAAAAGGCTTGGCGAAGTCCGTAGATGACGCAAAGATCGAAAAAGTATTTAATCTAAACGGTAACCTTGGTCAGACGGTTACATACGCATTTGTCCGAACAGATGGTATCAAATCAAGTCTCTATATCGACAAACGACAATACAAAGATAAAAAAGCATTAGATAATGATCATATTTATGATCAGACGATGAAATCAGGCACAGCAAAAGGAGATCCTATTTATTTCCGGACAGCACTGACGATGAATGCTCATCGTGAATATAGTCTAATGGTAGTAAAAGGTCTGACAGTATATCGATTTGTCATTTCACAGCCGCTAGACAATATATCGATTACAGAGGTGACGGCACTCGTTTCGTTGAAAAAACTCGCACAACAAGCAGTATATTAATATGCTGTGAACAAAATGTCGTTGTTGAGGTAGAAGCCGTTACTGTAACCTGCCCCTGCCCTATCTGGCTCGGAACAATCGATAATACCTGACATCGATCCGTCAACCGAGCACATTGTCGTGTATGCACGGAAATAACGCAACATTTCTGGTTGGTCGGTAAACCTAGTGCATTTTTTGCCAGTGTACCAGTCAAGGTCGCTCTGCGTTGCGTTGACTGACATCATTGGAATTATACCGGGTGTGACTTCATATGGGTCGCCACGGTTAACAACTATCTGTCCGCTGTTCGGGTCGGTATAAGCAAGGCGTTTTTTCTTTTCCGCAGCAGAGAGAGAATCATAACGCATATAGATGGCGCTCGAACCCCATGGATCAAGCCGGTTAACGCAATACTGGAGATACTTTTCGTATTCGCCGCCAGGTGTTGGTTTGCCTGTGTTTTTATCAATAAATGGCTGATTTTTTACCGCTTCGGTCATCGCAAGTTGTACACCGAGATACTGGGCGTTGCCTTCTGGGTCTGCCTTTGCCAGACGTTGTTGCAATTCTTGTTCTTTTGAATTGTAGACATCTGAATGAGACTGTGTCATGTAATCCAGGACACCAGACAAGTTGATTGCAGTCGCTATGTCATCGAGGGGCATGCTATACCGAACATTACACATAATATCTGGGGTGATACCGATTGTGTAATATTCGAGGTTCATCGGGCAGAATGCCGATGACAGACGAGCAGCATATCCAGCTTGTCGTTCAACCAATGAGTCTCCTGTTATTAGTGACGGCTGCGAATGGTAGAACGCATTGGCGGATGTTGGTTGTGCTATCCGTGCAAAACTACCGGAAATAAGTGAAAACATATTATTTAATGTTGCAAGCAAAGGTGCTCTGTTGTCGGTTGTTCTTGGAAGGTTGTTGACCAGTGAGCCGACGAAAGAAAACTTGTTGTATGGGTCAAATGGATTTTTTTGCGCATTGTGTCGAGCGATGTCTTCCTGATTCTTTTTGGTACCGATAATTTCACCAAGGTTTAAATATGCCTCCATGTCAGCAATATTACTCGGCATTAGCCCACGGCTCATGGCCATGTCACCAAGTAGTTCACCCATTCCTGAAAACAACGCGTAGTTGGCAGGGACGCCCCTGATATTCGATGTATACAATTGTTGTGTAGCCGCTGCAACTAACATTGCGTTTATACCAAACCAACCAGCTATATAGGGTGTTGCCACTGCTTGAACAATTTTTTGGGACGGCAACATAGCGAACTGACCCTCAAAAGAACGGTGTGGCTCGTCGTAATGTGGTTCTGGGCATGTCTCGCTTGCCGTTGCTGTTGCGCCTGCAAGTGCCCCCTGTAGACCGGGGGGAGCCATGGCGTTGATTGCTTCAATACATTTCGTTGTTTCGCTATCACCAGGTTTGATTTTACTTTTGTTCTCAAGAGTCTCGCCAGCAAGACAGTACTGGCGATCCATGCCACCTATATCAGCAGGCGGAGGGACTAACATGCCGCTGCCGCCAGTAACAGCATTGAGCGCGGCCGCATTTGGTATGATCTGCGCCCAGGATGCAGCAAGTGTTCCTATATTTTCGTACGCCGCTAGATTATAGGCAACAATAGCCGCTGCATCGCCCAGCAGTTCAGCTAATTTTTCCAGAGAATTCGGAAGATAATCGCCGTAGGTGATTGCACGATATGTGAGGGTATCTGTGGCACTGCCACTATTGTATTCGTCTATCATATTAAATGCGAGTTTGCTCGCGAGGACGTTCGCGGGTACTTCTTCTGCCCTGCCTGCTTTGATTGCATCTGCTACCTTTAGATACTGCAATGCATAACGGGCAGCTGTTGATGCTTTAGCTCGAACGAGTGCATTAGAGGTAATTTTGCCAATTGTGTACCAACTACAAATGAGATCGGTGTATGAATAAGTATTTGTCGCTAATAGATTCCCGGACGTTTCGAGATCAACCAGCGCAGGTAGCTGCGCTATCATACCTTTCATGCTCTCGAGGTTTAGCCCTCCATCTTTCAACAGAGAAGCAACCCCTTGTACATTACTGAGACTTAATCCTCCCAAAGACCCACAGCCGAGGGACGAAAGAATATTGATTGGACTGCTGAGCGAAGATAGACTAATCCCATCAGTGACATTTGGCTGTCCAGAAAGTGCGTCGAGCGCACCATCGTTTTTCTGGACAGCACTATCAAATGAACAGTTAACGTCACGCTCGGTTTTACCTGAAACATCGACACTTTTTGTCATGTTATAACGTGTTTTAATACGCTGTTTGAAACGCTCGTCGTTAAAAAAACTGGAGCGTGGGTTAAATACACTATAGACTTGTTCTTTTGTTGTTGTACTGAGTTGCGAATAGAGCCAAAGCTGTGCGCCAGAAATAATAGGTGTGTTTGTTGCTGCTGCAGTAACGAGATCTTGCAGTGATGATTGAGGGTTACCAAATAACTGCCCAAAACTATTTTTTACAGATTCCGATATATTTATGCCAGATGTGTTACCTTGAATGATATTAGAGATAGATGCAAAACCACTAGCTGCAGCATCTTCGACCGTCTGTTGAAATTTTGGGGGTAATACGCAATATACTTTGTAACGACTTTCGGGTAGGTCATTTCGGGGGTCTCCATCGTCGCGATTATCTTCGTATACTTTTTGTGCACAGAATTTGAGATTATTACTTCCAGGAATGACGGTACTGATAGTTTTGGGTATAGGTACTCCAAAACTAAAGCCTTGGCTTTCGAATGCTTCAAGCTGGCTGCGGCTCATTGTTGATAATTTACATTTCATGGAGTAATTTTCCATAGACTGTGCGCCGCCAGAGCAATCTTGTCCCGAGAGCGGGCCGAGTTTGTTGAAATACATTACTTGTGTGTATATCTCGAGTGCAGTTGTTGCATCAGCGAGGTCGTTGGTATACATTTCCTTGACATTGACGAGAAGGATATTCGGTGCGAATACGGATGTATACATCACGCCCAGACCAAGGACGCCGAATATAAAGAGGAACGCTGATCCGCGACGTAATGCACCAGCGCGACGACCAGCAAAGCCGAACAACCCCTTCTTTTTTGATGCTTGTTGCTGTTTATTATTTTTCGTTGATGCAGCTGTCTTCCAACTAGCGTCACCCTCGGCCTCTTTATTTTTTAGTTCTTTGCTGTCAGGCGTCTGATTGCCTATTCGGTTGAACTTTTTTTCGTAATCCGCCTCGGCGGCAGTTTTATTGCCTGGATTGTTGTCCTCGGCCATTACTCTTTATCTTTCTCGTCGTTGCCCACGCGGATATGGGGTTGCTCTGTTGGTTTTTCTACTTTTTTACCGAGTATATCTTGGCGATTGCGCGCATCTTCTAGATCTTGTTCAGTGTTAAATAAGTACTTTTGAGCACGAGCCTTTGCTTTTTCTTCGGTGCCACTGATTGGCGGTTGCGTCATATTGTCGGGCGGATTTGACTGACCGCCCATTAATTCAGCAGAACTGACCTGCACGGGAACGGCGACAATTTGGACCGGTGCGCTTCCCGCCGCGCTGCCAGTAACGACATTGCTGCCCTGCGCGATTTCCGGTGCACGATAACTCGCGACGGGTGCAGACGACTGGGCACTACCCGCCGATGCGTTTGTATTACCACCGCCACCATTGCCCTCAGGTCCAGCGCTAAACTTGCGATCCTTGTCCTTCGATTCATGTGAACGATTCATATTGTTGAAGAGATCTTTGGCGGTAACAGACTTTTCGTCCTTGTCTTTCTCGCGGCCCTTAGCGCCGAGAATCGCCTGGGTTATACTGTCGCCCAGTCCTTGCTTTTGATCGGCATCCGCATCGAGCTGAGTGGACTGTAGATTATTAGTCAGTTGATTTTTGGCTGATTGATTATTGATTTGACTGGTAATATCTTCATTGCTGATACTGTTACTGTTACTATCGCTAATACTGTTACTGCTATTACTGACACTACTACTGCTGCTATTACTAATATTTCTGTTGTCATTGTTAACAGTAGTGTCAAACGGATTGAGTGTATTAGAGAGTGCTGCCCCTGGCTGTGATTTCGGAATCGAACTACTATGTATGTCGTCAGTTCGTACACTTCCTGACAGGGATGATTGACGACGATTACGGCTGAATGCCTGTCGTCGGTTTAGAGTACCCAGTACAGTACTTGGGTTTTTGTTTGCAGCCGCCCCTGCCACCGCGTTGCCTGTAACGCGTGCCTTTTCGCCGTCTTTTGATCCGCGTTGTCCGGCGATAGTCGCTGATAGACGTGTACCAGCGGCACTCATAATTGATGACATATTTTTAAATATGAACCACACACCGAGTAGCGGTATAGCAGCGGCTGCCGCAGATATTAAATCAGGCAGGACGTAGTAGCTACCGCCACCGTATGTGAGTATCGGTCCGTTCCAGCTACCTGTTGCAAGGCTGACAATTTGCCCTGTACCCATTAACAAAGCTAATATTGGGTATAGCATTAATAATTGGATATACAATCGAATAGCTTGACCTGAAAAGCGCTCCAGATTTGGCAGGAGATAGAACAGGAATATTAATGGTGATGCCAGTAGCAACGTAGCAACGAGGGCTTCGCGCATAACCAGAAGGATTACTGCCGCCCCGCTGATGACGGCGATGGTTATTGTGACGGCAGCAACGACAGGCAGTAGCACCCAGACCATACTCGTACTACCAACAACAGTCGCCGCTATTTTGGTGAGATTGCCATCACCCATTGGATCGGGACTTCCTCCGAGTGGTAGCACGCGATTTGTATCCTTGTAAAGGTCGTTCATGAAATTCCAGACACCATCACCAACAATATTGGTACCATCAATCAATAACACGCCAAGATAGTATGAAACGTTTACTAAAATGACGATAATAATTATTCGCGGCAGTAACCGTTTCAGGTTGTATACGCCCTCTGTTCTGCCTATCAAATAGTTATATACCATGTACAGTAGAACAACGATGAACAGAACATTGGCGATACCTTGTATAATTTGCCATGCTTTGTAGGTCTTGCCGGTGTTGCTGAACAATTCAAAGTTCAGTTTCATCGATTCTTTTTTAATATATGCAAATCCTTTGTCGGCCATCCTTGCAATGGTTCGTATGGTAGGACATATGACCCACCCGACTGTCTCTATGGCACAGCTATTACTCCCGAAACTTAATCCAGGAAACTGTGCAGAAGCTGTTGGGGTGGCGAGTGGTGAAAATGCTAAAAAGACCGACGCAATAGCGGTCATTGCAAACAGTGCCCCACGCCGAAAAAGTGTGCGCAATCTGTCAACCAATCGACTCGACCAGCGCTGCATCATTACCTTACCAGTATCTGTTATAACGTTTATGGTGTCAATGATATAATCAAGGTACATGCAGCCAAATCAACAGGATCCAAGCCAACAAAACATGACGACGTCATCTGGTGCGAACATACCAGAATATTTGCACATGGATCCGATTGTTGACCCGAGTATTGCGGCAATAGAAGCAAAGAACAGGCTTGTGCAGGTTATCGTTATTTTACTATTTATCATTGCGCTTTCCGCAGCTGCATACTTTGTTTTTATCACTAACTCACCACAAGAAAAGTTTTATAGGTCATTGATGAATATGACAACGATGCAGGCTGTATCAAGGAATTATCAAATGGTCAGTGATAGTAAAGTGAAATCTACTCTATCGCTGGACATTAAATCTGATTTTTCCAGTACCACTGCGCCGGTCAGTGCTCTGACTTATGATGTGTCTGGTCTGGTTAATGGAGGATTAATCAAGGGTGAACAGGTATTGAGACAAGGTCCTGTATTTGATTCAAAACTTCTGCAATCAAAGGCAATGAAAGATACCAGATACTCATTGAATAAATGGTATGCTATCAATACTCAAAACACTTCCGCAAACAATCTGTCTCTATTCGATACTATGAGACTTCGAGAAGATGCGAACAGTCCATTTGGCATTGTAAGTTTTGGTTTCTCAACAAAGAGCCAGTCCGAAACGTTCATTAAAGACCTGAAGGATAAGAATGTATACAAAGTCGGCGGAGTAAAATCTCAAGATAGTAATGGCAAAAAGTATGACATCTATTCGATTGTTGTTGATACCGACACGCTAACGGCCGTAACAGAGAAAACGGCAAAAAAAAGTAAACAAGCATTGCCAAAAAATACCCTGTCAATAAACCACATGAATTCAGAAATGGAATTCTGGGTTAATCAAAAGAATGAACAGATTGAAAAGATCGTCTTTTCGACAAAGCCGAGCCTACATAACCCCGCTATGAACGGAGAAATGCTAATCGATTTTGCTACGCAAAAATCGATTAGCGTACCAGATGCACAAGAACTCTAGTCGACAGGTTGTAAAATGCTTGCGCTAATCTGTAGGCTCATGTATCGTGATAATAAGAAGACTATAGAATGAACATAAAACAAAGAATAATCAAGCACGCACTCCTACTGTTTGTAGTATTCTCCCTGGGCGGAATTATTAATGTGAACCATACTGATGTCGTTTTGGCATGGTGCAATGACGGCGAGACGTGGACGACAACATCGGCGAAACTGCCCGACTGTTTCTACGACAATATGAAGCAAGCCGTCACTTTGACACAGAACAATCAACTAGTTACTACTGATAGCTATGAAAAAATAGTAAATAGTTGCATGGATAACGGAGGGAGTGACGCTGGGGCGTGTAGTAATGCTGCCCTAACTTGTCTTAGGTCAACGATTATAAACAGCCAATGCGCCAACGGAGCGTATACCGGTGCAATAGCAGATGATTGTAATGCCGGAAGGCTGGATTCGGAGCAATTATGCGACCCGATTGGAAAGGCAAACTTCGACACTATATCTGAGGTTGAGAATCAAGCAACTGGCAATATTCAGTGTACAAACCAAGACACGTCCGCAGATGCAAAGAAAAGATGTTCACAGGCGATCGCCGATGCCAAGTCTCAATGCGCAAAGGATGCAGGACTATATGTTAGCCCAACAACAAATCAAAGAAAATTGACATTAGGCATGGGTGGTTCCAATGGTCAAAGTCTCGACAATATTAATACAGGTGATTATGCACAATGTTTGAAGCAAAATATTGTTAAAGCAGCAAATGATGATAAGCAAATGTGTGAGACGGCAGGCGGTGTGTATATCGGTCAAGACTATAAGGATCCGGTCTCAGGTTCCAATAGCAATGTTTCCAAAGGATGTAAAAACGGATACAGCGATCTTATCAATGAGCCTGCATGTAAAGCCGCTGGAGGTAAATGGGGCCAAACCAATAAACCAGGCCAGGCGGCAGCCTATGGGTGTATGAATCCAAACGGCGGTACTCCTGACGATCAAAACGGCAGCAATTCAGACAAGGGTATTGCTGAAGGTGTAAAAGGTAATGTGATCGGTCAAACGAGTACATGCGGTGCCGCTAGGACAAATCTTATTGCTTGTAAGGGTAAGGGCGAACAGGCGCTAGGTGACGTATTAAAAATCATCATTAGCGTACTCACTGTTATTATAGGTATTGCAGCAACCGGAGGATTGGCGTGGGCGGCGATATTGTATGCCAAGGCAGAAGACAATGCTAGCAACGTATCAGAGGCAAAAACGCTCATACGTAATATTGTTATCGGTATACTACTATATGGATTTATGGTTGCAATTGTTAACTGGCTGGTACCGGGAGGATTGATAGGATGATCAGGAGAATACAATTAATGATATTGGCAATTGTCAGTGTCTTTGTTGTTGGTGCTGTTGCAGCAGTGCCAACGTATGCCAGCAAGTGCGGCGAGACTGACACTCAGCTAATTGCATGTAATACTAGCGGTAAAGGTGCGACGACAATTGGCGATTTGATCAAGATAGTTGTCAGTGTCATGACCGTTATCATTGGTATTGTCGCAACCGGTGGACTGGCCTATGCCGCCCTACTCTATGCCAGCGCGCAGGATAATCAGAATAAAGTGTCCGAATCGATTACGATTATTCGTAATATCGTGATTGGCATTTTGTTGTACGGATTCATGGTAGCGATTGTGAATTGGCTGATTCCCGGGGGTGTGATAGGATAAAAGCAATGATTACAAACATCAAAAAAATTATCCTCGCCTTTCTTGCATCGCTATCACTATTGATGGCTATTCCTGCAGTTGCAAACGCGCAGACGCCGGCACCGGCGCCATCGGCTCCGGGTCAATGCCCGGACAAACAATCAATCAGTTTTTTCCCTGCATGGTACGACAATGGACTTTGCAAAAACGGTCAGATTGTTCCGCCGAATGCATTTGATACAAACGACAGTGCTAAAAGTTTTAGTATGTGGATTACAATCCTCGCACTGAATATCGTATCGATGCTCCTTGTTGCTGTCGGCTATGTGTCATTAGGATTCATTATTTTTGGTGGATTCAAATATATAACATCTGGCGATAGTTCTAGTGGTACGGCTGCGGCACGCAAAACAATCACAAACGCCGTTATCGGACTGGTGATATCAATTATGTCAGTTGCGATTGTCAGATTTATCGCCGGAGCAGTAGGAGGCTAATAATGGCAGCACCAATTACAATCAGTAAATCAGATCTTCATCTAGGTAATGATGCACCAGGACAGATTCAGAGCGCACAAGTCGAACAAATACTCATGACAGTTTATATTGTTGCCGGTATGGCGGCGGTGATAGTCATCATTGTTGGCGGTATCCGCTATGCGACAAGTGCTGGTGACAGTTCGGGCGTTCAGTCGGCGAAAAACACCGTACAATACGCAGTTGTTGGTCTGGTTGTTGTTTTAGCAGCCGCAGCGATTACCGATTTTGTTATCAAAAACATAGCCAAATAACGGAGAAGACATGAAGAGAATACGACATTTTATCCTGACAACATTCATCGCACTATTCGGACTGGCGGCAACACCATTTGTGGCGACAACCAGCGCAGTCGATGTATTTAAAGATGCGTGTAGCGGTAATCCAACAGCAGTATGTGGTGCATCTACCAGAGATCAGCTACCAGACATTGTAAAAAATGTTATTAACCTCCTGTTTTTTGTCATCGGTATCATCGCAGTCATTATGATTATCATCGGCGGTATTCGTTACTCGACTAGTAACGGCGATAGCTCACAGATACAATCAGCAAAAAATACCGTACTGTACGCCGTAATTGGATTGGTTGTAGCAATCCTCGCATTTGCAATTGTCAATTTTGTACTAGGTTGGTTTAAATAAGGAGACATATGAAAACACTAAGTAATATCATTATCACCATCACAGCAATGTTAGGCATTGCCTTACTACCATTTACATTCGTATCTGCGGCATCAACCAGCTGTAGCGACGCCGTTAGCTGTATCCAAAGTGGATCAGACGGTGTCAACAATAGTGGTAGCGGGTCTGCAGACGAGTTGCCAGATCGCATTAAAACAATCGTTAATATTTTGCTGTTCCTACTTGGAGCGATTGCCGTTATTATGATCATCATTGGCGGTATCCGCTATGCCACCAGCAACGGTGACGCAGGTTCGGTAAAGGGTGCAAAAGACACTATCCTTTACGCGGTTATTGGTCTCGTGGTCGCAATTCTCGCCTATGCAATCGTGAACTTTGTTCTTGGAGCGTTTCAG
>JAUPWL010000031.1 GCA_030916565.1 Patescibacteria group bacterium | reverse complement strand
GCTCCGCGGTCACGTTCCGCCTCCAGGACGCATGCGTCTTATTCCAGGACTCAAAGATACGTTGATTATTGATGATACGTATAATTCTAGCCCGGCCGCTGCGGCCAGCGCAATCCAGACACTTTATAGCATGGAAGCGCCTCAGCGCATTGCCATCATGGGCAGTATGAACGAACTCGGTGACCTGTCCCAGGTCGAGCACGAAAAAATCGGCAAGATGTTCAATGTCGACATGGTTGATTGGGTGATTACCGTTGGCGAAGACGCGGGCAAGTACCTCGCGCCCGCCGCTCATTCACAGGGTTGCCAGGTCAAATCATTCCAGAACGCCGTCCAGGCTGGAGCCTTTGCTCATAGTGTGCTCAAACAAAACGGTCTAGTGCTTGTCAAAGGTTCGCAGGGTAATGTGTACTGCGAAGAAGCGGTCAAGATTCTCCTGCTCGATCAGAATGATTCGACTAAATTAGTCCGTCAGTCACCTGCGTGGATGGCGACGAAAGAAGCATTCTTCGCCAAGAACTTGGTGTAATACGCTGATTGGCGCATTGCGGCGTTAGTATCTGCGGTGCTCGCTAGTAGTATCTCGATACTACTACGCTGTGGCTCCTCGATCCTGCCTTGCACTGCATCCAATCACCATATTCCATGAAGACAATGAATAGATAGTCTAATCTGTTATAATGATTTTTAATGAAACGATACGATCCGAAGAGTATTGAGCCCAAATGGCAGCAAATTTGGGATGAGAAAATGGCATTTGAAGTTGCTGTCGACCCAACACGTACCAAAACGTATGCGTCAGGTATGTTCCCATATCCTAGCGGTGCCGGTATGCACACTGGCCACGCATTTAGTTGGGCGATTGTCGATGCGATTGCGCGGTTCAACCGCGGCCACGGCCATAATGTCCTGAACCCAATGGGATGGGATACGTTCGGACTGCCCGCCGAAAACTACGCTATCAAAACAGGAACAGCACCGGCCGCTGCAACAGCAACCAACATCGCGAATTTCAAAAATCAGTTCAAACGCATGGGCGTCAGCATCGACTGGTCGCGCGAAATCAACACCAGTGACCCTCGCTATTACCGCTGGACACAGTGGATATTCACGAAATTATTCGAACGCGACCTGGCATATCAAAAAGAATCCATGCAGTGGTGGTGCGATATCGACAAGACAGTCCTGGCGAACGAACAAGTCGTTAACGGCAAATGTTGGCGCCACGATGGTCCCGACGATCCACTGATTTCGAAAAAGAACATCACGCAGTGGTTTTTTAAAATCACCGAATACGCCGATACACTACTCGAAGAAATTCCAAGTCTCGACTGGCCAGAAAAAATCAAAACCGCTCAGACCAACTGGATTGGCCGCAGTGTCGGTGCCGAGGTGAACTTTGCAGTTGATGGTCATGACGAAATAGTGACGGTATTTACGACGCGTCCCGATACACTGTTTGGCGCGACGTTCCTAGTCCTTGCCCCCGAACATCCGCTCGCACGACAACTGGCTACTGATGATCAACGCACTGCGGTTGAACAATATATTGATGATGCAGTCAAAAAGACCGAAATGGATCGTATGAACGATACCAAAGAAAAAACCGGCGTATTCACCGGCAGCTATGCAATTAACCCAGCGACTGGCAACAAGGTCCCGGTATGGGTGGCAGATTATGTCCTGTACGGATACGGCACCGGTGCAATTATGGCAGTTCCAGCACATGATGACCGCGACCGAGCCTTTGCCGAGAAATTTGGACTGCCAATTGTCACAGTTATTAATGATCAAAACTCCCTGGTGAGTTCTGGTGAGTTCGATGGTCTGAATGCCAACGATGCACGCGATGCAATCGTGAACTGGTTGGCCGAAAAGAACATCGGTACTGCTAAAGTCACCTACAAAATGCGTGATTGGCTGATCAGTCGTCAGCGCTATTGGGGTGCGCCGATTCCAATTATTCACTGTCCTGAACATGGCGCTGTTGCTGTCCCTGAGGATCAGTTGCCTGTAGTATTGCCTGAGGTAGAAGATTTTGCACCAAAGGGCGATGGCAAATCCGCCCTGGCGCATGTCGAAGAATGGGTGAACACAACCTGTCCAACCTGTGGTCAACCTGCACAGCGCGAAACTGACACAATGGATGGCTATGCATGTAGTAGCTGGTACTTGCTGCGATTCGCTGATCCACAGAATGACGACCGTGCATGGGATCCTGAACGGGCTAATTACTGGGCGCCGGTTGATTTCTATGTCGGTGGCGACCATGCGGTTGCGCACCTGTTGTATGTTCGATTCTGGACGCACGTATTCCACGAAATGGGACTGACATCGTTCAAAGAACCGGTCAAAAAACTGGTCTATCACGGCTATATCAATGCCGAAGACGGTACCAAGATGAGCAAATCAAAGGGTAATGTCATCGATCCGCTCGATATTATCGATCAGGGATATGGCGCCGACGCACTGCGCACCTACGTATTGTTCATGGGTCCGGTTGAACTGGATGCATCATGGGATTCTCGCGGTATCGCCGGTGTGTACCGGTTCTTGAACCGCGTCTGGACGTTGGTCCAAGAGTACCTCGATTCTGACAAGTCATTTACCGGCAATGACGACGCCGTCCTGCACGCTCGACACAAGACGGTCCGCAAAGTCACCAATGATTTCCGTCGACTCAGTTTCAATACCAGTATCTCTGCGCTGATGGAATACGTGAATGATCTCTACAAATACAAAGTCGATGGATTTTCTGATGAGGCGTGGCGCAATGCGCTAGAGGCATTGGTGCAGTGTATCGCACCGCTGGCTCCGCACATGGCCGAAGAACTGTGGGCACAATTAAGTCACGAAACAATGGTCCACGAAACAATGTGGCCTGAGTGGGATGACGCGCTGATCGTCGAAGACACAATGACAATTGCTGTCCAGGTGAATGGTAAATTGCGCGCCACATTAGAACTAGCCAAAGACACATCTGATGATGAGGTGAAGACACAGGCGCTCGCCGCTGAAAACGTCGCACGGTTCGTTGGAGATAGCGAGCCTCTCAAAGTCATCTATATCCCTGGCAAAATCGTCAACGTCGTCGTTAGATAATCATCAGTACAGCATGGCGCATCAGTAGCGTCAGGGCACAAAAGGAAAACCCCCGGTCGCACGAATGCGAGGCGGGGGTTAACCACAGTGACTACCGACGCGGCATCGAAGTGCGCACGTTTTTGAGCCAGCCGATGCCGAACAGGATAGCGCCGAGGACGACGAGACCGAGACCTGTATAGATCCAGGCGGTGTCGTTCGGGCCGACCAGTTCGTCCGGAACGCCCATGGTGTTGTAGATTCCGCGGAAGAAGTAGATGGCGCCGAGCAGTGCGGACACTGCGGAGGCGGCGTAGAACTTGTCCGGGAATGCAAGTGAAGCACCGAGGGTGAACAGGCCGGCGATAAGCAGGAGAACATAAGTCATGTCGCTCATGTCATCAAACCTTTCTGTGGTGTACACAGGCTGTTCGGAGGACCCAAATCAACCTGTAATACAAATTATACCATAACCACGATAAAATAGCAATAGCTATTGAGGTAATCACTAAAAACTGCTATAATAACTTTCAAGTCTATATAACGCCGAATAAGGAGAACATTCCCATGGCACAACCAAAAAAGCAGAGCAGCCCTCGCAAAACGGGTCTGCGTCGCAGCCACCTAGTGTTGAAACTAGCTCGCCGCGTCAACGGTACATCACCAGTTAAAGTCAAAACAACCAAGAACGAAACTGGCAAAAAACTCGCAAAACAAGCGTAACTACGATACACTGTAGAAAACCATTAACATTAAAGAACCGAATGTGAGCTAAAGGGCAATGGCATCAAATCGTCATCTGGGCAGGATCGTCGCACTTCAAACGCTGTACGAGTATGAATTTCGCGTGCACGCTGATGATAAAAGTGCCTCGGTAGACGACATTCTTCATCGTAATCTGGAGCGCTATGAGCAAGAAATCGAGGACACTGAGTTCGTTGATGAATTGGTCAAAGGCGTATTGGAACATCAGGACGATCTGGACAACCAGATCCGCCCTCTGGCTCCTGAATGGCCTCTAGAACAAATCGCACGTATCGACCGCAATATTTTGCGCCTCGGTTTGTACGAATTGCTCTATCGTGGCCAACAAGTCCCGCCAAAGGTTGCGATCAACGAAGCCGTTGAACTGGCAAAAGCATTTGGTTCTGACAACTCAAGTAAGTTTATCAACGGAGTACTCGGTACTGCGTTTAGAACTCTTGTGGAGGAAGCATCTAATGCCGACGCCAAAGTTCAATAAGTTCAAACAATACTTTAATCGCCAAAAACCATCTATTCAGGAAATTGTCCGCGAACCAACCGCCGGGGGCATTGTTTTTCGTCGTGACAAGAACAACCAGGTCGAAATCCTGTTGATTCAGGATGCCAAAGACCGCTGGACGATCCCGAAAGGTCACATCGAAGAAGGCGAAACAGCGCAGCAAACTGCACGTCGCGAAATCGGTGAAGAAGCAGGTCTGAAAAACGTTGAAGTCCTCGGTTGGCTGGGCAAAATTCATTTTCGTTACCGCCGTGTCGACAAATTGGTCCTGATGACCACGCAGATTTATCTGGTCCGCGCACTGGGTGATACGAACGCCATCGAAAAAGAAGAGTGGATGAATGACATCAAATGGTTTAAATTCCATGATGCGCTGGATGAAATCGAATACGAAGACATCGGAAAACTGATGCTACTTGCTATGAAGAAAATCCGTCAGGAGAATTTATAAATGTCGCATTCGCATAGGACATTTATAGGAGATGCATTATGAGTGGTATGCAGATTGCACCATACCAGGAATTTGCGCGAGAAAAACTGGGCTTTGAATTCGAAAATATCGATTATTTGATAACCGCCCTCACGCATCGCAGCTATGTGAACGAACACCGTAAAAGTGTGTCCGAGCACAACGAACGCCTGGAGTTTCTGGGTGACGCCGTGTTGGAACTTGCGGTGACTGATTATCTGTTCAAAAACTTTAGTGAACCAGAGGGTATCCTGACCAGCTGGCGATCAAGCCTTGTCCGTACCGAAAGTATCGGCGAAGCCGGTGACATATTAGGCTATGAATCATTGCTACGCATGAGCCGCGGTGAAAAAAACGGCAGCAGTCGTGCTCGTCAGCAGATTCTGGCGAATTCGTTTGAAGCCGTCATTGGCGCAATCTATCTAGAGCGCGGTTATGCCGACGCCGAAGCATTTATTACCAAACATATCCTGTCGAAACTGGATTCTATCCTCGAAAGTGGTAGTTGGCGAGACCCTAAATCACATCTGCAAGAAGTATCGCAACGTGTCGATGGCCAGACACCGGTATACAAGGTCCTCAGCGAAGAAGGCCCTGATCATGACAAGATATTCATGCTCGGCGTTTATGTCGGTGACAAATTGATGGGCAAAGGTAGCGGCAGTAGCAAGCAAAATGCCCAACAAGAAGCCGCTCGCGCCGCTCTCGACGCGTATGAAAAACGTTCTTAATTTGTATTAATTTGTACAAAGTTGTATAATATATAAACATCCGTCCATTGAGAGGAGACACTGTGTCATCTGACGGGTCGTTTAGGGCCTATTGCGCTAAAACAGAGGAACTGCGGTTGCAGCATGCCGGACTGGAAGTTGTGTTGCGTATGCGTACGGCAATCGAACAGACAGCACGTGAGTCGGCGTTGTCTGGGAGACGCCCGGCTATCCTCGAACTGCACATCGGGCGAGGTGGTCCTGCGCAATTTCAGCGGCGTGGCCAAGAATTGGAGCGCCTGTTGGCAAAAAAGACATTGTCCGAGCAGCAATTGGTACTCGAGAAAATCCTCCGGCCGTATGCCAATTGTGGATATATCCCGAATTACCACATCAGCGAGGGAACGTTTGTCGGTGACAGTGAACCGCACGCCGTGATCAAATACGATTTTGCGATGTAACAATTCGCAATGCCCCCGCTCATTACGAGCGGGGGCTTACATTTTTTTACAAATTATTTTATAGTATATATCATACATTCATAGTGAATGACGAACCTTGAGGAGTGGTAGTGAGCACAAACGATGACCAAAAGGTCCAAGAATGGATCGAATACGGTCTGCGAAGTCGTGAGTTGTTGTATCAGAGTGCGACGTTGGTGTTCGTGAATGTCATTCGTGCAGAGATCTACAACCATTTGCTGAAACAGGCGATGGATAATCGTCGACCGGAGGGGCCGCTGGTTGTCCGTCGAATGTTTTCGACAACGGATTTGACCTCCGCAGTTGGTTGGGATTTTCATCTCCATACGATAGAATTTCAACGTGAAACGCTGCAAAACATATTGCAGGCATATGTTGATTCGGGTGATATTCCGGAGGTTCAGGTGAAATTGCAAGAGCATCAGCCTGGTTATATGTTCGCTGATATCACGTTCAACTACCCGTTCTAACCCCGCACCCTACGGTAGAGCCCTGCTCCCAAAGGGGCGGGGTTTTACTTATAGGGGCAAACAGATTGACATATGGGGTGAAAATGTGTACAATTGTCCGAGAACTATAGAAATACTCTAAGAGAGAAGTAAAGGAAGTTTAGAAAACATGCTCGCAATCCGTTTGCAACGTATCGGTCGTGCCGGTTACCCGGTCTACCGCATCGCCGTACAGGAATCTCAGCGCCACCCATCAAGCGGCCGCGTTGTTGCCTATGTCGGTGGCTATAACCCACACACCAAACAAGTTAACGTCCAAAAAGACCTTGCCCAGAAATATCTGGACAACGGTGCTCAGCCGACACCTCGCGTGGTGAAATTGCTGAAAGCTGAAGGCGTTAAAATGCCAAAATGGGTAAAAGAATACGATACGACGAAACAAGGTGCGATCAAAAACGTTGAAAAACTTCGCAAGAACCAGCCAGCTGAAGAAGTTGTCGAAGAGCCTACTGTTGAAGCACCAGCCGAAGAAGTAGTCGAAACAACTGAAGAAGTTGCTGAAGAAGCTACTGAAGAAAAAGCTGAATAAAGAAACATCTCTATATATGGAAAAACCCCGCATAACGCGGGGTTTTTTACGAGAGGACGTCTCGTGACGTTTGTTTAGCGACCGCTAGCCTTGGCCATGGTGGCCACGGCCTGGTGGTTGTTCTGTCGCTGCCGGTCGACCATAGTGGCGTGACCGGTAGCCTGTAACTGCTGCGCCACACCGTTGGGGATGGCCTTCGGGTTGCGATTGCGACGGTTGGCGACGCGTCGCTGACGCTCCTGCTCTTCCTGCTGCTGCTTGTGCTCGAGCAGGATGGCGAAGAAACGATGCGTGCGACCGCGGATGACCTGGCGACCGTCGTCGTGCGCGACGAACTTGGAATCCGGCGTCATCATGCAGGCGTTGAAGAACGCGACCTGCAACTGACGGAGCATCAGCTCGTCGGCGCGATCGTTGTCCGTCGGCTGTTCCAGTTCGGGGTGCCGCAACAACGGCTCCTCGTCCAAGAACGGTTCGGTGGTCAGTCCGCACAGGAACTTCAGGTGCAACTCGACGTCCAGACGGATCTCTTCGCCCAGACGGGCTTCGAGCAATTCCTTGGACAGGGTGAAGACCCGGTTCTGCGTGCCCTGCACGCGCTTCCAGCTGGTGATCAGCTGGGGCTGCGGCTTGCCACCGCCACGCCGGTTGATCGGCTTGGGATCGGTGACGATGCGCCGCTTCTTGCCGGCGTTCTTGACCTTGGGCGACGAGCCCTGCTTGGCGGCCATTGGTTGTCCTCTCGGTTGTATGGGTGCGTTGATAGGCGAATTCCTATCAATCTTGATGAATATTATAGCACAAGTGCTATAAATAGTCAATAAATAGTGATCTGTTGCAAGGTAAAGAAAAGACCCCTATAGATGGATTCTATAGGGGTCGGGTGGAGAGGGAGTTAGCTGATCTTGCTTGAAAACAGCGGAATGACGTCGGCGATTTGCTCGCGGTCGGTATCGGTGGCTTCCGATGCCTGGCGTTTTGCTCTGGTTGCGCGACGACGTGCCTTGAAGGCTTTCAACTCCTTGTCGATAGTGGCTTGGCGCATGTTTGCGAGCCACATGTCGACGGACGCAGCGAGATTATCGTTGCATTCGTTGACGATCGACACTGCCAGGTCAACCAGATCGGTGTACCAATCTTGATTCATCCCAGGCAGAATGATGTCATAGGTGGTGTCGAGCGATCGCCCGCGTTGCATCTCGGATACGCAGACCATCATATAGATCATGCGTAGCGCGATCATCTTGGACGCGCCCAGATGGTCGAAGCGTAGCTTCGTGCCACTGACATGGGCCCGTTTGCGATGCGGCCTGTCGGTCGGATCGTTCAGATTGCCCAGATTACCGAAATCACCATAACACCAGGCTTCGATGCAACGCAGACCAGCCGTGGTCTGCGAGGCGCTCCATGCCATGATGCTCTGCTTGCCGAGCTGTGACTGCTTGCGGTCGAATCGCATCAGCTTGAGCGCCTCTTCGTGCGCGAGCTGATAGACGACATCACGGGGCGGTGGCTTAACGGCCTTCCGCTTGCTGATATTCTGAGTCATTTTCTCCCTTTTCAGGTCCTTTACCGGACTGTTGTACCGGTAACGTATGTTTGTATTTTATCATAAACAGTATAAAAAGTCAATCTGTCGGATAGCGAATAAGCGTAACCAAGATACTATACTCAGCCTGCCATCATGGTATAATAGTGACACGATATTACTGATACGACCGTAAAGGGGGCACACATGTCGACTACTATAGACCAGCAATTTGTTGAATATATCGTAAAATCACTCGTCGGACATCCAGATGATGTATCTGTCGAGAGAATTATCGACGAAAAAGGCGTACTGTTGTCGCTGACTGTTCATCCCGAAGATTTGGGACGAGTAATCGGCAAACGTGGCATTACTGCACAAAGTTTACGTACGTTACTGCGTGCATTAGGCACAAAGAACGATGCACGTTACAACCTCAAAATCGTTAATACAGATGGACGCGGCGAAGATGTCGTGGTCAGTAGCAGCGATTATGCTGAACCTGTGGAAAATGTTTCAGGGGCAGTTGTGGATAAACAAGACGAAGAATCAGATTACGCGAAAAAGTCTCGAAAAGAGCTTGAAGAACTCGACGACCTTGATATATAATCATAAACAGTTCAAACACAATCTGAACTGCGAGCGAAACGGATATAGCCACCACCTATACCCGTTGAGAGATTTATGTGTGAAACAGACCCTAGACTAGGGTCTGTTTTTATTATGAGAAAAATATCGGGAATGAAAAAGCCCGCACAGCGGGACCGAAGACGGCGTCTCGACGGCGGGCTTTTGCGGGCGGTACTGTATGAATGAATCAAGTCGCACTATGTGAGGCGATGGCGATCCAACGATCGGCGACTGTCTGGCGTCGTTCTCCGAGATCGATGAGATTCAGGGGGTGGCCTTCGGGCGGTAGCCTTTTGCGGTCGTATCCTTCGTTGACATATTTGATGACTGAATCCAGCTGCTGTTTGGCGCGGTTCAGGGTGGGGAGGTCGTTGCAGTTTGCGACGAAATCCAGGAACTCATTCAGACTCATTGATACGTACTCATAGCCGGACATATGACTCCTCATAGTAGATGACTATGTAATAAATACTATACAAATTATTTACATTATTGTCAATATCATTTACACTAGTACGAATGAGAAAGTTCCAAGTTATCACGCTGTTTCCCGAGATGTTTACGGGCGTTTTTGGTAGTTCGATGATGTGGAAGGCGCAAAAAGACGGCTTTGTAGAGCTGTCGACAATCGATCTGCGTCCATTTGGCATCGGTCCACGTCACCAGGTAGACGATACGCCTTATGGCGGTGGCGACGGTATGTTGCTCAAACCAGAACCGCTATTTGCGGCTGTACAAGCGGCAAAAGAGAACGATCCTGACGCCAAGGTCGTGTTGCTGACTGCACGTGGACAGCGCTGGAAACAAGCTACCGCGCAGCAATGGGCAGATAGCACTGATAACTATATATTCATTTGTGGCCGTTACGAAGGCTATGATGAGCGTATTGTGACGTTGGTCGACGAACAGGTGAGTGTGGGCGATTATGTCCTGACGGGCGGCGAGCTGCCTGCTATGACTGTTGTCGATAGTATTGTACGGTTGATACCTGGTGTTTTGGGCGGCGAGGCGAGTGCGGTGATTGAAAGCTTTAGCGATGGCGAAACGCTGGAATTCCCGCAGTATACGAAACCTGCGGAATTCAATGGTATGAAAGTCCCTGATGTGTTGTTATCGGGCAACCATGCCGAAATCGCCAAATGGCGTGCTGAACATTCACTCAAAGCTGACAAAAGTTAAGACCCGCCACAAGGACGGGTCTTTTGGTAACTAGGAGTTGGGATCTGTGATGATCGATCTATACTGATCGATGGTCAGGCCGAGGTATTCTGCCATTTTGATGTCTGCACTGAGCAGATAGTCGCAGGCGTCACGGTGGACGATGATTGACTGGTTGCGGTAATGTTCGCACGCGTTCATCATGTCCAGTTCCATGTCCAGTAGTGTGCGCTGGGTGGCGTAGCTTTCGAGATCTTGTGCGGGCTCAGGAAACAGTTTTTTCACGAACTGCCTCGGTAGGCCGCTGGCGACAGCAAAGATCTCGCAACAGTAGACTGCCTTATCGGCCATTTTCACTCCTTGTTGGGAAGGTACGTGACAATACTATATCATACTTATGCTAAAAATGCAACATCACCCCTAAATAACAAACCCCGGGCTATAAACCCGAGGCTGTTATTTGTTGTGGTGGATGTCGTAGAGCGAACTGTCACAATTTTTTATTGGAGTTTTTGTTTTTGTAACTTCGCTGAACATCACTGTATAGCCAAAAGAAAAAAAGCGCAAGCGTAATAGGTAAAAAAACAACATAACGCACGAGAAGCAGCAGGGTATAATGATGACTATGAGTGTAACTCCCGCCCGTGGCACCGTACGTTCAAAAAGTACCTGGCTCCTGTCTCTTTTGTGCGCCGGTATGTTGCTAATCATGCTCATGAATCAGCTGTATGGCTATGAGGCGTTTAGCGGAATACTATCACAGCTTCACGGAGGTTCAGAAAAATCAGCTATGGTCTTGGCTGCGGTTATCGTAACTGCAGAGTTATTGGCTTTACCGTACCTATTGTCGATGTTTATAA
>JAUPWL010000062.1 GCA_030916565.1 Patescibacteria group bacterium | reverse complement strand
CTTTCATCCGGCTTTTCTCCTTTTCTAACTTATTAATCTGCTGGTGTATCTGCTCAATCTCGTTTTCTAGGTACGCAATGGCCGTGGGGTTAGATAACAGCATGATCTTGCTTAGAGTTGCCCCGGCTTCACCTTTAAGGCTCTGGATGCGCTTTTCGATTACTCGTTCGTTGTCTCCAGATAAACCCTGTCGCCGATTGAATTCCTGACGTACAACTTCTATAAGGAGATCAACCTGATCTTGGTTAACTTTGACTCTGCTAATAAACTCAGTAATTTTCTCATCCATATCGTTTTTAGAGACACGGAAGTAGTGCCCCTTATTGCTGCAATGGTAGGCAGGATAGCGTTTACCATTCCTGCCACGACTAGAACTACCCAAGAGCGAGCCAGAGCACTCAGGACATAGTACAAACTTCTTATAAGGGAACATCGGATTGTTTATATTCTTTTCAACTAAATGTTTTTTGGGTGCTTGTCGTTGGATTTCATACTCACCATCGGTTTCATTAAAGGCTATGTATTTCTTACCCCGATTTGCTCTGTTAAATAAATCAATGGTTATTAGGCCCTCAAAAGCACACTTTATTGGTTGGTAGTTCGTCCATTTTTCAACATTAATACCGGCATAAATAGTGTTAGCGATGATCTTTTGCATCCGTTTGACCGTCAGCGGTTTACCACCTTTCTTGGCCATGACTTTGCTGAGATCATCTTTATTGCGGATGTAATGTACGCGGGTCTGATAGCCTGCATTGTTAAGTTTCTCAACAATTTCCGGGTCACTTAACAGCCCTTCAGCTCGCAGCTCAAATATCTGGCGTATAAATACAGCTTCTTCCTTACGTGGTTTTAAAATGGTGCGTTTACCTTGATTCGTATCGACTTTCTCGCTCTGGTAGCCAAAAGGTGGTTGGCGCATCCAGTAACCATTTTGGGTGTAGCGGATTTCGGCACCAATCATACGGCTCATAATATCACGCAGTTCATCCTTAGATCGTTCAGCCTCCAGAATCTCAGATTTCTTACTCGGGCTATACACGCTCCACTTATATTTAAAGCCTAGGTGATCGAGCGTGTTGACCTGTTGAGAACTAATAACACCATAAATATCAAAAAGCTGAACGCTACTGGATTCAAGCTGAGACTTGAGCATGTCATATCTCACCGACCCGCCACGGGTAAACCTATCGATTGACTTAATAATAAACAGGTAAACATAGTTCTTTGGGTTGGTGCAGTAATCCACGGCTTCCTGCATCGGCTGCTGTTCTTTACTGGCTGATTCCATAAATACAAAGAACTTTTTAATAGCAATGCCTTTATTCTCGGCAAAGCGCTCTATTTGCTCTTTTTGGGCTTCAGGTGAGTCACCCTCAGTACCTTGTTTGGTCGTCGATACCCGAATGGCAGCAACGGCATTTTTGCCTACAAGGTCTGGTTGCATGGTCTTGCTTTCCTGCCATTTATTTCTTCATCAATGATTTCTAGTAGCAGGGCAGCAATATATTCAAGCCGCTCTTTTTCATCTGCTTGAACTATTTTTGGCAGTTTAGAAATGTTTTTTGATCCGGTAGGTCTGCTCATTTTTACCCTCATTAGCTTACCTTATAGGGATAATTATAGTACACTAATAGGGATAGTTTCAAGCATCTATTGTTGTAATTTATTCTAATTCCGAAATTAGAAATTTATGCTATAATTGTATCTGTAAAACTCTATAATTTTACTTTTCTCTATTATACTATCGTATACATTATGCTAAGAAAACTGAACGACAAACAACAAGACACGCTCATAGCTATTCTTCGCTTTCGTTATGTTACTGCAGATAATCTTGCGTTACACAGAAACATTACTCATAATTCGGCCTATAGTGCATTAGAGATACTACATAAAGCTGGTTATCTCGGAAAAATCTATGATAAGAGCTATAGACTAATGAATAAGTCAGCACGTTATTACTTGACTAGGCAAGCGGTGGATCACTTAAAGACTATAGTTGAGCCTGAACAGCCAGAGGCGATCTGGAAAAGCCGTTTGCGTGATGGTAATCGTTCAACTGAGTTTGTTGACCAACAAGTAGCCATACATGCTACCTATAATGTCTTACAGGAGCATCTAGGCAATTCTGTTAGCATAGAGACTGCATTAGAGCTGTACGGCACGGAAGGCATCATTAAACCGCTGCCTGGACTACTTGTTACGCCCGAAGGAGGCAATCATTATTTTGTCGAGCTAGCCGATAACCAACATCTCTTCTTAGTCAGAAAGCGAATACGCAACTATATCCAAAACTATGACAACCAAGAGTGGGAGTGGGAAAACTACCCCGATGTATATATCGTACGTACTAGCTCGGCTAGTGATCGGACAAGATTGAGAAAATACGTGGCTGAAAAGATGGATGAAGCATATTTGGATGACAATGATTTTAAATTCCTCGTAGTCAACAATATCCAGCAAGCAATTAGTACTGGATGAGCCTTTTAAAGCCATGCCCAGGGCTCTATGTGCTATTCGTGCAGACTCTTAATATTCTTCAATTTTTCTATCTCTTCTTCATACCATCGTATGAACATACATCTTAGCCCGTCGTGCTGACCTGCTAAATATGTGATTGTCGTTTTGCCCTCAGCTTTCGCTGCGATCTCAATTTTTGCCATGAACTCGCCGAGCTCAGCTTGACGCTGCTTGCTTATCTTTTTCATAACCGTAACCTTTCAGTA
>JAUPWL010000030.1 GCA_030916565.1 Patescibacteria group bacterium | reverse complement strand
CGAAGAAGAAAGGCTTGAAAACGAGAACAATCAAAATAGCGACAAACTCGCTA
The DNA here is from genome assembly GCA_030916565.1 of Patescibacteria group bacterium. GTDB lineage: Bacteria > Patescibacteriota > Saccharimonadia > Saccharimonadales > Saccharimonadaceae > UBA2112. The sequence continues at coordinate 11,448 of JAUPWL010000030.1, read as the reverse complement.
CTTAGGTCATTAAAAAGCTTTAGCGCTTGCCAAAAACACCAAAGATTGCTATAATGAAATCACTGTTAGAGGGTATGCCTATATACCGACCGAACCCTCATCTTATGACATTAGTAATGACAATTTTTATAAAACAAGGAGAACAATAAACAGTATGGGTCAACGAAGACTCGTTAATGCTACCCCTGAAGACACTAATAAACGTCCACAGGGTCAGCAACGTAAAAACCTGAATAACACGGTGTTGAACAACACTAATACTCGCAAGGGTGAAGTTTTTCGCGCACAGCGTCGAACCTCCGAAAGCGTAAATTTGCGTGCTAGTCAGCACGTGATTAACATACCTGTTAACAAATCTATTTACAACGGCTATAACGGTCGTCAATTTAGTTTGGCTGACGCCAAAAAACAACCACGAACCAAGGGTCCAGTGCTGAAGGTACTACCAATCGGCGGCCTCGGTGAAATGGGTATTGGTAAAAACATGATGGCACTCGAATATGATGATGAAATCATCGTGATTGACTGTGGATTTTTGTTCCCAGGCGCTGATTATCCAGGTATTAACTACATTATTCCGGACATCACATATCTTGAAGAGAACAAACATAAGATTCGCGGCCACATCTTTACGCACGGACATCTCGATCACATCGGTGCATACCGTCACGTAGCAGACAAGATCCCTGCGCCAGTTTACGCAAGTAAATTTACGATTGGTATGTTGCAACGTACGATGGACGAGGCAACGAGCGGATTCGAGCCTGATTATCACGTGCTCGACCCAGAGGCTCACGAACGTGTGCAGCTCGGCGATAACTTCAGTGTTGAACTGGTTCGCGTGAACCACTCAATTCCTGATGCGACTGCCGTTGTTGTTCGTACGCCACTTGGTGTCATTGTCGATACTGGCGACTGGCGATTCGAAGAGAACCCAGTTGATGGTAAAAAGTTTGACCTCGAACGTTTGACCGAGATTGCTGCAAAAGAAGGCATCCTGATGCTTATGAATGAGAGCACTAACTGTGAATCAGAAGGTACTCATACGCATGGCGAATTTGAGATCCAAGAATCAATGGGTCAGGTAATGGAGAAATATCCAAACAGCCGACTCATTCTGAGCTGTTTCTCATCACAAATTCACCGTATGCAGGTCATTTTGGAAGAAGCGAAGAAACACGATCGCAAGGTTGCATTTGCTGGTTACAGCATGATTCAGAACCTTGAAGTCGCTTTGCGTGCAGGTACAATCAAAGTGCCAAAAGACGTCGTGGTCAAAATGGAAGATATCGTAAAAATGCCTGACGGCAAGGTAACGATTGTCTGTACGGGCAGCCAGGGTGAATTCAACGCGGTTTTGAACCGCATGGCATCTGGTGCACACAAATTCATCAAGATTAAAAACAGTGACGTTGTCGTATTCTCGTCTAACCCAATTCCTGGTAACGAAAAATACGTTGTTCGTACCGTTGACGGTTTGATGCGTGAAGGTAGCGCCGTGATTCAGAACGGCAAATCACACCTCACCGGTGTTGGGCCACTCCACCTTTCAGGACATGGTTATTACGATGATCACGTAAAGCTTATTAATGCGTTGAACCCAACATATTATCTACCGATTCACGGTGAATTCCACATGTTGGTACATAACGCTGAACTTGCTGAAAAAGAAGCGGCAATTCCACGTGACAATATCTTTGTTTGTGACAGTGGCGATGTCGTCGAGATTACTCCAGATGGTGCCAAGAAAAGCGGCCGTATCCCAGTTGGCGGTATCATGTATGACGATAGTGGCGCAATTGTGAGCGAAGTTGTCCTCAAGGATCGTATTCACATGGCAGGCGAAGGTATGTTCGTCGTTGTTTTGACCGTTCAACGCGGTAGCGGACGACTCATGACGAGCCCTGACATTATCAGCCGCGGATTTATTTATCTGCGCGATAGCGAAGAGCTGATGGGTACGATTCGTCAGTATTTGAAACAAAAAGTTGCTCGCAGCTTTGGCGGTAAAAAAGTTGATCTTGATGTCATCAAGAAAGAGTTGAAGGATGAAATTACGCACATTCTTTATGATCAAACACGCCGCACACCGATTGTTATTCCAGTGATTAACGAAATTGGCGGCGGTGGTGGCCAATCGCGCGATAACAACAACCGACCGCAACAGGGTAATAATAACCGTGGCGACCGACTAGCTGGTGGTAATGCACCAAAGTCACCACGCAAATTTCCACCGCGCCAGGTACCCGATACTGAGGTCGTTGACCCGAGTCTTCGGTCACATACCGAACCTCGCGCATACTAAATAAAATACCCGCTTGCAAAGCGGGTATTTTATTTATGCTTAGATTTGCAAAATGTGGTAAATTTTGCTATAATAGCACAGTATAATTCATCTATAATAAAAACAGTTATGCCAAAAAAGAAAAAATCTGCAAGGAAAAAATCAGCGAAATCATCCGCACCAGAGCATCGTCTACCTGCCGGCTTTTGGCAACAGGTCATCGCACTCTTTTTAATCGCCATTTCAATTTTATTGATAGTGGCATGGTTTGGTGTTGGTGGTCCGGTTCTTGAGTGGATCCAGAAGACCGCGCTACAGGTAATTGGCTATGCCGTGTATGCGGTGCCAATACTATTCGTTTATGTCGGCGTTGAGATCTTTCGCGCTGAACAGAACAAATTACCGCTGGTCATGAAGATTGGTTCTGCACTATTGCTTGTGTGGCTATCAGGCATGTTTGGGTTGATTCGCGAGACACCAAGTCGTGGTGGGTTCGTAGGTGATGGCATCAATCAAGTCATGTTGCAATTTGTCGACGCACCGATTGCTGGATTTATCTATGTATTACTCATTTTAGTAACCATTCTGTTTGTGATTCGCGTATCGCCAATTACGATTATCAAAAATATTTGGAATCTTCTGCAAACCGAGAAATTTGATGACGAAAACGTCAAAATCATGCGTGAAGCAGCCAGTGATAATAAAAAACCTGTTGAATTCAAGATGAATGCAGGTGTACCGACGCTTGATTCCGAAGAAGACACAAGTGGTGGCGGACGTTTATCATCTCTCCGAGGCAGCATCAAACAGGACAAAGTTGCCGAAGAACAGGCGGCATTGGTGTCAACGCGTGATCCTAACTGGAAACAGCCAAGCATTGAACTACTAGAAAAGAAACAATCGCCTGCGGATGCGGGTGATGTGCAGCAGAATGCTCAGATTATCAAAGATACATTGAGCGAATTTAGTATTGATGTCGAGATGGAAGGCGCCAATATTGGTCCAAAAGTCACACAATATACATTACGCCCACCAAGCGGTGTTAAATTGACGCGTATTACCGCGCTCGAAACAAATATCGCGTTGAATTTGGCGGCGCAATCACTGCGTATTGAAGCGCCAATTCCTGGTCAAAAAGCTGTTGGTATTGAGGTGCCGAACCGCAAGGCTGCAGACGTACGCCTTTACGGTATTTTGACAGCAAAACAATGGAAGGCGTCAACCGAACCGCTAGCATTTGCAATTGGACGTGATATTTCCGGCGAAGCAGTTGTCGGTGAATTGAATACAATGCCACACCTTTTGATCGCCGGTCAGACGGGTAGTGGTAAATCCGTCATGATCAACACGCTCCTGACGAGTTTGCTGTATCGTAACAGTCCGAGCGAAATGAAGTTGATTTTGGTCGACCCGAAGCAAGTTGAAATGGCACCGTACGAAGATATTCCACATTTGTTGACCCCTGTTATTACGGAACCTGAAAAGACAATCAGTGCACTCAAATGGGCAGTGAATGAAATGGAGCGCCGCTACAAACTATTAGCCGCCGAAAAACTCCGTGATATTCGTAGTTACAACGAAAAAATTGCCCGTGGTAAGGGTAAAGTTGAAGTAACCGACGAAGAGGGCCATGTGCAACAGCATGAAGACGGCGCAATGCCATACATTGTGATTGTTATCGATGAGTTGGCTGACCTGATGATGGTTGCAGCTCGCGATGTTGAGGCCCTTGTGGTCCGTTTGGCACAAAAGGCTCGTGCAGTTGGTATCCACTTGGTACTCGCGACACAGCGTCCATCAGTTGATGTCATTACAGGTTTGATCAAAGCGAACGTACCGGCACGTATTGCCTTTACGGTCGCCAGCCAGGTAGATAGCCGTACGATTTTGGACCAAGCAGGTGCCGAAAAGTTGCTAGGTAAGGGTGATATGCTGCTGCTGACTCCTGCTATGAGTAAGCCAAAACGTATTCAAGGCGCATGGGTAACGGACGATGAAGTCACCAAGATCAATGACCACCTTCGTATGCAATCCGCGCCTCAGTACAACGACGAGATTATTAGTCAGCCAGTACAGCTGAACGGCAAAGGTGGCGTCGTAATGGACTTTTCAACAGATACCAGCGGTGACCATACTTACCAAGAAGCCCTGCGGATTGTTGTCGAGAGCGGCAAAGCAAGCGCAAGTCTGTTGCAGCGACGTTTGGGTATTGGTTATGCAAAAGCAGCACGATATATCGACACTATGGAAGAGCAAGGTATTGTTGGCCAGGCCAGCGGTAATTCAAAACCCCGCGATGTCCTTGTACGCAGTATGGATGAACTGGGCGGTGGCTCAGACGACGAAGATCTCGGATAAATGAAAATTACGCTACCAGTACGGTATCGTAATTTGATAACGACACTGCGAATATTTGCTTTTTACAGAGGTATAGGGTAAAATAATACAGTTATCAACTCAGCTTACATGTCAGTAATGAATAGTGTAAGCATCCAATAGGATTCCAGAGGAGGAAATCTATGAAAGAATACGAACTAACAGTTCTGATTCACCCTGATTTGGAGGCGGATCTAGAAACGCCACTGAATAAAGTGCGTGAAATCGTCAAAGCTGCTGGCGGCGAAATCGTCAGCGAAGACAACTGGGGCAAGAAGAAACTTGCTTACCGAATCAAGCGTGAAGACTTTGCAGTATATGTCTACATGGACGTAAAATTGCCAGCAGAAGCGCCACTAAAGATCAGCAACACGCTGAACATCACCGATGAAGTTCTCCGTTACCTGCTAGTAACTGTAGACGAAAAAGGCCGCACACTACTTGCAGAAGACAAGAAACGCGCTAGCGAACGTAGTGAGGGTGAAGAAACTACTAGCGAAGAAGTAAAGGGAGAATAAGGGATTATGGCACGCAGCATCAACCAAGTCATTCTGATGGGACGCCTCACTCGTGACCCAGAAACGCGCAGCACATCAACAGGCAAAACAGTAACAAGTTTTAGTATCGCCGTTGATCGTGCTTCGCAGGATGACCAAGCAGACTTTTTCGACGTTACAGCATGGGAAAAGACCGGCGAACTCGTTGCTCAGTATTTGAGCAAAGGACGCCGTGTACTTGTACAGGGACGTTTGCGCCAAGATAGCTGGGATGACAAAGATACCGGCAAAAAACGCAGCAAAGTTGAAGTAGTTGCCCAGGACGTCACATTCCTTGATGGTCCGAGCGGTGACGGTAGCGGTAGCGCTGCGCCTGCTGCACCAACTGGCGGCAAGAAAAAGTCTGAAGATGTCGTTATCGAAGATATCGATGATAAACCAATTGATTTAAGCGAAATTCCATTCTAGGAGAAATATAATGTCACTCAAACGATTCAAAAAAGATACCCCTGCGTATTTTGACTACAAAGATGCAAAAACCCTTTTGCGATTTGTGAACATGTACGGCCAGATCGAACCAATCAGCAAGACTGGTTTGTCTGCTAAACAACAACGCCAGCTAGCAGTTGCTATCAAGCGTGCACGACATTTGGCACTGTTGCCATTCGTTGCTAACAACTAGGAGGCTATAAATGTATCAACCAACTGACCTCAAAAAAGGTACTGTTTGCCAAATTGATGGCAAACCATACCGTGTTGTTGAATATTCCCAGAAAGTGATGGGGCGTGGCGGAAGTATCGTTAACGTCAAGTTGAAAAACTTGATCGACGGTAGCGTCATCCCAAAAACCTTTAAGGGGCAGGATAAAATTGAGCGCGCTGAAGTCACTAATAAAGCTGTGCAATATCTGTATTCAGACGGTGCGGATTTTCACTTTATGGACCCAGAAACATTTGAACAGTTTCAATTGAACACAGATGTGGTTGATACAGCTGCTTCATATCTCAAAGAAGGCGACAGTCTGAGCCTACAGTTTTTTGGTGATCGCGTTATTAACGTCGAACTACCAAAAAACCTCTTTCTTGAAGTTACTTACGCCGAAGACGTTGTCAAAGGCGATACGACAAGTAGCGTCCTAAAAGACGCAACGGTAGAAACCGGCCTCGTCGTGAAGGTACCGGCGTTTATCAAAGTGGGTGATGTCATATCTGTCGACACCACTACTGGCGAATATCGCGAACGGAAAAAATAATATGACGAAGACCAGGCTTGACCAATTGATGGTTATCAAAGGCCTGGTTTCTTCGCGTTCTCAGGCAGAAAGCTGGATTGGACTAGGTAAAGTGACTGTCGACGGACGTCCTGCGAACAAACCTGGTCAATTTGTACAAAATAATGCTGATGTACGGCTAGCGGCAACTGAACAATATGTGAGCCGTGCAGGACTGAAGCTTGCGAGCGTCGCGGAGTTGCTGGGTGTTCAATTTACCGATCAGGTCGTTCTGGACGTTGGTAGCAGCACAGGTGGCTTTACTGATTATGCGTTACGGCATGGCGCCAAAAAGGTGATTGCCGTTGATGTTGGCACTGATCAATTACATCCCAGCCTAAGGGGTAATGAACACATCGAATTACACGAAAAAACAGATATTCGTGATTTTACGACCGATGACAAAATAGATATTGTCGTTATCGACGTCAGCTTTATTAGCTTACGCGAGATTTTGCCATCAGTCGTAAAGATTGCGCCTGGTGCGCAGGTGGTAGCGATGGTAAAGCCGCAATTCGAAGCGGGTCGCGAGCAGGTGAGCAAGGGTGTCATTAAAAACGACGCCATTCGTCGTCAAATACTGCGTGATTTTGAAACCTGGTCAAAACAACATTTTGTGATTCGAGGGAAACGGGATAGCGAAGTTGCCGGAACCAAAGGAAATCGAGAAAGATTTTATTTGTTAAATATTTCATAATTTTATTGTTGAAAACTGCATATAATGCATAGGTACCTCCATCGTGGGGGTAAGGGTCAAAGCAGCTTCTATATAGCTGCTTGCTCTTTAACATGATCAGATTGGATCGAGGTGAGGTCGATGAAAAGGTTACTCTGCCGTATCTTTGCAGTTTTGGCATTGGTTGCCGGTATCGTGACGCCATCGGCGGGGTTAGCTTTTGCAGACCCCTCGACTGACACGACAACAGTAGTACCGGTACCACCGGTTGCACCTGCACCGCCTGTCCAGGCGCCACCCATACCAGTTATACAGACTCAAGGTGTTGGTCCACCGGTGAACCCTGTACCGCAGATGCCCGTTGTGGTTCCAGTTCCGGTACAGAATCCGAATCCGGTTCCACAACCAGTTCCAGTCGTGACGCCAGTCGTTCCGGCTCCTGAGCCTGTAGTTGTGCCACAACCGGCACCTGTGCAAGAGCGGCCTGTACCCGCGCCCGTGCGCGAACAGCCGACTGTGGCTCCAAAACCTGTGCCACAACCGGCGCCGGTTCAAAGCCCTCCATCGGTCATACCGACAACACAGCCGGTTCGCCCTATGCCAGACAGCACGATGGTGACTCCCGTTGTTCCGCCAAAGACCGAAGTTCCTCGTGACGCTCCGGTTGCGGTACCGCAAACGCCACAGTTGGTTCCGCCAATTGCGGCGAGTACAGGTCCGACGGGTACTATGGGTCAGCCACCATTACCATCAATCGGTAATCGTCAGTTGCCACCTCCGGGTGATACAAATGATGCGTCTCCGGTTGTTGGAAGTGCAGTAGCGGTAGTGCCACATGATACAGGTCCTGGTCAGCACAATCCAACTACGTTACCGGAATTAACCGTGCAACCGCCGCCGGCTATCAATCAGAATATTACCAATACGACGATTGATGCACCACGTCAGCTGCCACCACCGGGCCTCTCTGATCCGTTTCCGAATTGGGGATATAATCCGCCAGTGGAAGTAAAACCGCTGCCTGTGCCGGGCCATGGTGGTGGACCCTGTAATGTGCCTGGGTGCAATAATAATGGCCCTGGTCCGATTGGTGGAGGCTGTGGAACACCCCCGTGCTCTAGCCCGGGTCCAGGTAATTGCGGTACGCCGCCATGTTCCAATCCTGGACCTCCTGGGAGTTGTGGTACGCCACCGTGTGGCGGTCCCGGTCCGGGAGGTGGCGGGTGTGGTACGCCGCCATGCGGGCCACCGCCGCCAATTATTCCTGACCATCCGGTGTATAATCCGTGGCAGAATGGTAACCATCAGTTGCCTCCTCCGAACCCTGACATTTTTGTCAGAGCTAACGACAACGGGCAAGTGGTGTTTATCAATAACGTCACGCAGATCAACAATACCGTGGTCAATAACGCACCTGTCGTTGTCTACCTGACAAACTTTAATACCGGAAGTGTCCTTAGTTTTAATGCAAACTTTGGATCTCCGTTGTATCTGAGTCCAGGCTGGTGTGGTGGTATCGGTGGAAGCTGGGGTTGGTCGGCAAACGTCAACATTCTCGGTTTTGGCGCCAGTTTTGCTGGTGGCGGAGCATTCAATGTTGGCGCAGGTTGCGGTTATATTCCGCCTCCGATGCCTCCCGTGAATCCATTGCCGATCTATTCCCCCGGTTATCAGCCGGTGTATGCGTCGAATTATTTCGAGCCTCAGGGCTGCGGATGTGTCTACGCAGACAATACGTATTTGTACGGGAACTATCAGCAGGTGGAGATCCAGGGCGTGCCTCAGCAGGCGTTTGTGCCTACCAGCTATACGCCGGATATTGTGTTCCAGCAGCCGACCGAAGGTTTGCCCCCGTTTATGACGGGTGACGAGCTGGGGTCGACGAACTGGTTTGCAAAGCAACCGGCCGTATTGTGGGTGAGTATCGGTGTCGTTGTGTTGGGCCTGATGGGCCTGGCATACGTCAACCGGGAACGCCTCGTGAGCATGTTGAGGTAGGGCAATGAGAGGACGTGCGTATTTGAACGCGGTTCTCAGTTGCATAGTAATAGGCGGGATTGTAGCAGTTATCGGAACAGTGGATACTGGGTCGGTAACAAGCTCGCCGGCGGCGGGGGCAGCGAAAACACTGTCTCCGCCGTCGGTGCCCCCGACTATGGAATCGACACCTACACCGCATGTCATATCATCGGCTATTCCAAAAACATTGACGGTACATGTCACTAATCGAGACTTGATTAAGCCAACTCCGGTTGACCAAAATCTTCTCGAAAAAGATGGATCTGGAAGGGTGAAGCCAGGCGATTTGCCCGGGTTGTATGTTGCCGACGGAACGTCGACACTTCCGGGAACGAACCAAGGAACGGTTGTTGTTGGTGGTCACGCAAAGTCTACCGATGACGCTGTGTTTAACCCGTTGATGAGTATTGGGAAAAGTGACATCGACCATTCATACGTGATTTTGGAACTGCCAGAAGGACGGTTAACGTATACCGTTGAAGCAATCTATGTTGTCGACAAGGTGGATTTGTCACAGCAGCGTGAATTGGCAGACAACCGACCAGGTAGAATCCTGTTGATTACGTGCGACGTGGAGAATGACCGAGATACGTTTCAAAATCTGATCGTCGCAGGGTGTGATGCATCTCATGTAGGATGCGGAGCACTGTAGTGATAAACCGCCTTGTCTATTGGTAAAAATAATAGACAAAAGCCCCGGCAGAATGCCGGGGCTTTCAATTATCAATACTGCTTATGGCTATACGTTGAATCGAAATTCGACGACATCGCCGGGCTGCATTACGTAAGTTTTGCCTTCGGTACGGACTTTGCCGGCTGCTTTTGCTGCAACTTCAGAACCGGCGGCAATCAAATCATCATAATTGACGATTTGTGCTGCGATAAATCCACGTTCAAAATCTGTGTGAATAACACCGGCGGCCTGCGGAGCCGTATCGCCTTTATGAATTGTCCAGGCGCGGATTTCTTTTTGTCCCGCGGTGAGGTAACTTTGCAGGCCAAGTGTGTCGTAGGCTGCGTGAATCAACTGCTGCAATCCAGTTTCGTCCACTCCATAGCTTTCCAGTAATTCGGTTGCTTCTACTGTTGTGAGGTCTTTGATTTCTTCTTCTAATTTTGCGCATACGAACAGCGATCTGGCAGGTGCTACTAGTTGTGATAGTGTTTGCTTTTGAGTATCTGATGTTAGTGTATTCTCATCCACGTTGAACGCATAGATCACAGGCTTGGCAGTCAGGAGGTGCAGGTCGCTAATTTTTTCGCTATCAAGCGAGGGCAGAGCAGACAGTGGGGTGCCTTCTGACAGATGTCGCTGCAGTGATTCAAGGTATGTCATTGTGTCGCGGAGTGCTGGTTTTGCTTTTGTCTCTTTTTGCAATTTCGGTAGATGCTTTTCGATGGTTTGTAGGTCAGCCAGGATTAATTCGGTGTTGATAATATCAATATCGGCACGCGGATTAACGGGTGCCTCATCGTGACGGAGAATATCGTCGTTTTCAAATGCACGGACAACGTGCACGATCGCATCGGTCTTGCGAATGTTATCGAGGAATTTATTACCCAGTCCTTCACCTTTGCTCGCACCGGCAACCAGCCCTGCGATATCGACAAATGTCACTGTCGCCGGAATTATTTTTTCTGCTGAATACATTTTTTGCAGAGTATCCAGTCGTTCGTCTGGAACGGGGACAATACCGGTGTTGGGTTCGATTGTCGCGAATGGATAGTTGGCAGCCAGAATGTCCGCCCGTGTAAGGGCGTTGAATAATGTTGATTTGCCGACATTGGGCAGGCCGACGATACCAATAGATAAACTCATCTGCAATCATTTTAACAGAGGTGGTGGATTTATGAAACCGTAATGTTGATTTGCTATCTAAGCTGCAACGGTTTTTTGGACACTGCCGTCGTAACAAGGTAGGTTCGTAAAGGCTTTTTTGAGTACGTCTGTATTGTAATCGATACAGTTCAGAACGCCACGTGCGTTGATAAAGAATCGCCAGTCCTTGTCGTTTGCAGACTTATAGAATAGACCCTCAGATTGTTGGCCTTCGAGCAGGGTAGGATCTTGCACAAACAACACTGCATGTTTGTAACCGCTTGCGCCGTCTTCAACATAAGGAAATCCTAGGGTGAGATCTTTTGTTGATTTTGAGTAGCCGGTTTTGTATGCGACAAAGAAAGGATCGAGCTCTTTGGCAGCTTTTTCATAGTCTGACTTTTCAGCACAACCAATGCTAGAGACGTGATTGCCAATTTCGGTACTGGTTGCGTCGGCGTGCCAGATCATACACAGCATATTTTTCGATTCGTATGTTGCGTAAT
>JAUPWL010000061.1 GCA_030916565.1 Patescibacteria group bacterium | reverse complement strand
AAAATCTTCAAATATTTAAGAATTCTCAAGACAGCTCATTGATTGTAAAAAGTATGAAGTTTTTTGCTCGCTCTTCTTCATGGAGGACTTGGCCAACCTGCCACATCTCTGCAATTTCTATAAGATTTTTCCATTCAGGATATTCCTGCTTTGCCCATGTGGCTGCAACTTTCTTCGATGACATACTCCGCAACTTTATGTTCCGCAGAAGGCGGCACATTGTCACAACGGCGTAGGCTTGTAGGTGGCTACTGTCATAACCCTCGCGTTCAAACGGCTTTGGCTTTTTTGCTGTTTCTGCCCAACGGCCATTTAAGTCTTTCAGTGTGGCTTCAGCGACCATTTCCATATCAACATTTGGAAATACTTTTTTTGGCTCTGGCCCATACAATGCCAGTCCATGATTCCTCAGGTTATACATATCTGGTGCCCAATTGTAGCCATACACTGGGTCTGGTTTTCGAAATTCGCCTCCGTTTACGAAGGGTCTCGCTTCCTTGGGTGGGTCGGTACTGGTAAGCATATCTACAGTCAGATATGAACCATCAATTCGTTTTTTCCATTTAGGATATAATTTACCAACACGATCATGCATCTCCGCAAGGTCTTTACGTTGCGAGTCTGTTAAGGGGCTGCTTATAATGGTGATAAAATCTATATCACTACTCAGAACATCAAAGTCGCCGTAAGACAGTGATCCGGTTAAATATAAGCCTACAAGCTGATTGCCCAACACATGTTTCATGCCAGTTACTAAAGCTACGAGAATAGCTTGTATTTCGGAGGCTGTGCCAGCATCCAGGCTACTGAGGGCTACTAGTATCTGACTAGGCAATTTTTCATCGCTTGTTGTTGCATTCTCTCTTTGAGTATTCATATTTTAATCTTAACACTTTAGCTCAGTTTTTGGAGTCAGGTATCAATTTGGACTTTTTTCTAACAACTTCAAATATTTAAGAGTTATTTTATAACTTATTGCTACACTCGATATATGAGTAACAATAATCAAGACCCAACGCTGGCTGAGGCGCTGCATCAACTTGCAGATGTATGGCAAGATTTTGCCGATCTGTGCGACGAGCAGGCCGATCAGATCATACGAGAGCTAAAGCGTTAGTTTAACTTATACCTAGCCATCCAAAGTTTGGTTGCTCGTCTCTTGGCAGCTTGAATCCTTTTAGAATGGTCAAATTCTCCATTCCAACATAGCTGTAGTGGAAGATGACTGACTCTGTTAATTATGTTATTATTACAGTGTTAAGCTAAGAATAAAAAGATGCCAGAAAAACCAACGCCAACAGATGGCGAGCAATCGCTAGAAGGTCCACAGAAAACTGCTCAGCAGCTTTCCTCAGGTATGCTCGACTACTATTCCCCGAAGGCAAACTTGTTGAAACAAGAGGCCTGGCCGCTAAGGCAGATACCGAGAAATTAGTATCTGATGGCACTAAGACAATTTTTCAAGCCACTGTAATTACCGACGATGGTTTGCTCGCCATGGCCGACATAATCACACGAGATGATGCATCTGAATCCTGGACGCTATACGAAGTTAAGTCAACCAACTCAATCAAAAAAGACCATATCCTCGACCTCTCTTTCCAGCGTGTGGCATTTGAAGACGCCGGCTACACTATTGGTAAAGTAAAGGTTATTTATCTCAACAAAGACTACAGACGACGACCGCAGGTTGTGCCAAAAGACTTGCTGATGGAGTCCGATGTAACTTCTGAAGTAGCTGAACTTGTTGAAACCGTCCGTGCTCAAACCCAGGATGCACTAAAGTATCTCAATCTTACCGATGAGCCTAGCGGTTGTAGTTGCCGACTCAACTCAAGATCTAAACACTGCCCCACGTTCCATTATCTAAACCCGGACATTCCAGAGTATTCAGTGTTCAATATTAGTAGAATAAACGGAAAAAAGCTTGCTCTGCTCGTAGACAATGACATCGTTAATGTTCATGATGTGCCAGAAGATATAAAGCTATCGGTGATCCAGCAGAATCAGGTGGACGCCGAAAAAACTAAGCAGCCAAAGATAGATAAAGCTGCAATCGCAGACACCTTGAATGAACTCGAATTCCCACTCTATTTTCTCGACTATGAGACAGTTTCTACGGCATTACCTCTCTACGGGGAATGTAAACCCTATCAACAGATACCGTTCCAGTACTCACTACACGTTTTGAGGGACCCTAACGGCACCTTGGAGCACTACGAGTATCTTTCTCATGATTCGACCACACTACCTGCTCATGAGCTTCTGAGTAACCTCAAACAACAAATTGGACCGAGCGGCAGTGTCATCACCTGGAATAAGTCGTTTGAAATGGGTAGAAACCGTGAAATGGCAGAGCAGTACCCCGAATTTGCTGAGCTTATGAATAGTATCAATGACAGAGTATTTGATCTCATGGAAGTATTTAGTAAGCAATACTATGTCCATCATAAGTTTAAAGGCAGTAGTTCAATCAAAAAAGTATTGCCAGTGCTTGTTAACGGCTTTACTTATGATGATATGGATATATCTAATGGCCAAGCTGCTGCACTGCGTTGGTACGAAGCAGTGACGTCTGATGACCCCGAATTAGCCAGCGCTACATACGAATCACTTCTTGAATATTGTAAGCTTGATACACTTGCGATGGTTGAGATATATAAAACTCTCAAAAATGTTTGACAGCACATCACACTTATGGTAATATCTAAGCCAGTATTTAATTCAGGAGAACATATAGATGATAAGAATCGCACGAGCAAAGTAGTCGCACAAGCGTCTTTTTTCGTATGATTCTTTCCTATTAGTTTAAC
>JAUPWL010000029.1 GCA_030916565.1 Patescibacteria group bacterium | reverse complement strand
TATAATCAATTCTTGTGGAACGAGTGTAATTGCTGTCTGTGTTTCCATGTTAGCCTTTCGGTTGTAGTTTTAAATAATCAATCATCCAGTTGGAAATATCGGTAAATATCGGCATCGCATCCTTGTTTCCCTGGAGGTTTAATCCTTTACCAGAAACTTCTACCATTATGACATATCGAGGCGCACTGTCACCCCCATAGCCCAAATATGTACCGATTGTTTGATTATCGACATAAACACCGTTTTCGATAGTCTGCGACGTCCCGGTTTTACCACCGACATCATAGCCTGGACGGTCTTGTGCTGAATAGAATGTCGAACGGGCCGTATGTATCATCTGGTGAATTTTTTCCGACGTCTTAGGACTGATAACACCCTTGCGTGGAGCGCGCGGTGCAGCAGGTTGCAATGTGCCACTTGTATCGACGACACCGTTCACAAGCGTTGGGTAGTAGTATGTGCCGCCGTTAATAAGCGAACTAAACGCCGCAGCAACCTGAATCATCGTCAGGTCCATACCTTGACCAAACGTCATGTTCGAATAACGCACTGCATTTCCTTGCTGTGAATCCGGTGACCAGATCGTTCCAGGTTGCTCACCGGCAACTTCAATGCCAGTCGGCGTACCAAATGCAAATCGATTATGGAAATAATCGTAGAGTTTTTTGCGAGCATCAAGTGTAATTGTCTGACCGTCGCCCAGGCGTTGCGCAACCGTCACAACACTCGTATTCAATGAATAATTCAGACCTGTCTGCATCGTAATGTTACCAGTTTGGCCTTTGGTTGCGTTTTTAATGACACGGTCCTCAACAGTAATCGAATCGGTATTGTTATACGTTGAATCAGGCTCAATCACCCCACTATCCAACCCTGTTGCCATGGTAAACGTCTTGATGTCCGAACCAGGTTCATATGGTCGCGTGACGACATTATTATTAAATGCTGCCGCATCAGTTACTTTGGTAAATTCAGCAGGGTTAAAGGTTGGCAAATTCGCCATCGCCATCACTTTGCCAGTTTGCGGATTCAGGATCACAACACTACCGCTTGTTGCACCAGAACGTTTCAATCCGGCAGCTAACGCCTTTTCGGTATACGCCTGAATATTACGGTCAATCGTCAATGCAATATTGTCACCGTTTCTCGAAGGTTTATTAATATTCTGACTGCCGATTGTCAGTGGAACGCCACTGACATCTGTCACCGATTTCAACAGCCCGTCATGGCCTGTTAATCTGTCATTGAGTGCTTCCTCGATGCCATATTGCCCTTTTCCTTCAGCGTTAACGAATCCAAGCGTCTGCGCCGCCAAACTGCCCTCAGGATAGACACGTTGTGACATTTCCTGGAACCCGATCCCCGTCAAACGTTCCTTTTTTATCATCTCGGCCTGTTTACGCGTCAGTTTTGTTCCCAGTATCTGATAGCGTGTATCCTTTTTCGCCAGCAGCACTTCAAGATTCTTTCGCAGGTTACCACCTGCGACGCGTCGGACGACTTCTAATACTTTTTCAGGTTCTGTCACCATACTTGGGTCGGCGAATAGCGTATATACCGTCTGATTCATAACGAGCTGCACGGGGGTATCGCCATCCATTGCATAGACCAATCCCCTTTTAGCGGGAATAATTAGCGGTTTAATTTGCTCCGCCGCAGCCTGGGCAACATACTCATCATGTTTAATAATCTGAAGATAAAACAGCCTCATGAAAAAAATCGCCATCACAATCAGCAATACTGCTGCTAACAGGAGTGAGCGACTACCCTTTTGTAACGAGAGAAACTGCATTTATCTAATTATACCTTCTGGACAGCGTCCTATCGGGCGTAATCAGTCGACGCAGGTGCTGTCATGGCCTTCGCCACATTAGAATTTTGGACATTTTCAAGAGCTGTGAGGCGAGCGTTTTCGACTTCTAGATCACCCTTTTTCGTAGAAAGTTCGGCAATCTGACTATCGATTTTTTGTGCTTCATAGTCATAACCAGTTGCACGAGTTGCCTGTGTCAGATAGACCAGGCCAAGTACGGTGATCATCAGCGCGACCAGTACGGTGTGCGCAATGGGACCTAGTTTGACACTTGATACGAATGCAACAGTATTTTGGTTACGATTCCATCCGCTCGCCATTGGACGGCGGCGGCTCGCATATAGCTGAGATGTTGATTGATAAGACATGTGGTGGGTTCTCTGTTTATTTTTGTTTGGAAAGCTCGCGTGACAGATTCTGCTCTATCGAAGCATCGGTCGCGCAAGCCGGCGAGTGCTTGGCACTCGCCTAGTTTGCTATTTGTCCTATTTAACGCGAACGACGACAGTTGTGTCGACAGATTCGTTACGGACTGGAATGTGAATTGGCATGTGGTGATGCCTCCTTTTGTGTTTGTTTTTAAATTTTCACAGCAGCTCGCAGCTTTGCGCTACGAGACCGCGGATTGTGAACATCATCAGTTGCTCCATCGATTGGCTTTTTCGTCAGTATCTGTAATTCAGCCTCGAAACCTGCGTCTCGCTGTTCGGTAAAATACTGTTTGACCAATCGATCCTCTAGACTATGGAAGCTGATCACCCCCACCCTACCCCCTTTGTTGAGAAGTTGGGGTAAGAGTGGAAGGATAGCTTCTACTTGTTCTAGTTCGCGATTTACTGCGATCCGGAGCGCTTGAAAGGTGCGCGTGGCTGGATGCACTTTTCGGTGATAGCCACGAATGGTTTGCTTGATCAACGCTGCGAGGTCTTCTGTCGTTTCCAGTGGTCTTGCCTGCACAATCGCTTCCGCGATACGCTTAGCATCAGCAGGCGATTCCTCGCCATACTGTCGGATAATACGTGTCAATTCATCCTTTGATGCATTATTGACCAGTTGTTTCGCCGTCAGTTCTTGACGACGATCCATCCGCATATCCAACGGACCGCTGTTTGTAAAAGAAAACCCTCGTTCGCCCTGATCGAGCTGTGGTGACGACACCCCCAGATCGATTAACACGATATCGTATCGCTTACCTTCTTCTATCAATTGCCTCGCGGCACTGACAAAATCAGTGTGCAGCAATCGAACGCCCTTTTCTGCAAATTCCGCTAATTGCGAAATCGCAAAATCGTCGCGATCGACTAACGTAGCACTCGTTTCATTACTCGTTCGTCCGATAAACGCTCGTGCATGACCGCCGTAACCCGCCGTCAGGTCAAGATAACTCTCGCCCTTTTGCGGATTCAGCAAATTCAGCGTCGCGTCCAGCAGTACTGGAACGTGCAAATCATGTGGTGGATGTGCATTACTCATCTCCCTCCTATATTACTACAGTTAAGAGCTTTAAAGGCATAAGCCTTTAAAATTCGAGATCACCTAACTGATAACAGTGCTTTTTGTTTTTGGGTGTGTTTGTTTTAGATATAAGTTGTGCGATGACGAATGTCACCGCGTGAGAGACTTATGTGTTGTGAGGTGGAGTTTTTTGGGAGGTGTGTTTTTGAGGAAGGTGCAGTGGATCTTTTTTCACTAATTGTGGTTTCCACGGGTTTCCACGCACTGCTACCAGATAGTTGATCTCGAGAGTTTGAATTGTCAAAGAGCTGACGGAAATTAAAATTCAACTAATCCGGACTGTCCGCACTCATCACACGCCAGTAACTACCGACGCGGACGCAAACGACGTCCCGATTGATTCCAGCATAGTCCAGCAAATGTTGCTCGAACGTGACCCTGCCCTGCTTGTCATCAAGTGACACGCTGGTCTTGCCACGACGAAACCGAACATTCAGATCGGCAATTCGTTCGTCGAGAATACTGCCCTTTAGCTCTGGCTCTACCTGATTATCCCAGGTTGTTTGTGGGTATAAATGCAAGTAAGAACCAAACCCGCGAGTTAACACGACGCCAGACGCAAATTCTGCACGCAACTCGACTGGTATCGTCAAACGACGCTTGTCGTCGAGCTTCCGTTCAAAATAATCTACGCTAGACACCTTGGTTTCCCTTCGGGTGGAGTTGATTGATTTTTTAATTGTGGTTTTTTGTTTTTGTTGCCACTGGATTTATCTTACTACCCACATCTACCCACTACAACCCCCAATTTTGACAATTTTTAATAAAATGACAAACTTATCCACAAATCTGTGGATAACTAAAAAGTACCCCATACATGTGGGGTACTTGCTATGATTGCGACACAATACTAGTGATCGAGTTTTGGTATTAGTTCGTTAAGATTGGCGACGCGGATGACATTTTCTAGCACATTGCCCTGCTGGGACGGCAGTTCATAGGCAGGATCCAATACCCAGTAACCTTTTGACGGACCGTTAGGAAACTCTGTAAAGCTGACCGCCTTGTCATCAATCAGTACGACATAATCAACTTCACCACGTCCAAACGCCTCTGGGATACGAAATGTCCCATCCGGCGTCTGCCAATTGCTAATGAACCTCCCCTTTTCTTTTTGTTCCAGAATAATGTGACGAACGTGCTTGAACCCAGCCGCGGTCAGCTTCATGCGCTGCCACAGTGGGTCGCCATAGGTCAAAATACCGTATCGTTTGCCATGTGCTGCTAACCATTCTAGTAATTCAACAGCACCGGGCAGCATATAATTCAGTGCTCTTGATTCATGGATGAATTGCTTCTCTAATTCATGCCACACTTCTAACTGATCATTCTCGGCCAATTGATCGCGGACATATTTTGCCAAAAAGAACGTGTCTCCACGCTGTTTAATATCAGTATCGATTTTTTCAATATGTTCTTTAGAAATGTGATAGTGCGTATCTGCTATTTCAATAAAGACTTCGAGCAATTTGTCCGAATCGACAAGCGTTCGATCGAAATCGACGACGTAAAACTCATGCTTGCTGTCGGCTTCGGATATCGTCATATAATTCGATTATAGCATTAGCAACAACGCCTGAATCATGTCGAATCAACGTACGGCTACTGGCAATCGGGTCGGCAGTGCTACTGTTTTGCCAAATGGATCCCGCTAACAGATTGGCGCCCACGGCAACATATGATTTGCCATTGAATTTTTCTTTATGAAATTCAACACTTTTTTCGCCAGCCTTTGCATAAGTATCCATCAAATTATCACTTGGTTTTTCGGTGTTATAGAGTACTGCATCCAGAAATGGCCCGTCCGCCAGACGCTCAATCTCATCGGCAAAATCAGCGACATTGTATCCATCAGTCTGACCCGGTTTTGTCACCAAATTACAGACATAAATCTTGACTGCCTTCGTCGAACGAAGCGCATCACCAATGCCAGGCACAATGAGTGCTGGTGCTAAACTGCCGTACAAACTACCCGGTGCGATCACCACGATATCCGCCGTTTCAATCGCACGGATCGCTCGCGGGTTTGGCTCGGCCTGTGGTTCTAGGCGAAAATCAGGTCGTTTGCCACCAAAATCATAGTCACTAATCTCAAATTCGCCACGTACCTCAACACCAGTATCATCAGACATCACCAAGGTCACGTTCGTAAGCGTAATCGGCTCGACAGTCCCCTTCACGCCCAATACTTCACTGGCAAGTTCAACACCAGCCGCAAAATCACCAGTCATCTTTTCCAGTGCGGTCAGGAACAAATTACCAAACGCATGGCCCTTTAATGTTCCCTCGTCAAAACGATAATTAAACAGATCACGCACTTTGGGCGAATCACTCAGCGCAACCAAACACTGTCGTACGTCACCGGGCGGCAATACGCCCAGTTCATCACGCAGCACGCCAGTACTTCCGCCGTCATCTGCCATATTCACCAGCGCTGCGATTTGACTGGTATGATTTTTTAGTGCGCTGAGTAGCGTAAAGCTACCCGTTCCGCCACCAATGACGGCGATTTTTATTTCTGTTGGTGTAAATGGTTCTTGCATGTTCTACCAGTATAACACCCTGTTATAATACAAATAGTTATGATTCCTTTTGTTCTACGGCTATTATGGCGCTTCATTATTTTGGTCCTCGGTATTGCCATACTCTATCTGTTATTGTTGGTATTTTGGCCAGAGTCTGGCAGTCGTCTTGCCGCATTCACTGCCCTGCTCATCGTCTACTGTCTGATGGCCTATATTGTCATTCCGGCCCTAATGCGACTGTTTCACGTTTTGCTACAACCCGACCATATCCCCCTCTATGTCACCACACGAGACGGCTGGCCGTCCGATCCAATAACTATTGCCGTGATCGCTAAAAACCGTAAACAACTTGTTGATGCCATGACAAAGGCGGGATGGTACACCGCGCAGCCACTGACATTTTGGAACGGACTACGTGAAGTTATTTCAATCATTTTTAATACCCCCTACCCCGATTCACCACTCTCGCATCTGTATCTGTTCGATCGACCTCATGATATCGGATTTGAAATCCCTACCAACAGTGCGAACAGTGCGCGCACCCGTCATCATGTACGATTCTGGCGACTCCAAGAACCGCGCACCGAATCACGCAACGCATCGCACTATGATTTTTGGCGTGACAAATTACGTCGCGTTCTCCACGTCGAACGACAAATATGGATCGGCGCCGCTACCGAAGAAACCCATGCGATCGATATTCAGTGGCGCACTGGTCAATTAACCCATGGCGGTAGTCACGAGGCCGACAAGGAACGTGATTTTATTGTTCAAACACTACGCGATGCAGGTGTCACAAAACGCATCACGACCAGCGACCCTGGCGAACAATTCAAATTCCGCGGACAGCAGTTCCGCACCTTTTATATTACCGACGGCAGCATCAAAATCATCCAGTTGAAAACTCCTGTCGCGGATGCGCTCAAACTGGATAAATTAAAAAAATCGAACTAATGATACTTGTTCCAAAAATCGAGCAATTGTAACAATACATATAAAACTGCCAGCACGACCGACACGGTTGACACGCCACGACGTAATTGCCTACCCTGCGGAGCCACAACACCAGATACTAAAGATTTATCATCAGAATAATTTTGCGTTTGCCGCTGTATTTTATCGCCAACAATATCCATAAATCGTCCAATTCGCTGCCAGAATTCGATAGTTCCTATGTCGTTTTTTCCCAGATACACGAGCATTGTATTATCCAATATCTCAATATCGATGCTATCTGATTCACGAATTAGCGCCTGCATCAAATCCGGCGTAAATACATAACGAACATCAGCATCATAATCTTTGGGTGCATATAAGGTGTAGTATTTATCGAAATCACCTTCGAGCGATATAACCTGATCTTTATTCAATGTTTCCGGTAGATTAGAAATCTCCATTCCCAGTAACTGGTAGTTGTTGCTCTTACTGTCGAGTACCATATTTGGGAGCTCACGTTGCAATGGAATCGCCAAATATACATAGTGATACTCTCGTTCACTCCTACCCGAACCTGTTTTAAACTTGCATTGACCGACTTGAAAACCGGGACCGTTAACGACATTTGTAAAACGATAATGATGGCCAGCGGTGAAAAGTATGCCGGCAAAGTGCGTATTGGCTTTATAGTACACATACGACCAACCGTTTGCTTCCGCAAGACGCGATATCTCTATAGCCGTCTGTATATCGTAATTTTTTTTCTTGCGAGCAATTACTAAGGCGGCAACAGCCAAAGGTATACCGACTATTAGCATAACTATGCAAACGGGTATTAAAATATTTGCAGAAGGCATACTGAAAGATGCAGCAAGAAATAATGCTGTAAATACTGCAAAAAATGTCAGCGCACCCTGCGTTTCATCATCCAGCCCTAAGTCTCTCAAGAAAAAAGGCTTGTAGTCATCAGGATTTTTGTGAAGCGAAAGAAATTGTTTTATATCTTGCTTTGTAATAGCCTGTTCGAGCGGACCAAGATTCATGCTTCTTATGCTATCATATCTTCGCCAAAGTGTTTTTGCAGGCGCAGAACAATACTGCGTTCATGGCGACCAAACTTTTTGCTTAACAGTTTCATCTCGACGCCATTCTGGAAATCTAATTTCAATTGCTCGTCATCAGTTTTTGACCATGGTCGATAGGCATTCGGGTGCGTTTCACGCATTTTTTCCAAACGATCCGCCCAACTGCCATCACTTTTCTTTTTTTCTTGAACCGGAGTGACCGATCGCTTCTTTGCCTTTTTCATCAAAGGCGCAAATTTCTTTACAGCTATATCACTACTCTCGCGCAAATGTGCGTCGATATATTTCGCATCATCACTCACCCGGAGCGCCATGCGATTCAATCCGGCAAGATACAAATTATTCAGGTTTTTCACACGGCTCAGTGCGACATACCCCATGCCTTCGACAAATGCCTTACCCAAGTCAATCCGTGCCGCGTCGAGTGTCATGCCCTGCGATTTATGCACCGTAATCGCCCACGCCAAGCGCAACGGAATCTGCGTAATACTCGCCCGCTTTTTATCACCGTCGCGTAGCTCCCAGCTGTCCGGGATCATATCAACCGTCTTGCCGTTATGAAACTTCACGATCGGATAATTCGTGAGGACATCAAAACCTGTAATAACTCCGAGGCTACCATTCACGTATTTTCGATCGGTCGCGTTTTTCACCGCCATCACCAGAGCGCCCTGTTTCAATTTTAGCTCTGCTGGCGCCAACACTGAACGCTGCAAATTCTCAATATAGTTCATGCCACCAGTGGTTGATTGCGAGTAGGTATATTCATCCCCCTCGAGCGCATCAAGTTTTGCCAGATTGATTTTGTCGACGTCGATATTCGTCGTATGTAGTTCAGTCAGATCACCCTCGGGCGGTTCGACATCACCGCGCTCAAGCAGCATCTCGGCGTGATTGCGACGTACGTCACCGGCGCGCATTGCATCCAAAATCTTTAATAAATCCTCGTCATCTTGGCGGTACTGCTCAACGAGATAACAAATAGTTGGATTCAGCTCTTGCCACACGTTGCTATAAACAACAAACCGTCCAGCACGTGAATCACCTCTATTAATTGGTGGTAGCTGGAAAAAATCACCAGACATAATCACCTGGATACCACCAAAAGGAACGTCCGGTTGCTCGCGCACCAACCGACATGCCATATCCACCATGTCCAGACGAAAATCATGCAGCATACTAATCTCATCAATAATCAGGATGTCTGTCTTTGTGATAATATCTCGTCGTCCTTTACTGACATGGTCAGCGAATCGATCCGGTAGTTCGTCCATGACGCCGATACCAGCCCACGCGTGAATCGTCGTTCCACCCAAGTGTGTTGCCGCCAGGCCAGTCGTTGCCGTCACAGACACATGCTTACCCGCAGCCTTTGCATGGCGTATAAATTGATTGAGAATATATGTCTTACCCGAACCGGCCGGACCGGTCAACAAAACACTTTCCCCCGATAGCATAATTTCAAGTGCGAGCGCTTGGTCCATCCGTCTATTGTATCAGCTTGTGCTAACGCGCAATATTGCTAATGTTTCTAGTAACGATCAGTATCAATCGGATGACCAGAATTCGTTGTGTGACCACTTGGCGTTGGTGCCGGTGGTGGTACTTGCTGCTGGATCTGTTGTTGTTTCTTGCGGCGCAGTACAGCAACTGTCACTGCAACACCGATAACGATCACAACGCCCAACGCGGCGAGCCCAATAACAAGCCAGTTTCGCTGAGTCGTACCGGCTGCGGCCGATCCGTTATCTGGATACACAATCTGGTTATTTCCTATGAGCTTTGCTGACGCATAAGTCCAATCATCGATATAGCGCGCGTTACCCCATGATGCATCCGCATACGCCCATCCATGCACTCCTCCAATACTGTCAGGACAATCTCGTCCATCTACCTTGGATGTTATCAATGTCGCGTCAGTCAGTTGCGCCAGCTCCGTATCATTCCAACAAATTTTTGTTGTTGGCGCATTATCACCGTTCAGTCGCATCACCTCAAGCCCGCCCGTTCGGCCCTCTACATCAGTTGCGACCAAGTGAATTTCGGCAACTTTCGTTATTTCAACCTTGATACCAATCTGCTGTGATACCGGGATAACCTGACCGTCCTTATCAACACCCGCAAAGCGCACCTGCTGCAGCCCGTTTGATAGTTTCTTCATCTGCTCGTTCAGCACAACATCACTCTGTCCCTCGAAACTACCGTCGTTATCGGCATCGATCTTTATTTTGTACTGTCCAATAAAATTACGGAGAAAGAACAAAATCGTACCAGACAGCTGATCGGTTGATTTGTCTGATGTGAAATGCAGCTCAGCAATTGAAGGACGATTAATATTCGGTCGGATCCAATCAGTCGTACCGTCCCACTTCGTCGCCTTTGGCGGTAAATCACCAGACGGCTCCTCGAAAAATAGTTTATACGCATTACCACAGGTACCAAGTGCAGGTGACAATGTCGCACTGCTCACCTCGACGCTTTGATAGGCCGACACACAATCAGTTCCCTTGCGAATACCAATTGAATCAGCGGACAATGTCGAAATTTGCCCGTTATATCCCCTGTTAATGGCCCTATAGACATACCCGTCTTCACTAATGTAATGAGTCGTGAAATCACCGAGATAGCTGCTCGCCACAGGCTGTCGAATCGCATAACGTTCCGTCCATACCCGCCCTGTCTGTTCACCATCGTCTCCGTTAATAGCAATATTCCAACTGAATAAGTTTTTTGCCCAACGAACATCAGGTGCAACTTCCTTATATGATCGTGCCGTCGCCGGAACTGCGAACTGTATGCGCCAGATGCCACTTTTTGTCGCGGTTTGCGGCGCAAACTGACAACCCTTTCCAATGGCGATATCCTTTGGAATCACGCATGTTTTTGTCGCAAAATCTGGACCGTCTAGCGTGACAGTCACATCACCGCGAACTGTATCAAATGGCTCGTCTTGGTTCACCCGAGTAAACGCCGCGCTAATTGTTTCACCGCCTTTTACATAGGCATAGAAAGTATTGTCGGCACTAATAAATTGTTTTGGGTCAGATGACAAAGCATATGCACTGAACGGCACAGACACTACTGCAGTTAACAGTGCTACTCCCCCAACCAAAAGCCGACGTATCATGTCTGTATGATACTGGAATTTCTATGAAAATGCTACAGTTTTACCGGTGTCGTCGCACGACGTTCGCGCGCCTTATTCGCCCACTCATCTGCCATCTCATTACCTTCGTCACCCTCGTGACCGCGTACCCATGTCAAAATCGCCCGAGAATGGTTGTAGAGTGGATACACTTCGCGAACAATATCGAGATTCTTAATCTCTCCACCCTTTTTCTTCCAACCCTTTGCTTCCCATCCGGCGGCCCATTTCGTAATAACGTTAATCCAAAATTCACTATCAGTATAAATCTGACATTCTTCGCCGTCCGCATCTTCCAGTGCTGTTTTAATTGCTAGGCCTTCCATTCGAATATTGGTTGTTTCGCTACCGCTTGGTTCACCGCCAATCATATATGGCACTCCGTCGCGAATTACTGCAAAACCACCTGGACCCGGATTAGGGCTTGCACTTCCGTCTGTATAATACGTAATCATTGTCTCTAGTATAGCAAGTGTCACAGTGTTTTCTGTTTTGCTTTTTTATCATAAGGACTATACTACCAACATGAACCGTGTGACCGATAAGCAAATTACCCCGGCAATGTTTCTATCAAAAGACGACCCACTGCCGCCACGAATTATCGGTGTTGAGTGTGAATATAATATACAATCAACTGACCAAAATGGCGTCGAGCATTATCCAGGTGAATATATCTCAAAACCCGCGATGGATCGCGCCGGCATACGAAACATCGGTGGCTTTACTGAACTTGGCTCTCGGCTTTACCAAGATGTTGGACATGCCGAATA
>JAUPWL010000028.1 GCA_030916565.1 Patescibacteria group bacterium | reverse complement strand
GTACTCCTAGATGCTATTTGAGATAAAGAGAGATCGATTAGTAAATCACGATCAATAAGCGTGCATCCAACGCTGTCGGCGATTGTTTTTGCGTTACGAGTGAAGTAGCTATTCGTAATTACTATGGATTTTGTGCATTTGTAATGCTCACGAGCGGCTACCGCTTGGCGGACAGCGTCTAGCCCAACCGTGCCTTTATATCGTTTTGCCTGTATACCCCATATTTCATTATCTTTTTCAGCAATAATGTCGATACTAAGGTCGTAATAACCCGTAAGGCGTACACGACTATAGTCATGTTGTTCCAGTAATAGTTTGAGGTATTTTTCAAACTCTAGACCCGACATAATATCAATCTCGTGGATACCAGACTTTTGCAACTTGGCCTGTTTACGCAGATGTAACCATAGCTGCACAAATACGATTAGCAGAGCGATAGATAAAACCAGCACAGATAGCCAGAAAATAGACTTACTGTTTTGATGATAACCAACGACCGTTCCAATGAATGCAATGACAATTAACCCGGAGATATTAACGTCATCATTTCTTTTTCTTCGTCGTGCCATTGGGACAATGATATCGTATCTGATGAATAAAATGAATGTTGGCGTTAGCACGTTTGACAAAACCTACAAATGTTAAAATAGATATATGGGGTTGGATGACCTTGGTATATTCATAATCTATCGGTCACGACGAAAGGCAGGGGCGCGATGAGCGCTGTCCAGCGAGCCATAATGGCTATTGGTGGGGTTATTTTGATAATTATTGGGCCGACGGTGCAACCGTCCGGAAACGACAAGCCGGATAAGGAATGTGGAGATAATCAAACATGTCAGTGTGTTGATAGATAGAACGAATGTTCAACACCGAGCCACCGAAGCGAGCCACAAGGTTATTCTGCATCGCTTTGGGGCTTGTTTAATATTGCAGTATATTATAATTTATGTTTAAATATATATAACATTTTTGTTGTACATTTCTGAGAGGATAGTGGTGTTAAAATTCAATTGGAAGTCGCCTGCGATTCGTATGGCGATGGGGATGATTATCGCCGGTTTGTTGTGGTGTGCGGGCGTCGTGTACGCAGCACTCGGACATCCGTACGAACCATTCATGCTGCTGTTTTTTAGTATGGGTCTGATGATGAGCGGTGCAGGTGCAGTCTATTACGTCCAAGCGATTCGTCATGAACGAGCACTTGACGAGCTGATACGCAAACGCAACGTCGAACCAGGGTCAATCAAACCGTCCGCCGCATAGCGCTAACTATTCCCGACAAGGGCTCCTGTAAACGGAGCTCTTTTCATTTGAATGAGTATACGTTTCAAATTATTACAACATAGAGTATACATTTGACGCCAAGTCAAATAATGATAAAATAACCAACACGAGGCACGTTCGTGCACTCTGAACATTCATATCTATCGATTATCACAAAGGAGTGAGTTGATGCGTGGTATCTGGGGATACGTTAAATTTTATCGTGAATCCGTGATTGCGATATTCGTCGTACTATTGCTGGTTGGACTGGTCGTTACTGTCCGTACGCACAATAGTGGCAATGATAACAACCAATCATCAAACAGTAGTGATTTGAAGCTCCAAGCTGCCGAGAAACTGCCCGACAGAGATCGTCTGGATGCGCTGTGGTATTACCAAACCGGCGACCGCAACAAGGCGCTCGTTGATCAATCCGTCGGATTTGCTCAAAAACTATTCGACAGGATGATGAGTGGCAAAATTCCGTACAAGATTAGCGGTCCTAACGACAATGATGACAAAGCATCGGTCAACGGTCCTGCAGTCATCTACGCAGATACAGGTGACAAGCCATATTTTTCATTGACAGTAAACATGAAAAAGGGCAAACCAACGCTCGTCACTGACCACGCGTTTTTAACCTATAGCGGTGGACAACCGACGATTAATTGGCGGTTTGATGTGTCTGTGGACTATGGCCAGTATACGTTCATTAAAAACGGTAATGAGTCCTATCGCGTTGAATATCCATCAACGAACACCATTATGCAGGATTCAACATTGTTGGATTTTGACAAGGTTGCTGGCGTGACATATTGCCCCAGCAAATACGCCGTTGGTGTGACTAGTGTCCCGTGTCAGTATGTTGATACAGCCACTGTCAAAGAAATCGATCGCAACATGATGTTTGTTGTCGACAATTCGTTGACACCGTTCCTCGTGGATAGATAGCTGAATGTTTCACACCGAGCCGCTGACATAACGGCGGCTCGGTGTTAAACCTGAGTGCTGATACATAGGTATGAGCAATAAGGTTTAATCTGATAACATAACTATATAGGAGAGTACTATGCCCACATTTAGTTTTGATATTGTTTCTGAATATGACAAAGCCGAGATGAACAACGTTCATGCTCAGGCTGAACGCGAAATCGATACGCGTTATGACTTTAAAGGCACACCCACTGGTATTGAATGGTTGAATGACAAAAAAGGTTTCAAAATCATAGGTAATAACGAATGGCAGATTGATGCAGTGATTGATATTGTCCGCAAGAAACTTGCTGCTCGCGAAGTCAGTAGCAAGGTCCTCGACCTGTCAAAGGACGTCCACGAGAGTAACCTGAAGGCAACCAAGGAGGTTCCGTTTGTTGAAGGATTAGACCAGGACAAAGCGAAACAAATTACCAAACTGATTCGTGATCAGTTTCCGAAAGTAAAACCACAGATCCAGGGCGATGCCGTCCGTGTGACGAGCGCCAGTAAAGACGAATTGCAGGCAGTTATGACTGCTGTCCGTGCCGCAGATTTGCCATTCGTGACGAGCTTTACCAACTTCCGTTAACAAACGCCAGGATAAACGCCAGACCGGCGCCGCCGACAACCCAGCCACCGATAATATCGCTGGTGTAGTGTGCGCCGAGGTAGATGCGTGATAAACTGACGAAAAACGTCGCGACAAGTGCGACAATCCAGGCCGTCAGGGTCCATTCTGGCCATTTGTTTGCAACAACCAGTGCTGCCAGGCCGTAACTAACCAACGCACCCGCAGCATGTCCGCTAGGAAAACTATAGGTTTTGAACATCATACTTTTGACATAGTCGTTGACTGGTCGTGCTCGATGGAGTGTGATTTTCAGCAGGCTGCTGATAATAATCGTCGCGATCGACACAATACCTGCATAGAGATAGAACGGTTTATTCAGTGCCAGGCCGTAGCCGAGCGATACGGCTGAAATACCAATAGTAAAAGGCGGCTGCCCGATGAGTGTAAATAATTCCATAATAGGACGTACCCAATCGGGCAGTTTGTCGACAACATGACCAACCTTGCGGTCAAATGTATGCAGTGTCTCTCTCATCGTTACAACATATAGTATACGGATTCTTTACAGCTATTGCAAAATGATTATGGTTCGTGTATAGATGAACTATGAACGAGTTACCAGCAGGTGGATGGAGTGAACCGAACGATGAATTGTCGTTCGATCTTGATCGCGAGTGGGAGCGATGGAACATGGAATTGTCTGACGAACTGTCCCCCGAACAACATGCAGATCAATTGAGATTATTAGAACAGTACGAAGATATCAAACGAGAGGCGCTGCGCAAGTTGCATGAACTGGATGTCATTGTGGTTCTCGACGTTGATGCTAGCAATGAGGCCGAACAATTCACGGTCTTTGCTGAAAAATGGCAGAATAATTGTGTCGAAGAATACAAACGCCTCGGACGTGAATTGACAGAGGCGGACGAACGACAACTGGCAATAGATTGTGTTGTGGCGTATTTTGAAGAACGAGATTTTCAGGCATTAATCATTAACGCGGTGACGATGTACCATTTCATCGCCATTAATGCAGACAGGCCTGAAGTGAAGGCGTCGGCACTAAATATGGATACAATGAAAAAGGAGTTACAGTCAGAACTGCTCGTTCACCGCAGTCTCCCAATGTCTGGTGCTTGGCAGCAGTTCGTCAGCGATATGGTGCCAGGAGAGTCGTTGGATGTGTTCGACAAAGACGACCAGGTGTATCTGGTAAAAGCCCGCCTTACCACACCTGACTTCGTCGCAGAGAAAGTCTTGAAAAAATCGGTCATTGAACAAGCGTTTGAATTGACCGGTATCGACTGGGAAAATGATGACCTGGCCAAGGTTGTTAGGACGGTCGCCGATATTATGAATATGCAAATTATCGCCGCTCAACCAGCATTCAACGAAACGGATCGTGCCAACCGTAACGCAGAATTATGGCACGAGGGACGCAAACTCGAATGCGACCCAGAGGCTGTCCGAAAAATCATTGATTTGATGGACGCGTCGTACCCTGTTATTGCACCACCTGAACTCTAGCGTTTATCGGTGTTATCTGCTACAATATGCATAAAGCGCTAATTTCTACTATTTTTTATGGCAAAAATTTAGCAAATAATACGTAATCACAGAGGAAACCACCAACCATGGCTCAAAAAACAGTCGAATTGAAAGACTTTCGTAACATTGGTATTATCGCGCACATTGATGCCGGTAAGACGACGACAACTGAGGGTATTTTGTACCGTACAGGTATCAACCACAAGATCGGTGAAGTTCGTGGCGACGGCGACGGCGCAACAACTGACTGGATGGCACAGGAAAAAGAACGTGGAATCACGATTACTTCTGCTGCTGTGACTTGTTTCTGGAAGGGCTGCAAGATTAACATCATCGACACCCCTGGTCACATTGACTTTACCGCTGAGGTTGAGCGTTCTCTGCGTGTTCTCGACGGTGCTGTTGTGGTATTCGACGGCAAGATGGGTGTAGAAGCACAGACTGAAACTGTGTGGCGCCAGGCTAACAAATATGGTGTTCCTCGTATTTGTTTCGTGAACAAGATCAACCAAATCGGTGGAGATTTCTACAAATCTCTTGATACTATTCACGCACGTCTTTCTAAACACGCGCTTCCTGTCCATTTGCCAATTGGATTCGAAAAAGACATCAACGGTGTTGTTGACCTCGTCGACATGAAAGCATACACCTACAATGACTACACTGACCACGAAATGGTTGTCGGTGACATCCCTGCAGACATGCTGGATAAAGCAAAAAACGCTCGTAGCCTATTAGTTGAAGCAGCTGTCGAAGCTGACGACGAATTGTTCGAACGCTTCCTCGACCAAGGTGAAGATTCAATCACTATCGACGAATTGAAGGCTGCACTTCGCAAACGTGTCCTCGACGGTGACTTCTACCTCGTTACCGGTGGTGATGGACGTGGTGTGATGGTTGAAAAGGTCCTTGACCTCGTTGCTGATTACTTGCCATCTCCACTAGATGTCGAAGCTATCCAGGGTACTAACCCAAAGACTGGCGACGTTATCGAACGTAAACCAGACGACAAAGAACCTCTTGCTGCACTCGCGTTCAAGATCGCAACCGACCCATTTGTTGGTAAATTGATCTTTGTCCGTGTGTATAGCGGTAAACTTGCTGCTGGTTCATATGTTCTCAACACTGCAACTGGTGAAAAAGAACGTGTTGGCCGTATCGTTCGTATGCACGCCGACAAGCGTGAAGACATCGACGGCATTGGTGCTGGTGACATCGCCGCTGTTGTAGGTCTCAAAAACACCTTTACTGGTCACTCACTTACAGATGTTGCACATCCAATCACTCTTGAAAGCATCACATTCCCAGAGCCTCCTGTATCGATTGCGGTTGAACCAAAGACCAAAGCCGACCAGGAAAAAATGGGTATCGCATTGCAACGCCTTGCCGAAGAAGACCCAACATTCCGCGTCCACACTGACGAAGAAACAGGTCAGACTATCATGTCTGGTATGGGTGAGTTGCACCTCGACATCCTTGTTGATCGTATGAAACGTGAATTCAACGTCGAAGCAAACATCGGTGAACCACAGGTTGCGTTCCGCGAAACTATCCGTGGTACTGCTGAAGCACAAGGTAAACACGCCAAGCAATCAGGTGGTCGCGGTCAGTACGGTGACGTATGGATCCGTTTCGAACCGACCGAATCTGGCGAAGGCTTCGAATGGGCTGACGAAATTAAAGGTGGTGTTGTCCCTCAAGAATACCGTGCGCCTGTCCAAAAGGGTATCCGAGATACTCTGGACGGCGGTGTCATCGCTGGTTACCCAATGATCGGTGTCAAAGCAACCCTCTATGATGGTAGCTACCACGATGTCGACTCAAGCGAATTGGCCTTTAACCTAGCTGGTGTATTGGCAGTAAAAGAAGGTATTCCAAAGGCGAAACCAGTTCTTCTCGAACCTGTCATGAAAGTTGAAGTTACAACTCCAGAAGAGTTCATGGGTGACGTTATCGGCGACTTGAACAGCCGTCGTGGCCGTATCGAAGCTATGGAAGACCTGCAGGGCGGTGCTAAATTGGTTCGTGCTATCGTACCTCTCGCATCTATGTTCGGCTACACGAGTGATCTTCGTTCGATGTCACAGGGCCGTGCTGCATCAACAATGGAACTCGAAACATACGAAGAAGTTCCACCAAACGTTGCGCAGGAAATCATCGAGAAACGCAAAAAGTAGGTAAGTCACTGAAAAACCAGCCATTATTGTAAAATATAGGCTGGTTTTTGTTTGCATATTCATTATGCTTATGCGAAAATAGACACAAAATCTGTGAGAAGAAATGTGGAGCTAATGAGGCAATGATAAATATTCGTAATAAATCTGTGTACTTTCTCGGTGTAGTGTTCGCCAGTCTGTGTATTTTTGTACTATCTACGACAACTATTCATGCTGCGGCACCCGGTGACGGGGTGACGTCTGTATCGATTGGTGATCAAACCACCTGTGCCGTCCGACAAAACAAGGCGTATTGTTGGGGGTTCGGTATCGGCGGTAGTGCCGCAAGTAGTCCCAAATTAGTAACATCAAGTGCACTCAGCGGCAAGACCGTGAGCAAAGTGTCGACAGGTAAAACCCACGCCTGTCTCATCGCGCGCGCAGGTGTATTGTTGGGG
The DNA here is from genome assembly GCA_030916565.1 of Patescibacteria group bacterium. Taxonomy (GTDB): domain Bacteria; phylum Patescibacteriota; class Saccharimonadia; order Saccharimonadales; family Saccharimonadaceae; genus UBA2112. Next base: position 5,296 of record JAUPWL010000028.1, on the reverse strand, counting down.
TGATAATACATATGGCCAACTCGGTACGAGTAGTTCAGCCAGTTCGACATCTCCAGCAGCTGTCGACAGGACGACCGCACTAAATAGTAAGGAAATTATCGATGTTTCTGCTGGAGACGGATTCACCTGTACGCTTGCCTCTGATAGTTCAGTTGCCTGTTGGGGCGATCGAACATGGGGTAGGATTGGTAATAATGGCCTGACTTCAGGCAAAGAATACCTTCCTCATGCGGTTGACACGAGCAATGTCGCTAATAAAAAATTTATTCGTCTGGCAAAGGCAAGCAACGCAACTATGTGCGGTATTGCAGTCAGTAACACGAGTGCAACAAGCGGCAGCGTGTACTGTTGGGGATTTGGTATTGATAACGGATCAGGAATACCTGCAAGTTCAACGACAGACTGTATGAGTAACGCGCCAGCTGCAAGCACTCAATATTTCAGTTCTAGCCGTCCTGTCATGATTGTCGGAGTAGATACACAGAGCATAGATGGTCAAATAGGCGATAAGACGAACAATGGCACGCCTCTGACTGGATATATGAGTGCCGTAGGATCAAATTCACGTGCGTACTACTGGGGACGAGCAGGCTATGTTGTGAACTACACGCAATCATCTGTGTGTACGACCACCACTCAGGTAACACCTCAGCCGGTAACCCCAACGCCTAAACCGGTAACCCCAACGCCTAAACCGGTAACCCCAACGCCTAAACCGGTAACCCCAACACCTCAGCCGGTAACCCCAACGCCTAAACCGGTAACCCCAACACCGTATGTCTGTGTTCCTACTTCCACTAGATGGTATGCGGACGGTAGCGTCATGCAAGCGACTGGCGGTAGGATTGCATCTGCGTCTGTTCCGGGTTCAACAATAGATTCACGGGTGGCTCGAGGTGTACCGCACAGTCAAAAAATTATTCTTGCGCAGCTGAATATTTCTACTGGAAGCCCGCAGGGGCCCGGTAACCACAATATGCAAAATAGCAATGGTCAAAACATTGGCGGCGGTAACAATAATAATGCTACCGTAACAGCACAGCCTACTGTTATAGGTAATATATACCTTGTTGATAATTGTGGTAATTTTGTGACATGTCAAAATAGAGGTAGTCCTCCGGGTATTAAATATCAAGAGGTACAACGTTCTGGTAGCGGTAGAGGAGGATACAATTATACTCTATCTGGCGAACTTTGTATGCCAGGGAGTGGTCCAGCAATTGGTTCCCTCTCTGTATTCGGATCAATCAAATCACTATTCCATCTGAACGAAACAGCAAAAGCGGCAAGTACTACCACAATTACTGGTTACCGTTATACCTCATCAGTATCTCGTCTGGGTCAAGTATCTGCCAGTGTGCCACCAACTTATCCTTCATCAACAACAGGGATTAGATTAATGGGTGGTACGGCCTACGAAGGAAGCGATGGCGGTGGGGTAGTGTGTGTGGTGACAATGAGTAGCGGGACCTATTGTGACGGGCACGGCAATTCAACAATGCAAGGTCAGTTAGGTAATGGTAGCTCAGCGCAACAGTCAGGACAAAAACAGGTATATGATACTGCGCAGTCAAACAATATCACGGACATAGATACTACAGATAATTATTCGTGTGTTGTAACGGGAGGTTATCTCGAATGCTGGGGCAAGAATAGTAATGGGCAATTGGGAATAGGTAATATGAATAACCAAAATCAACCAAAGCGAGTAATGACATGGCAGTAAATAAAAACACGAATGAATCAAATGATGACACTCAGCAGGTTACTAATAGTGCCGTTACTAGTTCGCATGCCAATATGAAAGGTGTCAATAGCAACCCGCTAACAACAAATAAAGACAAAACTTTATTATCGAAATTGAATAAAAAATGGGTGTTGATAGCTACAGGTGTTCTTGTACTTTTGGTCGTACTACTGTTTGCTCCAATCTTTCCGAGGCAGCTACCAAAGGTATCAGATCTACAGCCGATCATAATTAACGATGCTTCTATTGCAACAAAATTTGAATCACCCCAAGCATTAGTACAACGATCAGCACAAGATCTTGGTGGCATGGTACGAGAGGCAACAGAGAATAATGGTTCGTATGGTCTAGACTCAAACGGTCTTGCTGTGTATAAGCTGCCCTATTATGCATTAAAAGGTAGACAATTCTCTGTTCAACCTACAGAAGCATATGGAATTGCTTTTGACGGAGATCTAGATCGGTCAGAAGTCAATTACCAGAAACTTGTGACATTTTTCGATACGAATAATTTTGGACGATTAGCTGCGAATGAAGGACAGACAGCATATATCGGAGAAGATAAGGCTGTGAAGTTCGTATCATACGCTGTGTATGTTTCCGGCGAACAACTATGTGCGGTATGGAGGGCGAATACTACTGTCACACCAGGAAACGCTCAGCGGGTGAGTGTCGGGTGTGCCGCGCTGGCAAACTATGAAAAAGCTGCTGATGCTGCCTCGCCATTTTACGACGCATACAGCAAGACTGATGGTAAACATGATAGTACACTCGTGTTCGGCGCGCCAGATATTTCGAAAGGTGCTAATGGGTATCAACGTGCGGCTTTGTACCAAGAAGATAGTCGTGGTACTGACCAGGCGAACAGCGGCAAGTATGCATTTCAGGCTATCTATTACAAAGCACCAAATAGCAAAACATGGCAATATTTTGGTCGGGTATCTATTGATACCGATGAAATAATTGAATGCTCTAAAGTAAACACGGATGCATTACGTCAAGCATTCAGTGGACTGGATTGTTACGATAAAGCGACAAAGAAAAACAATACTATTTAAATAATTATGACGTTGAACATATTAATCTCCTGTTCGCAGGAGATTAATTGTTTTTGATGTTGTTACTTACTCTATTGCATTTGTAAAAGAAAGAGAGTATACCGAAGATGGAGTGATTTGTAAGGAAATAAACAGGGCATCACAAAAACTCTAAAAGGACAGAGGAGCTGTATGAAATGACTCATCACTATAATGTAGAACACCATCATAACGGCAAAGCTGTTGTCGGCACCCTCCTCGCGGGTGTTTTTTTAACGGCGCTTGCGGTTGGCGCCGAACAGGCAGCGACCGGCAAAGATCATCGAAGTTTTCGCAAACGAACCAAGGTAGTCAGCAGGATTCGTGAAGCCGAACGGTCTGTCCACGTCATGCCAGGATGCCGTGCAAACGGTGAATATATTGGTGAAATGCTCGATCCGCACATTCAGCATATTGGTACGACGCATCACGAAGCCTACGCTGAGCATGATTTTGATTTTGAAGAGACAAAACAATCAGAGTTAGAGGCTCGCGCCAAAGATATGGGGCGCGCTGCTGTGGTCTATTGCCTGTCGATGGGTGGACTAAAGTTCGCTAAATCTCTGACCGATCCTGAATACCGCGAAAAATTCGGCAAAATCGACACGCTTATCCTTGATTCTAGCCCGGCTGATATTGAGGATCTGGACTCTGGTACACGCCTGGCGATGTTTGCATCACGCGTGCTGCCGCCCAGCTGGATTGTGTCACGTATGTATCGCAGGGTCATGCGACGGGCTGCTAAACGATTAGAACCGCATAGTCCGAAAGTCACTGATGAACAAGTATACGGCCACCGCATTTCATCTGCCGATACGCCGCTGCACGCTGTTCGAGGTCAAGCAAGGTTTATTCACGAAACGCATCTGAAAGATGGAGAACTTGCCGAAGTCGCCAAGGATATCGGTGCAATCTACTACGTATCGTCCAGTCATGATGCTGTCGTGAATCGCCATACGGCATACGAAAAATATAACCGTATATTTGGCGGTCGGGTGATTCAGATTGTTGATTATGATCGAGACCCCAAAGGCCATGCGGCAGGACCAGAATACCCAGAATTGATTGTCAGTTTGATGGAAGGTCGCTATCCATTAATGGAGAGCGCTGGGCAGCAGGCTGCGTCAACGACAGAGCCTCAACAAACTATTGATTTGTCGCCTGCATCTGCCGCTGCTTAGCACCCCTGGTACAACAGTAGTATAATAGGTATATGGAGATACGATCATGGCTTGATAGTATCTTGCATCCCAGCAGGAGCTATCAATCAACAGAAGCGAGGGCAATTTATTTCGCCGTCTTCGCAGGTACGATGTCGCTGATTGCGACGCTTTTTTATTTTTGGGGTCAGGATACGATTCCTATCTTTGGCAAAGTATCTATCGGCGCCACAGCAATCGTCCAGTCTTCGATAACCGCAATCATCGGTTATTTTTTTGTGTTGTATCAGAACCGCGACCAGCCGACTGAATTGTCGATTATGGCCAGATTACGTGCGTATTTTGACATGGCGGCGCTGTCGTTTATTCATGGTGCAATTGCGTTCCTGTTAACGACAATTGTATATTTCGTCGTATCGCACGGTTTCAGAGGCGTGCGTATTGATATCTATGCATCGGGTTGTATCGTTGCGGCTACTGTGCTGGTGACGGGATATGCGTTCTATCTGATTGCTGAAAATGCTACGACGTTGATGATATCGTCGGCATTGGCCGTGTTTTTGATAGCAGGGGCAATGACGAGCATGTTCACCTCAACCGAACCATACTGGTGGCAACAGCATCTCAGTTCTCTCGGTGGTGGGACGGGAGTATCGTCATATGCGTTTAATATAACACTGGTTATTGGTGGTATCGTGATCATCAGTATCGCAGATCTCATAGCCAAGGATTTTGCGCAGCTGAGCGAACTCGATCACGAGTATAAACGAGCCAATGTCGGTATTATGAGGGCGATCATCATTGTGATGGGTGTATTTTTGGCGGGTATCGGTCTGTTTCCCTGGAATACTCATCCGTTACTGCATAATATATCCGCCACTGGCATGATGTTGCTGTTCGTATGCATGGTGATCGGTCTACGGTCGCTGGTGCCGACGTTTTCGAAAGCGTTTTTTGTGTTCTCGTACGCATTGATTGGGGTACTGGTTACCAATCTATTACTACTACTGGTACGAGTCGGATATTTTGATTTGACAGCGTTTGAGATTATATGTTTTTTGGTGCTATTCGGGTGGTTTGTCGTGTTTGTGCGGCAAGTTGCAGCCGCGTTACACGACGAGGATCGCCGCATCAACGTGTAGTGAAAGTATGATTTCCCGTAATCACTCAAAATGCTTACTATTTATGGAATTCAATTGCCCTCACGCTTAGTCAGCGTTATACTAACCATAGCCTTTCGATGAGGGGCGATAATTCAATATGTAGGGGTTCATGAAACAGTATAAACACCTGTTATCCATCAACGCGCACCG
>JAUPWL010000027.1 GCA_030916565.1 Patescibacteria group bacterium | reverse complement strand
CATAAAGGCCAAGGATTGATTCGCGACCTGTCGCTCTGCGGACAAGAAGCAGCTTGTCGTCTTGATTTACAATTGCTCTGACTGAAATTCGTTGATTCATATCCGCCCCTTTTGTTACTGGTCGGGATGACTGGACTTGAACCAGCGACCTCACGGCCCCCAGCCGTGCGCGCTACCAGCTGCGCCACATCCCGCTACCATCAATATACACGAAATCCCAGAGTCAGACCCATTGACGCTCGATATTCCCCGCATATATGCAAGGTGGGTGCCCTCAAACCGTTTCCACGGAAACGGATCATTTAGACTCCCTGTATCGTGATATTAGGAAAATCATTTACGCCAAAAAGCTGCTCTGGGATACATCTATTATATCGCACTAAAGGATAAAAATCTTGCTAAATACATCTATAAAGAATTGGATAGCCGTGCTAATGTATTGCCCGATAAAACTACTAACGAGCAGTACAAATGCAAACACAAACAACAGGCCATACTGTTCGATGTATTCCATACCGCGACGTACAGGGTCTGGTGCTAATGCATACAAGACACGAGAACCGTCGAGTGGCGGTAGCGGAATCATATTAAAGACGAAAAAGCCAAGATTAATGACGACGCCATAGCTTAAAATCGTGCTTAGTACGTTACTCGAACTAAAATATGACGGATTATCACCGAGCAATGCTGCCACGCCAAATACTACAAATGCTAGTAAAAGATTCGTCAACGGTCCCGATATCGCAACCAGTGCCGCACCCCACTCGCCATAACGGACCCTGTCGGGACGAAAAGGTACAGGCTTGGCACCGCCAAAAATCGGAAGATGGACCAAAGCTAGTGTCAACGGTAGCAAAATCGTCAGAAAAGGGTCGATGTGCTTCAATGGATTGATTGTCAGTCGACCCTCTAATTTCGCCGTGTCATCACCAAGCAAATAAGCAACAAAACCATGCATTGCCTCGTGTAAGGTCATGGATACGAGAATGACACCTATGATGATTACCGCATTGAGTATTGTCGCTTCGGGCATTAATTTCCATTATATCACTCGACACCACCGGTGTTGACAGATTAGGCAAAAAAGCGTACACTGGTAAATATTGTAAAAAATAAGTGGACGTATAATATTATGGCAGCACGATGCGAACTCACCGGTAAAGGTAAACAGTTTGGTCACAATGTGAGCTTTTCTTTGCGTCGCACTAAAAGAGTCTTTAAGCCTAATCTACAAAAGAAAACGTTTGTCGTTGACGGCCAGAAAGTCACTATGACATTGAGTACACAAGCAATTCGTACTCTTAAGAAAAAAGGCATTTTAGTCCCAGCAAAGTAGTCAACAATTGTTGATCATAAAAACAGCCCGTTTCGGGCTGTTTTTATATTTCAGAGACAGAAAGCTATTACTAACTACGATCAACAACAACTGTCGTGAGCACCTGTGGCACCGATGATGCAGACTTCACCTTGTACTTCGGACCAACATTTTCTACAGGCGCAGCCAGTTCCTTAACAAAAAGATCAACCTCATCTTGTGGTACTTCATATTTCAAAGATTTATCCGCAAAATGAACAGGTATAACAACCCTCGGGTCTATCTGCCGTACAACGATAGCAGCACTGACACTATCCAACGTGTACCCATTGCCACCTACAGGGAGAACCAGGATATCGACAATGCCAAGCTCTTCTAGTTGATCCTCATGTAGCTTTGGAGCGATATTACCCAAGACGGCGATCCGGACATCACCGAACTCAATACGATACATCGTACTAATTGGTTCATCGACCTCCGCATCAAGATGTCGCGTTGCTCTTACACCGCGAATAGAAACCTCACCAACCTCATATTCACCAGGACCTTCGATGCAAATTTTTGCATCAGCATCATTGGTCACAAAGCGTGCCTCCGTGGCAAGCTGTACAGCATCCTTCACAGATACGTCCTTCAGACCAAGAACCGATAATTTCGGATCAACAACAACCTGCGTCTTCTTGCCGCTAATAACAATGGAATTACCACCTTTATATTCAATATCGAACATGATTTTCTCCTTATTTCTGACTTTTTAGCACGTCATCGGTATCTACGATTACCAGATGATTGCTGTTCAATATCTCTGTTATAAATTTATCATGAACGCTAAGTCGATAATAGAACTCATCGTAAGATAAAACACTATAGCTCAATTCCCTACCTTCGAGTGTTTCTATTGCAGTGATGGCTTTTTTAATGCGGGCAGACGCAATTGTACCAACTAGCAATAAATCTACCTTGCTAGAAGATCCCTGAGCCAATACACCTGCAGCAATGGCAACTCTCACACCGGGAATATCTTTGACGACAGGCTGCCAGTCTGCAACTTGTGCCGATCCATGTACTGGACCAGATGCCATAGGCGCGTCGCTAAATATAGCCCTCAGAGCTGGGTAATGTTCATAACGCTGATTCACCCCGTAATAAAGCTTGTTGTCAGAAGTGTCACTCGTGATGATACCTACCGTCAACATGTTCGATAGCTCACGTCGCACAGAGTTAATCTGTTCATCTACAAGTCGAGTAATTTCACGCACGTAAAAGGATTTGCCTGGGTTATTCAGAAATAAATGAAGTAATTTTACTCTTGTTTTTGAACCAAATAATGCGTCAATCATGCACGTACCCGTATAACTCTCTTGTACCGACTATATCACGATTATTGTTCAGAAGCGAGTAACGATAGTATCCGGTCTTTTGCGCTATCCAATGAACACCACTCAATGTATGGATTTCGTCGCAACCACGTCATTTGACGCTTTGCGAGACGACGATCAAGAGTAATAAAATGGCTCAATAATTCATCCATTGTCAGCGTACCTTCGATATAGGAGCGGTATAGTGGATATATATTGCCCGTCATTGACTCATGGTTCCAACCATAATGATTAGCCAATTTTTGCGCTTCATGAATCATATCTAGTGAGACAATCATGTGCGCTCTTTGTTCAATCCGTTCATACAACTCATCCTTATCTATAGCAATTCCAACAATAATTGTATTGTCTATCGGGGCCTTCTCTCTCTTAGGTTCTACACTCTTTCGTTCGATCGCTCTAATGACATAGCGCTTATTCTTTTCATTTTCGGGAAGCATTATGTTGTTATCATAACAATATTTATGTAACTGCTCCAACGACATTGATTCGTATAGTTCTCGCCGTCCAGGATCGGCGACAGGACCAAAACTATAATCAAAAATGACTGCGTCAACGTATAATCCTGTGCCGCCAACAAGAATTGGGATATTCCCCCGTGATCGAATTTCTGCAATCATTAAATCTGCGTATCGCTTAAAGTCTGCGGCCGTAAATCGTACGTCAGGCTCAATAAGATCTAAACCCCAATGCGGCACCCTCCCCTGCTCTTCTTGTGTAGGTTTTGCCGTCCCTATGTCCATATACTTATACACCGTGCGGCTATCGGCGCAAATTATCTCTCCGCCCACCTTTTCGGCTATTTCAATAGCGAGTGACGTCTTGCCACTTGCCGTTGGGCCGACAATAACGACTAAAGGCTTGGTTTCCATCGAATTTCCTCAAAATTATTAACGATATGCAAGGTACAAACCACCCCCTCCGAAGCAAGAATTTGCTCTTGTGCGTCACGACCACCATGAAATCCACTTGCCAATCCGCCAAACCGGTTCACCAAGCGATGCCACGGTAGACGAGCATCTCCAAAATGGGCAATACCGCCGACAATACGACTAGCGCGCGAATTCCCCGCAAGAGCAGCCAAATCCCCGTATGTCGTTACTCTACCTCGAGGAACCTGACTCATCAACCTTTCTATTTCTTGGCGAAAGTTATCGTGCTGCAATCTGAGAAACCTCTTCAACTGTTGAGACCCAGTCGACACATCGCGCTAGACCTTGACGTAATTTAACTGTACGATTCCAGGGATATTCACCGAATAAGATCGCGTTTTCAATGCCCTCATCAAGAACATTCTGACAATGCTCCGTATGATCATCGATATGGATATCAGCAGATAGCTCTTTGCAAACCTGACCTTTTGTTTGGCGAAAACGCTTCTTGAAGTAGTTTGTATGCACCAAACTAGAAAAACAGTTAGGGAAATATTCATCAATCAGCTCAGCGGTGCTGCGTTCCATAAATTTCCCTCGACCTGTCACGAGATGTAATTCATGGTGACGTGCTAAGGCAGGAATTGCAATCGTTGCCTCGGGATATGGTATTTTACCTTCATGATGAAATTTTTTACTTCGAAAATATTGCTCTATACGCCTATTTACATGTCTGAGGTCATGAACCCCCCAATCCTCCGCTGTGGATTCATAGAAATGAGCAGGGTTAACCTCATGGCCAAATTCATCCTTGTAATGGTCGAGTACCTTGTACGCAGTCGGTACCAGTACATCATCACAGTCAATTGTGATGACAAGACACCGTTCTTTCATAGTTCAAAGACTCCTTAAAAACTCTCCTAGGTGGTCTAATTGTACCTTTTCTTCGCGATCTTGCAAGCGAACACTCACCTCGCGCGCATCTTTATCTTTTGGACCAACAATAAGTTGTACTGGGACTTTCATAGACGTCGCCTCTTTAATTTTCTTACCCAACGACTCATTTCGATCATCAACCGTATAACGTAACTCATTATATTTCAGTGGTTTCATAAGAACCGTTTCGCTAAGAACCTGCTTGATTTCATTCACATAATCACTCACGGTGTCGTTAATCGTAAGAATCCGTATCTGTTCTGGCGCAAGCCATAATGGGTACCAGCCCCCATAGAATTCCGTCAAAAACGCAAAGACACGTTCAATTGCGCCGATAGATGAGCGGTGGATGACGACCGGCTCTTGTTCGACGCCCTGTTCATCCTTGTATTGCAACAGGAACCTTTTTGGCATCACAAAGTCGTACTGAACAGTAAACGCCGTATCTTCCTTACCGAGAACATTTTTCATCTGGACATCAATTTTAGGACCATAAAATGCCGCTTCACCTTCTGCCTCATAGTAAGGTTCGTCTCTTTCTTGAAGCACCTTGCGAAGAACACCTTCGGCGTCATCCCAGGCTTGATCATCCTTATAGTATTTACCCTCGTCCGATCGATCACCTAGCGACAAACGATAGCGATAATCTTTACCCTTCTCAAGGCCAAAGACAGTGGCGCAATACTCAATAAGATCGAGAGCACCGGCCGCTTCATCTTTCGCTTGGTCTGGAGTACAAACAATATGCGAATCAGCGAGAGTAAAACTTCGTACGCGGATAAGGCCCGATAATTCACCTGACTGTTCGTAGCGGTAGAGTTTTGCCAATTCAGCAATACGCATCGGCAGTTCCTTATAGGTGCGAGGTCGGTCAAGATATAATTGAAAATGATGAGGGCACGTCATCGGACGGAGCATGAATTTTTCACCATCAACATCTATCGGTGAATACATTGAGTCTTTATAGTATGGATAATGACCAGATGTCTCATAGAGGCCAATGTTTGCAACATCAGGTGTAATAACATGATGGTACCCGCGGCTCTCCTCCTCCTCAACAATAAACCGCTCCAAGAGTCGTCGTATCTTTGCGCCACGCTCGGTCCATAATGGCAACCCCTTACCTACTAGCGGCGAAAACGTAAATAGATCAAGTTCTTTACCTAATTTCCTGTGATCTCGCTGCTTTGCCCGTTCCAACATCTCTAAATGTGCATCAAGCTCCTGCTGGGTAGCAAAAGCAACCCCGTAAAGACGTTGCATCTGTGGGTTCTTTTCATTACCACGCCAATATGCACCCGCCACACGAAGCAACTTAAATGCTCCAGTATCACCTGTATTTTCAACATGCGGACCCCGGCAAAGATCAGTGAAGTCTCCATTCGTGTAAAATGAAACTTCATCTACGGCAGCATCACCGTTAGCAATTGTTCCCATCTCTTCAGAGTTCAAGTCCTTTGCAACTGTCGTACCACTACGTTTGAGGTCATTCAGAAGCTCCTCTTTATACGTTTGACCGCCGTCGCGAGCCCACACTATCGCATCATCGATTGGCATCGTCGATCGACTGATTAGTTGATCTTCGGCAACAATCTTCTTCATCTCTGCTGCAATCTTTTCGAAATCATCCTCGGATATTTTCTGGTCACCAAGATCAATATCATAATAAAAGCCATTTTCAACGACAGGACCAACTCCAAATTTCGCGGTTGGCCACAAGCGTTGCACGGCTGCTGCTGTGATATGCGCCAAACTATGTCGCATTGCGTGTAGCTGTTCGTCGAGATTATCCATGATTACTCCTTATATTTAAATAAAAAACATGCGATTTCTAGATTCATCTAATAAATCTACGGATCGCATGTCTCGGGTCTCGATCATATATTTATCATCGGGACGGTTCCACCGGACTTTTACTTATATGTCGACATTATCGTATGTCCACACGTCCAACGGAGCTCTGCGGGCGGTTACTCCGCTTCAACGCTCAGTCCTTATGATAACGTACCCACCCCAGTTATTGCAACACCTCCGCTAATCTGTTAAGATAAGAGGGCTTTATGGGCGATTAGCTCAGCTGGCTAGAGCGCCTCATTGACGTTGAGGAGGTCGGGGATTCGAATTCCTCATCGCCCACCAAATTGCATCTAAAACGGATTACCTAGGTAATCCGTTTTGTTTTCCACGTAATTAAATCGTTTTCCACATGTATATATACCCCATTGAGCGAACTTTCATATCAGACATGATATATCAGACTCATTGGTGTTCCATTGACATTTTATTATGCTTGTGTTAATATGTATTACATGACAGATACGTCAACCACACCAACCCCAGTCATTATCAAGGATTCGGCTTTGGCAAAATTCAATCTTGGTTTTGAGTACGACCGTACGTGGGCACAGGCTAAACAAACGGTTCAACATCGCCCACTCAAAAATAGTCGTTAATAGCACATTCAACTATTACATCTTGTAGGATAGTTTCAGCTTCTTACTGCTTGCGGCCGTCATCTTTGACGGTCGCTTTTTCTGTCACATCGAACTTATCGAAATACTTCCCTAAAAGTAACGCAGTTTGTGATGTAAACGCCGATGCGGAACTATAGATAACAGCAGTGAACGGCATTAGGAGCCATTGAGATAGCATGAAGATATTTCGATGACGTTTATATCGTTCTGGACGCGGAGGCAACATACGAAACGCAACGAAAACGGTGATAAATAGTCCGATGAGAGCAAACTGCTGCACATAGCTAATCACCTCTGGTAACTGGTGTGCGGCAATATTATGCGCAGATTCACTGTTGATCAGTAGTGGTATCCAGCCACCTACTGCGATAAGAATAGGGATACAAGCGAGAGTCACATGGCCATCCAGCAGACGAATCCATCGCGCCAGGCTGCCACCCAGCGGTGCCTTACGGTCCTTGCGGAGGATCATCGTAGCAACATATGACACGTCGGACGCACCATATGCCCATCGACGCAACTGAATAAACTGAGCCTTGAGCGTCCGCATATAGGTTGATGACAAGACGGCGTCCTGTGTAATCGGCACATAGAGTGGGACAACACTATAATTACCATTGAAATGAAAGTAGCTGCGCCAGTATTGATGTCCGTCCTCGACTATGGTTCGTGTACTCCAAAAGTCCATGTCAACCAGCGCGTCCATCGGCTGTGCGTGAGATGCAAAATTTCTTAGCGTATGCGGGCGCATAGAACTAATAATGTTCCAGAAGGAGTTACCGGTCGCAACAACCCTCATAGGAGCAGGAACGTCCCAGATATTGTTCGTAAACAAACAAATTGGTTGATATGAGAGGTTTTTTCGATCTGGTCGCACGATGTATTCGTACGTAAGATAGTCGAAATACGTTGGGTGTGGCCTATTGTCACTGTCGAGTGTCGTTACAATCACCTGGCTGTAATCAATACCCTGTTCAGGAAGCCACTTTTCCAAAAAACGACCAGCGTAAGTAATATTACCGCCCTTACCCTTCACTTCACCCGGAATATCTTTGGGGTGTTTTACCGCATGAAACGCCATGAATTTGTCAGCATACAGTTCTTTAAGCCGCATCACCGTCTCGTGAATCGCCTCTCCACCGCGCTCCTCGTAAGCTATCATCACGATTAAATGTTTCTTGTCATATGTTGAATCGACGAGGGACCGAATGGTTGGCTCTAGGACATCGAACGACTCATTATACGCAGCAATCACGACTGCGTTATAAATCTCTGATGGTTTAGGGTATTTGCCCGGATGAGCAACGATATCGTTGAGACTAGCGAGATGATCTTCGTACAGAAATGCATCATTTGGATAAATATTTTCTACGCCTAGATACTTTTCGGGACTTTCTAGCTGTTGCAAACGACCATGCCAATCAACCTTTTGTGCTGACTCCATACTACTACGACCAGTTGTCGTATGGTAGGCAATGCCAACTGCCTTGACCACCGTAGTAATGATGATTGCAAGCAAATATATCGCCGCGAGGAACGGATTAATAAGTGAAAGTACGACAAGCAATATGATTGCACCGTAGCTCATGATAGCGGGTAGCATCTCGAAAAACCGATACGTCTTTGTTCGCTTGCCCAGTGGTATTTCAATGTCTTTCATAATCTATGAAAGTGAGGCAATCTTTAAGACTTGATAGAAAAGCGCCGCAGAGATGCCAAAGACGATAAATCCTAACCAAGCAAAAGCAACCGCAAACTCACGGCCCTTTAGCTGATGGATTTTATACGTAAGAATACAGTGAGTAATTGCCATAATAACGACAAATCCTGCAAACGACAGGAGATAGTACCATTTATCTCGATAGAAATTTGTCGTACCGAAACTTGTATAATGAACGACTACCTGTAGTTCACTAGGACGGATCGAAACACTGATAAAAATCAATAAACTCAGGCAAAGAAATAGAAAACTCGCCAAAAGTACCGTAAGATACCGGTCACGCAACACTATTCTTACTGCTAGGATAATCTGTTCTTTCATAGTAAATCAGGGACATTTATGGAGCCGCTGTCCGGATTTGAACCGGAGACCTACGCTTTACGAAAGCGCCGCTCTACCAACTGAGCTACAGCGGCACGCTGCCGGTGCTTCCGATTGATTATAGCATCTGGTTGTCTTGAAACAAAAGAGGCCCGTGACCGTTGCACCAGAGGCGAAAAGCTGATATGATACGTAAAGCGCCAAAATATACGAGGGCTCGTAGTGAAGTTGGCCTATCACGCCTCCCTGTCACGGAGGAGATCGCCGGTTCGAATCCGGTCGGGCCCGCCAAATTTATCAACCACCCACAAGGGTGTTTTTTATTGCCTAAAAACAGGGGTGTGGTCGTTGACCCTTATCCGTTAGCATGATAGACTAGCGTAGTAACCAAGTAAAAACAAAAACACCATGAAACTACTCGCCCTCTACAGGCATACCTTTTTCCAATTATTAGTGCGCACACTATCCACCAGTTTCATGGTTCTCTGTCTTGTGTCATCACTTATTCCCAGTCAGCTGGTATTTGCGGCTGCAGATCGGCTCTACCTCTCGCCATCATCATCTCAGATGAACATCGACACGACATTCTGTGTCGATGTGATAGGATATGCGGATGCGAACGCAGACCCAGGAACCGCCACAGGAACGCTCAACTTCGACGCCAGTCGCCTGCAACTCGTTCAGGTAAAACCAAATGGCAAAAAATGCCCCGACTCACAGGGAAATGATACTGCACCAAGTTATTACACGAATCGCACAATTACTACACAGAACGGAGCAATTAACTTCGACGAGTCTCAATCGCAGGCCGATGGTGGTATACGCTATCTCTTTGCGGTAACATTTAAGGCTCAGGCTGCAGGAACTGCACAACTATCTTTTGCAAGCGGCAGTAAACTGAACGGAGCGCAGCCGACGCTCAAAACCGGATCATACGTTATTAATGCACCCGTATCGGCACCTGTCACGACACCTAAGCCTTCGACCAGTACCGTTCCAGCACCGGTAGTCGCAACAACGCCCAAGCCCGACACGCAGGTAAAAACCCCGTCCAATACCGCTGTCGTCCCAGAGACCAAGACAGACCCCACTGGGCTCATCGACGGAGTTATCGCTAGTCCATCCTATACAACGTCATCTATTACCTGGAAGGTAAACGCGCCCGATTCAAGTTCAAGTTTTCGTTATGGCATCTCCAGCGACAAACTTGATAAAACTGCCGAGGTAAAAAAATCAGCGGATGGTGGCTACAGCGTAGCACTCAGTAATCTATCGCCCGGCATCTACTACTATTACTCTATTGCAGCGAGTGGCGCAGAATCAACGCCGGGTAACTACAGCTCATCTTTCGTAACAAACGGTTATCCAATTTCAATTAAGATCACCGAGAACAACGTACCCGTGCAAATAGCACAGGTAAAAATTGGCGAGCAGACCCTTACCGCAAACAATGGATCACTCACAATCGGATTAGCCTCGGGTAATTACAGCGGGACTATCACAACGGATACTGCGACACTCAATATCAATTTGACGGTTAAAGATGTTGCCATGCCCAGCGATGGCAGCGCTCCAGCAACGCAACTGTTTGGCCCCTATAACCTCTCCAGTGCTCCCCTATCTGGCGGACCTGGGTCAAATTTCTCAATATTTGCATTTATCGGGGTTTTAGCTGGAGGTACTGTTGTACTGGCCTTTGGGTTCATCATATTTATCACCTATCGTCGACGAAAATTTGAATCAAATAGTTATACATCGAGTCCTTCAACAACCGTCATCATTGAAGATGGCTATGATTGGCATCAAAATACAAGCGAACGGCCCTCAGACCGTCCGCAAGCTCCGGAACAAGAACAGACACCTCTCGAACCGCAACGAAGCATCCAGACGTACGAGGAGATTCAGAAAATGGATGATACATTGGATATGTTTGAAAAAGCAGGTATCCCTGCACCAAAATCACACGATCCTACTGTTCAGGACTCTTCGCACGAGATGCAACAAAATCCCAATTCACCACATTCCACCAAGCCTTAACATAGTCGTCACGCTTGTTTTTGTAATCAAGATAGTAAGCATGTTCCCATACGTCCAATCCAAGTAGCGGACTATCGAGACCATGACTTATGGGTGTGTCTTGGTTAGGCGTCGTGACAATAGACAAATCTGGCTGTAACCAAACCCAACCGCTACCAAATACACCGAGTGATTTCGTTGTAAATTCATCTACAAATGCCTGAAAGCTTCCGTACTTCTCAACAATATTTGTAGCCAGTTGACCTGTTGGTTCACCGCCACCATCGGGCGACATCCACTGCCAGAACAGAGAGTGGTTGTAATGTCCCCCTCCGTGATTATGAATTGCCGTTCGTACAGCCTCCGGTAGTCCATCTAGGTTACTCAAAAGCGATTCAAGGGAACGATCTTGTAGTTCTGGTGTTGTATCCAATACTGCGTTTAGTTTATCGACATATGTCTGATGGTGTTTCGTATGATGCAATTCCATGATGTCTTTACTGATATATTTACCTAGTGCATCATAGCTATATTGGAGTGGTGGCAATGTATACATATCGAATACCTCTTCGTACTAATTTGATGATTTGCTGTCCGGAACTGTGATAAATTCTTTGAGTTTTTTGTCATTTTTGATTGCGTCGAGTTTTGCCTGAAACTCTGTAAGCGGCACCTTGATATATACATAGCTGACTCGTGTACGGTCTTTTTGGATAGGTTTTACGACGTAGTATCCGTCGCCCGTCGTAGATCGAAACATAGGTGACACTTGGTTCAGCTCTAGTTTTGATGCAACTTCCGCTAATCCCCCATCTTGATTATTACTTGGCACTAGTGGCGTAACACCGGTCTCGACGCGCGCATCCCCTACTGGAGCGATTGCTGCAGCAATCTTATCAAAATCAGATCCAGACTTGAGCGCCTCGGTCACCTGATTGCGCTGCTTAATCGCTTTTGAGTCAATTTCGTATGCAACCTTTTGTCGTAATAGCTTTCGTGCGGTGACTTCACGAGCCTCATCTGGAGTCCAGTTAAAGTGGTCAAGGACAATTGCATCATACGCCTCCTGAGACGTGATGCCGTCACGAGATTGTCGCTGACGCTTGATTGCCGCATCGACTTCTTTTGTGTCTACCTTTATACTTAGTTCACTCGCCAATTTTGCGGCGTAACTGTCAGCGATTGCATCACTGAGCGCCTGTCGCTTGATGTAAATTAGCTGTGGCTTGTTCTCTTTGCTGTAAAGATCGACGCCTTCTTTTGATTGAAGATAGTGCTCCTGTGAGCGGAAGCCTACGAGATAATCACTGTAACGTACGGGATAGCCGTCGATAGATGCAACCGGTAGAGGTAAAATACGTGTAATTTTGTAGAAAAATGTCGATGTATTCTGCGATGGATACAACTGCCACCATACAACAATAGAGATAGTTAATAGTGCGACGAGGCTAATAATAATTGTATTGATGACCAGTCGATGCTTGGCGTACTGGACGGGATATTTAAAGCGTCGACCACCGGCGAGAACCTGCTCACGATGCTCGGCGACAGTTTCATTCGTAATACGCTGAGAAACTTCTTCCTCAGCTTGTTTCTTCTTTCTAGATAGGCGCAGTTTTTTCATTTACTCCTCGTACATCTTCGGCAGCCGCAACTGCATCCTGTAACTTATTATAAATCTTTTCAGGATGCTCTACCTTG
>JAUPWL010000060.1 GCA_030916565.1 Patescibacteria group bacterium | reverse complement strand
AGCAGAGTCAGCCTGTCACTCCGCCAACAACCGCTGGCACAGAGCAAGTGCCGTTCGTCAAAAAGGCTCTGCCGTGGTTGATCCTATCTGCTGTCTTGGCAAGCTCCATCCCCTACATCTTCACGCTATTTGGCAAAGAATACCTCGCATTGGGCAATGCAGTACGCAATTACGCTAATATCGCCATCGTTGCCAGCCTGCTCGTAGTATTCCTCAAACAAGTCACTGAACGGAAATAAACCATGCCAAAGATTGATTTAAACATCGACGAACTACTAGCCGAGAAACAATCGCTCGGTGATTTTTTGGCGCGCCCAGATGCCTATAGCGACCCTGATTTTACAGCAAAAAATAAACGCTTCTCCGAGCTTGAAGGCATTATCGAGAAAGTTACATTACGCGAAACGCTCGAGCAGCAGCTTGCCGAGGCAAAGGAACTTGCCGGTGGCGGCGATGAACTCGCAGAGCTCGCAAAATCTGAAGTCACTGAAACCGAAGCAAAACTTGCCCAGCTCGAAGACGAATTATTTGTCATGCTTGCACCTCGCGACCCTAACGACGACAAAAACGTCATCATGGAAATCCGCGCCGGTGCCGGTGGTGATGAGGCTAGCCTCTTTGCAGCCGAACTCTACCGCATGTATCTACGCTACTGCGAAGCAAACGGACTCCGCACGGAACTCCTCAGCGAAAGTGCCAATGATACTGGCGGCTACAAAGAAGTAGTCTTTAAAATCAGCGGCGACTCGCCATATGCAAAATTGAAATTTGAATCAGGTGTTCACCGCGTCCAACGCGTTCCAGCCACCGAATCACAGGGCCGCATTCATACCAGTACCGTCACCGTTGCCGTCCTCCCCGAGGCTGAAGAAACAGATATCGAGATTAATCCAAGCGACCTCCGTATCGATATTTATCGTGCGAGTGGTCACGGTGGGCAGTCGGTCAACACGACCGATAGTGCTGTACGTATCACCTACCTCCCTACAGGTCTTGTCGTGACAAACCAAGACGAAAAGTCGCAGCTAAAAAACAAAGAAAAAGCAATGAGTGTCCTCCGTAGCCGACTATTGCAACAAAAGATCGATGAGGAAAATGCCAAATTAGACGCCGAACGTCGTGGACTTATCGGTACTGGTGATCGTAGCGAGAAAATTCGTACCTACAACTTCCCACAGGACCGTATCACCGATCACCGAATCGGCTATAGCCGCAGTGCCATTCCAGCTGCCCTCAATGGTCAAATCGATGATATTATCGAACGGTTACAGACATATGAACGTGAGCTTGCCGCCAAAAATGCAGACGTATGATAACTGGCTCAGCGAAGCCATAAAACAACTCAAGGCTGCCGGTATTGATTCAGCCAAGCTCGACGCGGAACTGATTCTCTCGCATACTATTCGTCAACCTCGGACCTATCTGCATGCCCATGGCGATAAAGAACTTGATGCACGTCGTCATAATATTGCGAATGCTCGCCTCGATCTGCGACTAGACCACACCCCAATCGCCTATATCATTGGTCACAAAGAATTTTACGGTCGACGCTTCATCACGACACCAGCCACACTCATACCACGTCCAGAGTCTGAAACAATTCTGACAATACTCAGAGACATTATTCCGGCGAATCTATCACTCTTACCAACGCAACTACACCTCGTCGACGTTGGTACCGGCACTGGATGTCTTGGTATCACCGCCAAATTAGAGTGGCCTGAACTCGACGTGACGCTCATAGACATCGATCAACACGCACTCAATATCGCTAAACAAAATGCCAATCAGTTGCATGCCGACGTACAGTGTATCAAAAGCAATTTGCTGCACGGTCTCACCATACCAATCGATATCTTGATCGCCAACCTCCCCTATGTCGACCGCTCCTGGGATGTATCCCCAGACACTAATGCCGAGCCAGAAATCGCGCTCTACGCTGACGAGCATGGATTAGCACTCATCCATCGGCTCATCGAACAGGCTGCCGTTCTTCTCCCACCCGGTCGTCATATGCTGCTCGAGTCAGACATACGTCAACATGACGCTATCATTCATTTTGCCCAATCAAACGGATTCGCACACGTTCAAACTGCAGGACTAATTACCCACTTCACGCGCAAAGCTTAGTTTGGTGACGTATACGGTTGAAGTACGATATTAACAGTCATCATCTTGCCTCCGCGCAAAATCGTTAACTGCACCGTATCGCCAACTGCATACTCTGATACCAAGCTTGCTAGACTACCATGATCACCGACTTCAAGGTCACCGACTTTCGTAATAATATCTTTATCCTTGATACCTGCCTTTTCAGCAGAACTACCACTCACAACGCTCGGTTCACCCTGTCCATTAGTCACATACGCACCCTGTTTGACTGGTAGATTATACTTGCGCGCAACCTCTGGTGTCACGGGTATGTAACTGATACCGAGAAATACGCGTTCGATTTTACCGGTTTTGAGCAAATTCTTAATCATTCCCTTGGCTGAATTAATCGGTATAGCAAATCCGATACTCTGTGCATCCTGAGCAACGGCAGTGTTAATACCAATTACTTGCCCGCTCAAATTCGTTAAAGGACCACCTGAATTACCGGGGTTAATCGCTGCATCTGTTTGAATCAAATCTGTCAGACTTTCGACAGAGTTGCCTTCTTGTGCAGATATCGGTCGGCCGGTACCAGATATAATACCGCTCGTCACCGTATTCTGGAACTCACCCAGTGAATTGCCTATAGCAATAACACTCTGCCCAATACGAATTGAGCTTGAGTCGCCCAGTGTTGCAGCCTTGAGATTCGACACGCCGTTAATCTTGAGGAATGCGAGATCATTGAGCGGATCAGTACCAATGACTTTGACATTGTCATAAGCCGTTCCATCACTCGCAATAACAGACAGTTGAGAACTGCCGGAAACAACATGTTTGTTCGTCAGTATGTAGCCATCGGCGCTGATAATAATACCCGTACCTGCCCCCTCTTGTGTTTGGCTTGAGTAC
>JAUPWL010000059.1 GCA_030916565.1 Patescibacteria group bacterium | reverse complement strand
CGGTGCGCGTTGATGGATAACAGGTGTTTATACTGTTTCATGAACCCCTACATATTGAATTATCGCCCCTCATCGAAAGGCTATGGTTAGTATAACGCTAACTAAGCGTGAGTGCAATTGAATTAGAAAGATCACGAACCAAATTTGCTAGAACCGAAACCGTGACGATTTTGTGAAGTGCTTGACACCGGACCAGACCGATGCTGTTGTGACGAATGAGTCAATAAATACTGTATAAAATTTGAAATTCCAAACACAGATAATAATGCAGCCGCAAACAAACGCAAGAAATCCTTACGAGTCATTTGCTGCTTCATTAGTTCATTGACTGGCTTCATATGTTCACTCATCTTTCAGTATTATAGGTAAAAATAACCCTAAGCGCAATCACATAAACAGCGTACCAAATATTAATATCAGCCCAATAATACGTCCTCCTCGCGAGATAAAGAGAATACGTTGAGGAGTCGGAGTAAACGGTAATAACCCAGAAACAATTGGCAAACTAACGACCTGTGCTACAACTGCCGGCGACACGCCAACAACAGCGAGTGTCATACCGACCGCAACGACAGCTGCCTGTCCGATATGCATCGTTGTAACACCCTGTTGAAATGTGCCGTCACCAATGCCAACATTGAGCCAGTCGGCAATATTTTGCAATGGCTTAGCCAAATTGTCAAACATAGTTGGGTTACGATTTGTAGCATTATCATCTAGCACCCGTCCTACACCATCCTTTATAACGCCTCCGGCATCAGTTGGTACTTCCGATCCATTTGATGGCACCTGTGGCGCTGGCGCATACGTCACAACAACCGATGTATCAACATTGGTACCTGAACACAGATTCACGGCAGTTAACGATATAGTATGTGTTCCCTGTGCCAATGCAACCGTTCCACTAAATGCCGTTTGTCCCACACTGATTGGGATAGTGCTGTCAAAAACACCGTCTATGCGTATCTCAATTTGCGATGCCTGCTGAACAGTACCTTGCAAAGTAACCGATGGCGACGAAACGACACTATCGCTTACTGGTTGGATCAAGACAATTGTCGAACTGTTGGCGCAAATTGTTGCACCAATAACTGATCCCGTGCCACTTGAATAAGCAGCCGCCTGGCTCACTATCAGCAAACCTAAAATCATAGAGAACACGCCCGCAATAAATGCGTTTATCAACCGAGAACGAGTTCTAATTTTTCCTTCGACGCGCCAGTGCATAGACGCCTCCAATGACGATCACAAGGATTAAAGCAACAGGCAGATACCTCGGCATCAGCAGGACATAACCTTCAGATTTGTAAGTCTTACCCAAAAATGTCTGCTCGGTTGACGCTTTGAATAGCCCAAACCATGGCGCTTTGTCCCAATTCAGATCCATTGTACGGACAGTATTTGGTAACACGAAATAGTTTTTTCTTGACTGATACTTGAGGTTGCCAAATATATCATGAACAGACAGGATTGCATTGCTAGTAAAATGCGTGTTACCTGTATTTTTGGCAACAACTGTCGTATGCAGCGGTGGCTGCACTTGCCAAAAAGGAATCGAACCGGCCCCAATCTCTCCCGATAACTTTACTTCTCCATTAACTGTCATGTAGACAATTGAGCCTACGCGTTTTTTACGAATAATCTGATTACCAGAGCCTTCCGCCACTAGGGGTTGCACTTCAGCAAATATAACACCATAGTGTCCACCAGGCGACGCATTCGCAGGAACATTGATGGAGTAGTTCACGTACGTAGTCGTATTTGGTTCAGCATGGAACTTTGTTTGAGGAAACTGCACCCAAGCATAGAGGTCGGCAGATTTTGCCAATGTCATAAAATCTGGGTTGTTATATTCGTTATTATTGACCGAATATGGTCGAGCGTAAACGATGAAATCATAGGCAGTTTTGCTATCGTTGACAATGGTTAATTTATCATTAATGACGCCACTGATAGATGTCGTATATTGACTGTTCGTTGGCGACATCGTGATACTTTCACGACTATCGGCACCTTGTGCATGCACAGTACCCAACGACATAGCAACAGTCGCCAGTATTGTCGCTAGGAATAGTATCGATAAAAATCTGTAGATATAGCGGCGAATTACTTCGCCGCTTGCTACACGCAGTCGCGCTTCATCCATGAGAACTCCTTAAATTCTAGTTCGTGGTTGCGGTGTAGGTGACAGAGTCGGTATAGGTACCGCCGGGCTGTGAAGTGTTCGCTTTTGCGGCGTACCAAACTGTTGTTGTATCGTTGGTCGCTGTTGATGAAGTAGTTTTAATCATCATTGGAGAACCAGTTGCTGGCATACCAGCCCACTTTGACGTACTTGATGCGTTGTTTGTTTCTGTAGTGTACGATGCATCAAAACCGTTCGTACCGATACCGGGCGTGCCGGTCGCTACCGCAAAACCCCAACTGCCGTTTGTGAGTGTCACTGGTACGGTTTTTGTGCCACTACTGGCTGTGAATGTGTCGCCACCACTCACAAGTGTCGTTGTCGCATCAGCATCTGCAACCGTTAGATTGTAACCTGCATTCCTATTTGTACTAACAGTAACAGTGTCGCTTGAGCTACTAACCACACCGCCAGAAGTTGGTGTAATTGAGAACGACACAGTACTACCTGTACTAATACTAATCGTATCATCGACCGTTGCGCTGACTGTTGTATTGGCATTATCGCTTACAGCACCTACCATTGCAGGCGAAAGAATAATACCGACAGCAGAAATAATCATACTCCATGCACTCGTTCGTTGATTAAAAATCTTTTTCATACAAAACCCCTATCTTCAACCCTAACCACAACATTAACCATAATTATATGTTGATGATAGCCGACCATAAGCAACTTGTCAATGATATAAACAAAATGCTTACGTATTCGTAATCTGCTATACTTTAGTCATGAAATTACCCATCGTGAGCCGTCGTCAGATCTCTTTTGGTGCCCTATTGCTCGCGTGCAGTCTCTTGGTTCAGCAACCTGTCGAAGCGTCGA
>JAUPWL010000026.1 GCA_030916565.1 Patescibacteria group bacterium | reverse complement strand
TTTGCGAGGACCTGTCGAGAATCCATAACTATAAATAAAATATCCGAGACCGACCGTAGGGAGTTCCGCAGCAACCAACTTTTTACATGAGATTGTCCCCGTGGAGGGAAGCGGTCGCGAGTTTTTTGACTCTTTTTGACGATGCAAAAAGAGGGCTCTTGGTTCTTGGAGCTACAAGAACTATCTAATTATCGCTATGTTTTTTGTCGAGTGACATGAATCGTAGGCGTTCTGGGTGGAAGTACAATTCGACTTTGCCAGTAGGACCGTTACGGTGCTTAGCGAGAATCAGGTCGGTGATGTTTTCACGATCTGTGTCGGGGTTATAGTACGCTTCACGATAGATGAACATGACAATGTCGGCGTCCTGCTCGATTGATCCTGATTCACGCAAATCTGATAGCTGTGGCACTTGTGGCGTACGAGATTCGACGGTACGAGACAACTGTGACAGTGCGATGACTGGAACGTTCAATTCACGCGCCAATAATTTCAGTCCACGGCTAATCTCACTCACCTCTTGGACACGGTTGCCGTCGCTGCGGCCGCTACCTTGGATCAGCTGCAAATAGTCGATCACGATCAGTCCTAATGGCGCCTGATGAGCAGCACGGCGAGCTTTGGTGCGGATTTCGAGGACGGTCAGACCTGGGGTGTCGTCGATAAAGATTGGCGCTTCGGCCATTTCACCGGATGCTTCAGACAGTTTGGCGAAATCTTCGTCACTCAAATTACCTGTACGAATATTCCATGAATCGACGCCACTGACGTCGGACAGCATACGGTCGACCAATTGTTCTTTGCTCATCTCAAGGCTATAGAACAGTACGGATTTTTTGTTAATCGTAGCAACGTTATACGCCAGGTTGGTGACCAATGTGGTTTTACCCATCGCAGGACGGGCCGCCAGGATGATAAGGTCGCTAGGTTGCAAACCGGCGGTCATGTTGTCCAAGTCGCGATAACCTGTTTTGACGCCACGCAACTGGCCTTTGTTGCGGTGGAGTTCTTCTAAACGGTCAAAACTTTCCAACAAGATTGATTCGAGGCTGGCCAGATCTTGTTTGAGGTTCTGGTCGCTGACGGCGAATAGTTCGGCCTCGGCCATGCCTAATAATTCTTCGATTGATGATTCTTCGTTGTATCCCAGTTCGGTGATATCACTACTGGCACGGATCAGGCGGCGGCGAACGGCCTTTTGGGAGACCATTTCAGCATACGTGACGGCGTGTGCAGCCGTCGGGACGTAATTGGTCAATTCGGTCAGATACTTTGATCCACCGATGTCTTCAAGGAGACCCTTTTTCTTTAGTTCGTCAGTGAGAGTCAGCAGATCGACAGGTTTGCGGTGTTCGAACAGTCGCATCATTGCGTCGTAGATATCGGCATGTCGTTTGTCGTAAAAATCACGAGCATCGACGGTTTCCGAAACATCGGCGAGGACTTCTTCGTCAATCAAAACAGCACCGAGCAGACTCATCTCGGCGTCAACGTTTTGTGGCGGAATCTTGGCCTCTACCTGTTTCGCACTCATTACTTGTCCTCTTCACCCACCGAAACTTGTTTTCCTCCACCCATGATAGCAGTAACTTTCGCTAAATTCTCGTCTTCTGGTGGTTTTGTTTCGGCAACCGTGACGACTTCGATACCGTCGGCATGAATATCCTGTAGTGCACCATGCAGTTTGACCGCATAACGCGGGTCGTCCAGTTTGGTTTTGTTGAATTTGCGACCAGCGTAAATCGTCAGTGTGCTGCCATCGAAATGATATTCACATTTCGCCAATACGCTATAGACGGCAACAGAGTGCTCTTTCATATAGTCGATGAGTGCCGTCCAGTTAAAATCTACCGATTTGGATGATTTTTTAACGGTTTTTGGCTTTGCGACAGGCGCTGGTGTTTCCTCATCGACGGTTACTTCTGTTGCCGGTTTCGCGACAGGCGTAGGTGTCGGTGTCTTTTTCGGTTCGGCTATTTTCGGCAGCGGTGCTTCGATCACGACTGATGGCGCTTTGCTGGCATGTGCAGCAGCGGTCTTTGGTTTGATGGCGCCGACGAGGACGGTCAATAATTTTAATTGTGGTTGTGAAGATTGCGCAACCGACAACAGGCCATCTATGAGGTTAATGAGTTGTGGGTGTTCGGGCAGTAATTGGCGGACAGCCTGTATCAATTGGCTGGATAACACGACGGGCTGTATGCCTTGCATTTCAAGCGTATCGAGTTTGCCGATGATACCGGCAACATCACGGTCCGATACAAGTGCTAATAGTGATTCGACGGCATCATGTGGTGCCAATCCGAGCGTTGCCTCGACGAGTTCCAGGGTGATGCCTTGTTTGTCATCGGCAAATCCGGATAGTTGGTCTAGCAGGCTGATACTATCGCGGAAGCTCCCCTCGCCGCGTGCGGCAATCGCCGCCAGTGCCTCATCGCTAACAGTGATGCCTTCGGTTGTGGCGATGTGTTTGAGGTGAGCGATGACATTGGCCGGACTGACAGTGTGGAACGCAAAATGCTGCGTACGGCTAATAATTGTCGCCGGGACTTTGTGTAGGTCGGTCGTTGCTAGGATGAATACGACATGGGCTGGCGGTTCTTCGAGGGTTTTGAGTAGCGCGTTGAACGCTGGTTTGGATAACATATGAACCTCGTCGATGATATAGACCTTTTTGGCAGCCGACGTTGGTGCCAGTTGGACTTTGTCGCGAAGGTCACGAACGTCATCAACGCCGTTATTGCTGGCGGCGTCGATTTCGATAATGTCTAGATGTGTGTGCTCGCCGTCATAGGGCAAATTGTTGATTTCGTGCGCCAGGATGCGCGCGATGGATGTTTTGCCAACTCCGCGAGGTCCGGTGAGCAGATATGCGTGGGCGATTTTGCCTTGTTTGAGGCTACGGCGCAGGATATCAGTTACTTGGGACTGACCAACAACCTCGTCCAGCGAGCGACTGCGGTATTTGCGATACAGTGCCGTGTGCGGCACATCTGATTTCCCCTTCACCATACTACTCATTATTGTACGCTTAAAATGCAGAATTATTGTTGTTCTTTTGTTTTGTTTATCAAAAAAGCCAGCGAACTGGCCTTTAGGGGATGGGAGGTTCTTTATTGGATTTATTTCAATAAAGAACCGGGAAGGGTCGAACCCTTCCCTCTATCTATAGTGGTGCTTCAACGGCAGCCCAGGTTGCTTCTGGGTTGTCTTCTGGAACGATGATGGTGACTTGGTCGCCTTCTTTGACACGGAAGAACGTCACGCTGGCCAGTAGGATGCGGTATTCGTGACCGTTTGCTTCAACGTAGTAGGCGCCATCGTGCTGTGCCAACGTACCGATCACTTGTTTGCGTGGTACTGGTGCAATTTGCTTGTAGATGAATGAACCGTCGTCGGCGATGGTGAGTTTCAATACGTCGCCTTCTAGTAGTTTTGATTTGCTGGCGTAGTTAGCAGGGACAGGATAGTTTTTGCCATCTGGTCCGACCATGACTTGGCCGTCAAATACACCTTCGATGACCTTGCCGGTAACATCTTCGATGCTTGATTTTGGTGTAACGACGTTTCCGTCTTCGCCGATAATACTAATCAAAAGTTCCTTGGCGGCGGCCAAGTTAGTCTCTGCCTCTTGGATGAGGGATGTTAGTCGTTTTACTTGTTTCTCTGGTAGGTCAGACATGCTCGCAAATTCCTTGTCTGTTTTGTTGTGGTAATACTATCTTTATATATAACAGTCCGTTCAGTAACTGTCAAACAGTTTTTATCCACACTCTCACCAGATAACGCTTAAATATTGTTGTAGAAACGACGGAACGAAAGCTTTTTAATTGCAACTATAATCCTATAATTTTGACGACAAGTCGAAATTGAAAAAGGCGGCTCCCCGGAGGGAACCGCCTTTTAGCGGTGGTAGGTTATTAAATTTTACCCAGTTTCTTGGCCAGTTGCTTGGTCTCTTCGAGAACATCAGACAACTGGTCCAGTCCCATTAACCAGACGGATTCGTTGGAAACGTCGAGTCCCATCGAATTCAACAAATCGCGAGACGTCTGTGACATACCGGTACTCAGCAGCCGACGGAACTCGTCGATATACTGTGGATCTGCATCGACGCGGGTCTGTAGTGCCTTGGCAACCAGCATAGCGAATACATAGCCGTAGTTATAGAACTCTGCACGGAAATGTCCCCAGTACACCCATCCCAGATGCGCGTCACCTGCCATCGAGGCACGTGGGCCCAAATAGGCGCTCATGTGCTTGTTGAACAGTTGACCGATATCTTTATAGGATAGATAACCTTCGGCTTCGACCTGTGCGTATAGTTCTTGCTCGAACAATGTCGCGGCAGACTGACGGAATATCGATGCAACTTCGTCCTGGAGGTACCCTACCAGGATCGCCAGCCGCTCTTCATCATTCGCCTGCTTCAGAACTGCATCCAGGATGTACTTTTCGAAAAACATACTGGCGACTTCGGCCATCGGCGTGGTTGCACCGAACGTCAGCGAATCACATAAACCGCCACTCTGCATATGCAGATTGTTCAGGTAGTGTCCGAACTCGTGCGCACCTGTCTGGACGTCGTCCAGCGATCCGGTGTGATTCAACATCAGATAGGTCGGATGACCAATCAACTGATGCCAACACGCTGCGCCACCACGTTTGCCCAGTCGCGGGAATACATCGATATGACCATCGGCCAATGCTCGGTCGAATTCTACGACAAAATTCGGATGCAGTTTGGCTAGCATCTCGCGAATCATGTCGCTGGTCTGTTCAAAACTGAATCCTTCGGGTAAATCGCCGTACTTCAGATTACGCTGATGATATTCGAATGTCTCAATACCCAGTAACTGTGATTTCAGATCGAAAAACTCATGCGCGATTGCGAAATTGTTTTTGACGGTGTTCAGTATCGTATCGACGACGTCGGCATCCAGATCATTCCCCTGGAAGCTTGCAGCATCGACGCGGTCATACTTTGACAGTTTATTTAACCGAATGTTTGTCGTCACAATCGCGTTTATCTCGCGTTCGGCGATTGGTGCGACTTTTTTCATGACGCGTGCCATGCCCGCCCCTGCTTCGTCGATGACGCGCAGGTTGGACGAACTCAGCAGATTTGCCAGACCGTTAAAAGGTACTAGCTCTTTCTTTTTGCCCGTGAACACGCGTGCAGAGCTTTCGCTTAGCAGTTCTTCGACCATCGATTCCCACGCGCTAGATGCCTGCGGTAGGATGTGTCGTAACACGTTCTCTGTCTCTTCGGAAAAATCATGCACAGCATGTTCGAACCGGCGCTTTAGCCAGACGCGATATGGTGCCAATTCTTCTGATTCCAGCATGGTTTGCTGGACGTCGGGGTCGATTTTGCCCAGGCTCAAACCGAAAAACGTTTTCTTGCTCGCGAGGTTTGTCATGCGCTCTTCGACGACCGCTTCAAATCCCTTCAGCTCGGTATTACTCTGATCGATTGCGCGACTGAGTGTCAGGTAATACGACACGCGACTGCCCGTACCGATGTCTCGGTTCAGGGCTTCCAATTCGTCCAGGGCTTCGCGGAGAACTGCGGGATCTTTCAGGTAATCGGTGCGGCCTCGCCATTTGTTGGCGAACGCAGATACGATGGTTTCGGAATTTTGCAAATCAGCTTCGATCTGTGGATCATTGAGTCCGCTGTACAGTTCGTTTAGATTCCAAGTGTAAGGTTTGCTCATTTGTAAGGTACTCCTATTTCACCACGTTAGATGACACAGCGTCAACTATATGACATATTTTGCATTCTTTTCTCTGTTCACGCAAGCACTAGCGACAAATAAAAACCCGCATACTGGCTGTATGCGGGTTGGTTGTCAGGCGGCTCGGCGGAACGGCCGATTATCACCGACGATAGTGTGATCATGTCGCATCGTGATTGCTTCGTAATCGACGAAAGGTTCTTGGTCAGATTCCTCCAGGCTCATGATCGCAACAGCGACTTTTTTGCCTCGAATGTTAACCGGAATATCATCACGCAGCGGGAATTCGACCATGAATGGATTCCTGGCTTTGCGCAGAAACGTGTCGGTATCATGAGCGATACCATAGACGCAGGCCTTGCCCCATAAATAGCCGACCGCCGCATCGGCGATGTCGGCTTCGTACATCAGTACTTCGCCCAGGTCGCGGTTGACCAGGATGTAATCGTCCGGACGGCTGTCGCCGCGCGCCTGGTCTAGCCACAGCATCGCTGCAACTATGTCAGTTGCGTACTTGTCACCCTTCAGACCTGGCAGCTCGACGGCCAGCCTGTCTAGCAGCTCGGCTGTCTCGCTGGTGCGGATCAGATCCAAATCATTTGACATGACATTCCTTTGATCGTCGGTATAAAAAACTCCACTGCAGTGGCTGATGATACTATACCGTAAATAGTGAAAAACGCAAATATGACATCACTCAGACAACGGTGTTATAATATGGTTATGTATAAAATGGATAAACAAAAATCATGAGCCTGAATGAATTTATCGCCTGCGCTGCATTGTCTGGATTTGTGATCGTCGCTGCACGTCTGGCGTTACGCATCCGCGCAGTCAATAGGCACTAAAATTTACAAAACACCGCCGAGTTGGCGGTGTTTTTTTGTTGGCCCTTATCTCCAGGCGATTCCTAGAATAATCGATTGGTGATCTTTGAACGTGACAACCGGGACGCTCTTTTCGGTATTGATATCGTACAGCACGACCCTGTCGGTGTAGACATCAGCTTTCGAATCCTTATTACCGTCGTCCACATAGATGTTTTTGTAGATGACGATACTATTACCGATACTATATACGGTGATAATAGGATTTTCGGATGTTAACAGTACAGTAGATTTGTTATCTTTGTCGACAACGTAGATATCGTTTTCTTTGGTGTAATACACCATTCCATCCTGAGTAAAGCCTGCCGATATGCCCAGTTGTTGCGAATCTTTCAGTTCCGACGTAGTGACTGCTGATAGTGTACCCGTCTTGGTATCGAATTCATCAATGACGTAGTCTGCTTTGTCATAACTCTTGGTACCGACTGCACCGACGCTCGTAGCGCGAATGCGTACGCCCTTGGTGAAATCGCTGTTTAGCACAGTACCGTAACTCAATGACGCGGTATCGGTGAATACTGGGCTAGTTGATTTATTGGTTATGTCGTAGACTGACAGTGGTTTTTCTGTCGAGCTGTCGCAGCCATAGCAACCTTGGTTGAAATAGATTTTGCCGTTTTTGTGGTCGTAGCCTTTGATATAAACGCCCGCCTCTGTTGACGTGAACAGATCTTTTGTCTCTTTGCTGGAAGTATCAATTTCTTTGACGACCGCTTTTAACAAGCCATTACCGAGATAGCCGAACGCGACCGTTTTGCCATCGCTGGCAAATTTCATACTCGTTATCACGTCATCTTTCGATGGAGCTTCGAACAGTTTACTAAACGAGTTACCGCTATCGGTGCTGAACCAGATTTGCGGCCCAGTTTTGCTAGCACACGCAGCGCTTGTGATGACGGCAACCTGATCTTTGTACGTATCTTGCCAAGCGAGGTCTTGATAATCTGGGATATCGAGAACTTTTGTGGCTTTGCCCCCGCCTACTGACTGTCGATACAGGGTCGCGGTGCTAGTACTACATGTTCCAACATTTTTACCGGCAACAGATGTTTGGTAGAGTACTGCGTCGGCCACGAGTGGTTTTGGCGTTACGGTTGGCGATGGTGTCGCGACATTCGCAACGACGGGTTTCGGTTTGTTTGTTGTCACTATGTAATACGCAAACGCCGATCCGCCACCCAGGCTTAGTAGGCCCAGTAATACGAGCAATATGATCAAACCTTTACGTGACGTACTTTTTGGTTCAACAATTGGTAGGTTCACGGCTGTGGTTGGAAAATCTGGCGGTAGAGGAGGCGCCGTTTCGCTAGTTGCGTCCGATCCATCTGTTGATACGTCAACGGGCGTGTCTTGTTCGTGCTTAATCTCGTCATCACTCATATGATAAATAATACCATAAGCACGAACCGAAACTAACATTCAATAATACCGCCAACTCGGCGGTATTGTGGGCTGTACTGATACTTTATCGCCTCGCGAAGTATTACTTTTCTCGCTCTAGTAATCGACTGCTCAACTCTTCCCAATCGGTCGCTTGATCGTCGGTGAGGTCTACGTCCAGGTCAGGATTAATTTCTGGATGTTGCTCGAGAAACAGACAATAAGCCGCGACTCTTGCCATTGCTTGTTTGCGGAGTGTGTCGGTCTGTCGTGAAATTACCTCGGTTTTATCCGAGGGTTTATATTCATTCATGGATTCATTCTAGCATAACAGGGGTCATAACCAAAAACCGCCCCAAGATGGAGCGGTTTTTTATAACAATCGGATCGAATTGTGAGTATCATCAAACCCTTCGTGTCGGGCCATCTTACTCGGTTCTTGCGCTGCCCTAATCATTTTTCGCTTAGCGATGGATTATTTAGATCCACCTTGTCACGAGAAAATGATTATTGCAGGCAAGTCTGCGAGTAATCTAACTCCAATCTAAAGGTCTGATGATACTCTTGGGTTCGGTCGGCTCGATTAAACGAGTTCGACTGAAGCGCCAGCTTCTTCCAGAAGTTTCTTTGCAGATTCTGCTTCGTCTTTAGAAACTTTTTCTTTGACGTTTGCAGGAGCGCCATCAACGATAGCTTTTGCTTCACCAAGACCGAGGCCAGTGATTTCTTTAACAGCTTTGATAACAGCAACTTTCTGTGCACCAGCGTCAGCTAGTTTTACAGTAAATTCGCTCTTTTCGTCAGCAGCGGCAGCGCCAGCGTCGCCGGCAGGTGCAGCTACGGCAACAGCAGCAGCTGCTGCAGGTTCGATGCCGTATTCGTCCTTAAGGACAGTTTTTAGTTCGTTTACTTCAAGTACGGTCAAAGCAACTAGTTGCTCTGCCAATTTCTTTACGTCTGCCATGATAGTAGACTCCTTTGTGATTCGATTAATAGTTTAAAAGGTTGCGAAAAGTTAGGCTGTTGCCTTTGATTCGACACCGTCCAATAGTGCGTGCAGGTTGCCAGACAGCGCGTTTGTAACGTCGTTGACTGGTGATAGCAGCGTGCTGATGACCTGGCCGATAAGCTCGTTCTTGCTTGGCAAGCTTGCGAGGGCTTTGACACCGGCAGCGTCGATCAATTCACCTTCCATGCCGAATGCACCGACGAATTGCAGGGCTGGGTTAGCCTTGGCAAAGTTGTCGAGTACTTTGGCTGGAGCTACTTCGTCCTCAGCGCTAACTGCGTATAGCAATTGGCCCTGTAGGAGTACAGTATCGGTGTTTTTGTAGGTATCGTTTTGACTCATTGCAACGCGGACCAAGCGGTTTTTGACCACCTTGATCACGACACCGGCTTCGCGAGCTTGACGGCGAAGGTTCTGTAGATCAGAAACCGTCAGACCATCGTACTTTGCGAAAACCGTCAGTTTTGACGTTGACAGCAAATCTGCAACTAATGCAACCTGTTCGTTCTTCGTGCTTTTAGAAATAGCCATAAAGATTCTCCTAGGTTAGTTGTTGTTTCGATCCGAATTGTTAATGTGAATCATTACACCGTTCAGTCTCTGCAACTGGGTATTCAAAAAGGTCTTTGATACTCGCAGTTGTAATCAAAGACCTTTCGGGTGGATAAAACAATGGTGGTAGTTTTACGCCTCGGTAGCGAATTAAGTCTTGCGACAGCTACGGTCTTTGGTGTAATGCTATTCAAAAGTATAGCAAATGGGGGTGAAATGTCAACTCATATTATCCTTAACTTACGCAATCATCACATCCTCATAACCAAAATCACCATCCGCAAAAACAAATGTTGTTCTATTAGATGCTCATTTATTTATATTTTGACTTAGAAGATTTAGAAAGTGGTCTATCTACACCATTAGTTGTGGCAAGTATGGGGCTATCTGATACTCACTATAATAATCCACATCATAACTATGAAAGCCACAACAAGAATACTTACCATACTCGAGATAATTGAAAATAAAGATGAGACTTTGTGAGAACGTACGACATTCCAGGGTCGAAAGTGAAAATCTCTGATGCCCAATATTAGCGTTGTTAACGATAGTGCGAATGGAACTGGCACGGTGATAGCGAAAAGAAAGATAATGTATAGAACCGTTTCGACACCTTTATTGAATGCAGATAAATAGACGTAAATGATCAACCAGTATAGATAGAGACAAAGCGTCACATTTTGAGTTTTTCTTACATGCCTCTGATATCCGCTCTCTGATTTTGTGGTGGAATTAGGTACATTAGGTTGCATACGACAATCATAGCATAAGCATAACGGTTACAATTACGAGTCTAATTCTGACTAATCGGTTCAATCACCACATCCTCATAACCAAAATCACCATCCGCAACGCCTGGGAATTGTTGGTTCAGGTACGCGACGATTTCGATGATGGCGGTTTCTTGCGTCCCGGTGTGGACTGATTCGCGTTTGGCCTGGATGAATGCATCCGCCAGATAGACTGGCAATTCGACGTACTGCTGGATAGGAATCATGACATCATCCCCGCTGATGGTGACGTGGTATGATCGGCGTTCGTTCAAATCGACATATTCGGGATTGGATGATTCTTCGTTCATAGATTCATCATACCAAATGCTCATCGTGCCGGGCATACGATCTAGTTATAATGAATCATCGATCACAAATTTGGGCGCGTGTGCGAGTGCTTCGGTAATTGCCGGGGTGGATACGATACCGGCGTCGTACATTTCTTGCAAATTAATGCGCGGTCCGTAAAGGTGTTCGGCATAGGGATTGTTGGAATCTGCCGGATAGCGAAATGCACGCGTCTGATGCAGTGCATCGTGAATATTACTGATAGATGCAAAACGTGCCAGTGCCTGTGTGGTGCGAGAACGCCGCAGGACTATTTGCTCGATTTCGTCGTCATCTTTGCCCTCTACTTCTCGGTGGTATGTGACCAGGGCGATGGTATCGTGTTGGTTTTCGATAGGGATGCTGGAATGTTCGACGGTATGGTTGTTGCTATGACCAGCACGATAACTACGGTTGTATGTGTAGAGAGAATGCGTGACAAAACTATGATTGATGACTAGCGTTTCGACGATACAAGAATCAGATTTTTCGACATCAGCGATGACGTGCACTAGACCGCCTTTGGTCAGTATGCCGTACACATGTTCAGCGCGCTGCCCTTTCTCGTCGGCGTTGTCGGTATTGTTCATGTCGTTGACATAAAAAGTATCATTCGTACCAACCAGACTGAATCTGTCGATGAGCAGTTGCAGATTTTGGTCGGCAGTACGCTGTTTTGATTCACTTGGTTGCATTGTGAGATTACTGTAATACTTTTTCGCAAAATTGCAAGTGTGTGACACTGTCCCTACGTTATGAAATCAGAAAAGCTCCGCGGTCAGCACCGGGAGCTTTTCTGCTCGACCGGCCCCTGATGCGGAGCTATTTGTCGGATGTGTCGTCGCCCAGTACGTCGATGGGCAGGACGTCACGTCCACTGACCCCTGCACTGCTGCGAATGCTGTTGGCGAGTTTGGTCAGTAAAGTTATAGGCAAGAAAAATACAGCGACAACTACTTTTTTCATCTGTATGTCCTTCCTGAACTGGATAGGTTCATGTTGTTAGCGACTGATGCTAGCAACGGTGGAATATTTATAGCATAAATATGACAAATCGGCAATGTCAAGAGGTATATGTGTGACTATCGTTGAATAACGCTCACCAGATATAATATAAAGTATGCGAAAATTATCGTTATCGATCTGATGCAGAATCTATTCTGCTATTCGTTGCTGAGATTCGTAGACGAATTGGTTGACGCGGTCGATATAGTCGCGCGGTACATTATATTTGCGCATTAATTCATCGATGATAGACTGCTGCTCGTATTTGCTTTTAGACGAAGCATCGTTCAGGTCAATAAACACCAGCATATAGCGAGCAAAGTCCTGTTCGGTATAGTCCTGGCCTAATACATCTGTGGCACTCGCCAGCATGTTACGGGCGAACGTATCCATGCGGTGTTGGATGCCATCAATTTTTTGCTGTGCAATGCTAATGTAGCGGAGATCGTCAATTGCTGTAAAATCTAGTGTATCGCCTGGCACTAGCTCGTCGATAAATTCAAGCCACGGACTGTCCGGTGTGACGCCGTTTTCGACGTAGATATCTGCCATTAATTGTTTTTTCTGTTCGGTAATTTCCGATCGCTCTATGCCCTTGCTCCAGCTACAAATGAGGACCGCGACCTGTAGCGCATAAATAGATTCTTTGGCGGACTGGAATCGTTCATCTTCGTTCAGGTGCTGTTCTAGTGCGGCGCGTCGTTCATCGTCAAATCGGTACGTCGTCGGAACATTGTAATAGTCCAGCGCATCATCGCAAGCCGCCTTGGCGACGTCTAGTGCTAACTTATCGCGCTCGCGCTGTTCTGCATCGATAGAAACCTCTGTCAAAAAGTTATCAAATTCGGCGTCTGGCGTATTCATGGCGATATTATACCATAATTTATAAAAATTGAAAACTAGACCTGAAGTTAGAAACGACGTGCGCGGATGTCGGCCAGTTCGTATTTGCCGACCATCATTGCACAGTTTTTTGCTTCTTCGAACGTCCATATTGTTGCATCGGGACGAATCAGCATTCGTAGCGCTTCGGCTTCATTGGATTTCAGAGGCTCTTCTCCGTTATCTGTCCGCCATGCACCTGTGTCTGCAATTTGACGCCACTCGTACTCGCCTGCTAGGCCGACGATGATGAGGTAATCCATGCCTCGTTCATCAAT
>JAUPWL010000058.1 GCA_030916565.1 Patescibacteria group bacterium | reverse complement strand
TGGCACTGTCGTCATTTTTTTTATACACTACATATATGAAATTAATCATTGCCCAAGGAAACCCCGGTACACAATATGCACAAACCCGTCATAATGTCGGGTTCTTGGCGTTGGATTATTATGCAGACAAACACGGCGTACAGTTCCAGCCAAAACCAAAATTCTACGCCGATATCGCCGAAGTTGCCATGGGCGATGTCAAAGTCCAGTTGGTCAAACCAACAACATTCTATAACGATACAGGCAAATCAGCGCGCGCATTGGCTGATTTTTATAAAGTCGACACGAGCGATATCCTCGTCATTCACGATGAATTAATGTTGCCGTTTGGCACCATCCGCACTCGCGTGAAGGGCAGCGATGCCGGCAACAATGGCATCAAATCGCTCAATGCCCACCTGGGCGAAAACTACGCCCGTATCCGCGTCGGTACAGCCAACGACATCGCCACTAAACAAGATGCATATGATTTTGTACTCTCCAACTTCACAGCCAATGAGGCAGGTAAATTACAAAACGATATCTTTCCAAAAGTCAGCGAGCTGGTTGACGATTTCATCAATGACCAGCATACGGCCGCGAGTCACAAAGTCCTAGACGCCGAGTAGGGTAATAATCCAGCCAACCAACACGACGCCGGTCACAAGTGCGAGCGCCTGCACCATACCGGTCTTTTGTGGCTGTTCGTGAATATCAGGAATAATGTCACTTGCGGCAACGTAGAGGAAGAATCCTGCTGTCATCGCCAGCAGAATATCGACAGGTAGATGTTGGCTCGAACCTAACACATAGACCAGAACGGCCATGACAATCGTTGCAACAGCCGTCGCAACATTCGCCAAGAGCACCGTACGATCACGCCAGCCGCGTGATAGCAGCATGGCAAAGGTACCAAGTTCTTTTGGCACTTCATGTGCGCTGACGGCGACAGTAGTAATGAATCCAAGTGCAGGATTGGCCAGGAACGCCGCACCAATTGCGACACCATCAATGGCGTTGTGCATCAAATCGCCAACAACGATCAACCAGCGCTGGCCAGATGCTTTGGCATTGCCACCATGTTCGTGATGGTGATGGAACCATCCGGCTGTCCGTTCTAACAAGAAAAACGCCGTGAAACCTGCAAGTGTCCATAGCAGCAACTGTCGCGGGTCGCCCAGTTCAAATGCCTCAGGCAACAGGTCAAAAAACGCCGCCGCCAGCAATGCTCCTGCGCCAAAAGGCATCGCGATTAATATTGCTTGTTCACGGCGCTTCTTTGTTGTGAATAAGAGCGATCCACCCAGGAGCGAGATAGAGCTACCGACTATGATCGCAAGAATCATCCAAAATAATGTCATACATATTTCTTTCGTTTACGTTATAGGGTTAGATTATACCAAGCAATTTCTTATTGCAAATTTGTTGCAATAAGATGCTATACTGCAATTATGGAAAAAGAGCTCGAGACAATATTCGCTCAGCAAAAATTACGCATCACTCGTCCACGCCGAGAAATATTCCGTGTGCTGCAACAGAGTCAAGCTCCGCTCTCAGCGTCAATGATTAATACACACTGCACGACAGCCGATCGTACGAGTGTCTATCGTACCCTCGAACTATTTCATCGACTTAGCATCATCAAATCAGTCCAGTTTGGTTGGCGCCAGCGTTATGAGTTAGCCGATCCATTTAAAATTCACCATCACCATCTGTCGTGTACGCAGTGCGGTCGACTCATTGATTTGCAATCTCCCGAAATAGAAAACCTCGTCAATGTTGTTGCGTCACAGAATAATTTCGTCGTCACTGATCACACGTTTGAAATAAGGGGGTTGTGTCAAGACTGCCGCTAGGCGGCTAGTTTTCGATCATCGTGTCGTTTTTCGATCACACTCGATACGATTGCGGTCACAATAAATATCAGTCCTAATGATCCTGTCAGCCACTCTGGTAACTCAACGTGATAGAGTTTGGCAATCATGACAAGTCCCAGCGCCAAAATCGCCCAGTGTGCACCATGTTCCAAATAGCGATACTTCGATAATGTCCCGTTCCTGACCAAATACACCGTGAGTGAACGCACCCACAATGCACCCGCACCGAGACCGGCCATAATCAGTAACACGCTGTTTGTTATAGCAAACGCGCCAATGACACCATCTAGTGAGAACGATGCATCCAGTACCTGTAGGTACATAAATGACGCGAAAGCCGCCCAGCCTGTTTGCTCAATAAGTTTTTTCGATTTACCACCCTCAGGCTGACGCTTCTCGAAAAACGACGAGATACTTTCCAGGCCAACATGTAGTGCGATACCCAGCAAACTCGACACCAGTACTGCCTGTTGCACGTGCTTTTCGACGGTAAAGTACATAACGACCGCAACAGTGAACATTGTGATCAGTTTCAGGAATCGAACGCGACCAGCCTTTGAAAGCATCTCTTCTAACCAGCCGAACCAGTGGACATCTTTTTGGCGATCAACAAAATAGTACAGGCCAATCATCAGCAAGAATGTGCCGCCAAAAGCCTCGATAGACGGACCGGCTTTTTCCAGTTCGTGCGCGTAATCTTCTGGATGATTGAGTGCCAGATCAACAACATGTGCGCCGCCAAGTCCAGTTGATAACATGACAATGAGAATAGGGAAGAGGAAACGAACCACAAACACGGCAAAGAATATACCGATCGTCAGGAATAGCGTTTGCCACAATGGACTGAGTCGAGCCAAAATCCTGCTGTTGATGACTGCGTTATCAAAACTGAATGTCACCTCTAAGAGAACCAAAATGATGTAAAGCCATAGTAACGACAGGCCACCGTAACTAAACATCAGTGCGCCAAGGAGTGCAGTCAGAAGGCCGGATATTGCGAAGATTCGTAAAGGGTGAGCGCGATGCATTATTACGATTATAGCACGGTTGACCAACAGACAAGTTGATGTTATAGTTACATCAGCTCGCAACGGTACTATCGTTGACTGACTAAACCCCCGCAGTAACGCAAGGGTTTTATCAAGCGTCATAACCTCATGCGCTTTTTATTCAAAAAAGCAGGCGCCAGTTGCGTAGCCCAAATAAAGAGCCCCGCCAATTGGCGGGG
>JAUPWL010000005.1 GCA_030916565.1 Patescibacteria group bacterium | reverse complement strand
CCTTCAACAATTGTCTTCACCGCACCGGCCGCAACGCTACCAATAGCCAAACCGATGGCAACGCCAACGATGCCTTGATTACGAATAAAATCAACGAATCCAGATGAATGTTTCGCGATAGGTTGAACGACGCGTTTTTCCTTAACGGCAACTGCTTTTTCAACGGCACGTGCTTTGACAGCGGTCGCTTTTACTTTTGCTTTTTTTACAGTCTTCTTATTATCAGCCATATAGTCCCCTTTATTAGATACTGTCGCTGTTTGCTATTGTATATGATTCATTATCGGTGTAAAGAAGTTGCTGGTCGGTGGCCGAGGAATGGGTGTGTTCCTCGGCCACCTTGGTGATCGGCCCTGTTCAGGTGTCACCTCGGAGTATAACTCCGCATTGCGCCACGGTCAGTGACGTCTTGGGAAGTCTACTTTACTAAAAAATCTCGCCTGTGTCGGCGAGATGGTTTTGCGTGTAAAGCAGGTTATCTCGCCGAGGCGTCACTAATAATCACGATAAGACCGAGAATGCTAGTGCTTGTCCGAGAGATTGTTCCCATAGCACTTAATGTACTACACCACCCGACCTAGGTCAAACGTGCGGTTGCATTACATCTTTTCGGGCGCTGCAATGCCAAGTGTCAGTAACCCAGCGCGGAGTGTATCCGCATAAAGCGCCACCAGCCCGGCACGGTGTTGTTCATGTTCATCACCAACAACTTGGTTCTTTTCATAGTAGCGGTTGAACTCTTGTGCTAGCTCAAATAGGTAATTACAGATATAGTGCGGCTCGAGTGTCTGTGTTGCCAGTGTAATAATTTCATGGTATTCACCCAGCTTGCGTACGAGCGTCTTGTCTTCCTCATTCACCTCTGTTGGTCGACTGACATTACCACCTACTTTTTCTAGAATCCTCCGTGCACGAGCGTGTGTATATTGCAGATAGCTGCCGGTATTCCCCGTTAGGCTGACCGCTTGGTTTACATCAAACACAACGTCGCTTCCTATTTTGACCTTGAGGAATTGATAACGCAGCGCACCCGCAATAATTTCACTCGTTGGTTCACCACCGCGTTCAACGATTGCTTGTTTAAACTGATCAAATAACCAACCAATTTCAATCACATCACCGGTACGCGAACTCATTTTGCCTGTGCTCAATTTCACCAATCCGGTTGGAAAGTTTTTCAATTTGCCTTTTAGTTCTGGAATTGCCATTTCACTGGCTGCGATAACGCCACGAAAATACGCACCCTGTTCGCCACCAGTCACGACAATACTCTCACTCAGCTCAGGATAATCTGCATATTTCAGCCGTACCAGCCCCATGTCATGCGCCCCATACAGCCCATTACCGTTTGATCCGATATAAACATTGTCGAATGACCCGTATTTACTACCCTCAAAGATGTATGCACCATCTGATTGCGTAAACACACCGGGTGTATGATCCATAATGAGTTTTTTGCCTGGTTGTTCAGTTTCGCTCTCGACATACCGACGTTCAATTGGGACATTGCCTATTTCGGCGACAATACGATCGATATCGTCATAGCTCCACTTTGCGCACAGTTCATAAATCGCCTTGTATGTTGGATTATCGAGGACAAATGACTGTTTAGCCAATTCATCGATTTCTCTTTTGGCATCCTCGGATTCTTTATAAGCGTTCGAACCTTCGGCATACATTTTACTCATGAATCGATTACGTTCCGCAGGTTCAATTGCATACAGTTTTTCGATATCACCGCCAGTTTCACGCAGGATTGCCCACATACTTTTACCGACGTGCAGACCAACATCGCCATGATAACTCACACGACGAACGCGCGCGCCATCAACAGCCAGCAAATTGGCAATTGTATCAGCAAGAATCGCGTTGTAGGCATGGCCAATGTGCATTGCTTTGAACGGATTAGGGTTATTTGTTTCAATAACAACCGTTTGTCCTGCTCGATGAGGAATAGGTTCTTTTTTCGTCAGATCTAACAGTGCTTCATTCGAAAGTCTGAGATTAATAAAGCCAGGACCTGCAACAGTTACATCAGCAAACTCATTCGTACTGCGAAGTTTTTCGGCGATTTCATCGGCGATTTCGCGGGGTGCACGACCCAACCGTCCCGCCAACTGCAGCGCAACATTAGTCGCGTAATCACCGAACTGCGGTTCAGGGCGTGATACGGCAACATCAACATCGATGTTATATGTATCGTGTACAATCTGAGCAATTTTGTTATCCATTACCCACTAGTATAACAGAGGTTATACTTCTAGTTCGAAATCAATTTCTTGTTCTGGTCGGTATTCTTCTTCGGCGGTCTTGTACTCTTCTTCCAGAGCATCGCCTAGCACGCCACCTGAAACAGGGCTGAGTCCTTTGACGTTATGCAACAGATAACGAAGCACGCGGTTATCGTCATGATAATTAATTACTTCGTCCATTGAATCATTTTGCATATTTGTTATTTATCCTTGTAATCTCACTATAGCACTTGTGCTTATAAATGTCAATGTCTGCTCCTTACGAACACAGCGGCACATAAGTCATTTCGTCGCGCCAACAGATATACCCTGCTCATCAGCGACTACTCAAGTGCTGCATGAATCAAACCGGCAAATAATGGGTGAGGATGATTCGGCCGTGATTTGAATTCTGGATGCGCCTGCGTTGCCACGAAATATGAACCATTATTTGACTCGATGAATTCAACCAACTGGCCATCAGGAGATGTACCGCTAATCACAAGTCCACCCTTTTCGATTGCTTCTTTAAACGCTTGGTTCACCTCATAGCGGTGACGATGACGTTCAACGATTGATTTTTTGCCGTAGGTTTTCGCAACAAGACTACCGGGGGCAAGTTTTGCATCATAATTACCGAGGCGTAGCGTTCCGCCAGTTGATTCCTTGCCCTGCTGACCATCCATGATATATACGACGTTATGTTCCGTATCTGGATCAAATTCTGTACTGTTTGCGTCTTTTAGACCTGCTCGTCTTGCTGCTGCGATAACTGCCACCTGCAGACCCAGACAAATGCCCAAATATGGTTTCTTGTACTTCAGCGCATAAGTTGCTGCAGCAATTTTTCCCGGAACTCCTCTGCCGCCAAATCCTCCTGGCACTAACAAAGCATCAACCTTTTTAAAATCTTTGTCCGTCGCCGTTTCAGCGTTAATCCAGACAATATCGACGCCAACATCTTCAGCCCATCCGGCGGCTTTGAGAGCTTCAAGAACAGACAAATACGTATCCTCATTGTCCATATATTTAGCAACAAGACCAACGGAAACCTTGCGATTATGTTTTTTTATCTGTGCCGCAACAATCTTTTTCCACTTGTTCAGATTTGGCTTTTTTTCGTTGCCAGTAAAGCGCGATAGTACTTCATTAATCCCGCTTGCCGCAATCGATAGTGGCACTTCGAACACTGTTGATGCATTCGGTAGCATGACGACCGCATCCTCACGGACGCCACTAAACATACTAATCTTGCGGGCGACATTCTCTGGTGCGGGACTATCAGTACGAACTATCACCGCATCAGGCACAATACCAAATCCACGCAAATCACCAAGCGCATTTTGCGCTGGTTTCGTCTTAAATTCTTTGCTTGTACCTATAAATGGTACGTAGACAACGTGTACATACAAACAATTTTCGCGACCAACACGGCCGGCAAATTCGCGAATCGCCTCAACAAAACTCAGGCCTTCATAATCACCTACCGTTCCGCCAATCTCAACAATATGTACATCACTGCCGTCAGCCGCCAACTGTATGGCGTCTTGGATTGCGTTCGTCAGGTGCGGAACAAGTTGTACCGTTTTGCCGCCAAACTTTCCTGCCCGTTCATCGGCGATCACTTGCTGTAATAACCGACCAGATAGGGTCGCATTTTTCTGTGTTAATTCCAAATCCAAAAAGCGCTCGTAGTGTCCAAGGTCCAAGTCCGTTTCTGCACCGTCAATGGTCACAAAGCATTCACCATGTTCGGCAGGATTTAAAAGACCCGCATCTACATTGAGATACGGATCACATTTTTGAA
This sequence comes from Patescibacteria group bacterium, assembly GCA_030916565.1. Taxonomy (GTDB): domain Bacteria; phylum Patescibacteriota; class Saccharimonadia; order Saccharimonadales; family Saccharimonadaceae; genus UBA2112. Next base: position 33,333 of record JAUPWL010000005.1, on the reverse strand, counting down.
TCGAAACATTAAAGCCTTTTGCCTGCAAAACCGCGCCGATACTTGCAGCGCTAATACCTTTGCCGACTCCCGATAGGACTCCGCCGGTAACGAAAATATATTTCTGGTTTTTTACCACAGGTGATGCCATTCCCATGGAATTCAATTATAGCATTATACCGCTTCCGCTAACAGGTGCCGACGTCTGGGTGCAAAAAAATTATTTATCGTTGCTATCAAAATAGTGATCAAGATACATGTATGCTTTTGCATCGTTGTTCATCTGATCAATAGCTATCAAAAATTCGTTTCGAGCTATATCGACGTCTTTATCAACAGACGTTTCAGCAGTAGATTGTTCGCCTTCGATACGTGAGAGGTAGTTGCGGGCAACGTTCTCGTATGAGCGAGAATCTTCGAGACCTGTACGGTTATATGCATCTTCAAGTGCATTGAGGCCTTCATTTAATTCCTCAAGTCGCTTTACATCCATTTCGCGTGCTTGTTTTGCACGCAAACGACTAATGACCGTAGCCATGGCGCGTTTTACATCCGCAGCTTCGTCGACGGGGAGCAACTCTTTCGCATGATTCAATCTGTTGTACGCTTGTTCAAACGTAAGAAATTCTTGCTCGTACAGATCCTGTGCAGCGTTCATTTTTTCATCAAAAGTAGCAATGAGCGCGTTTGCTTCTGATTGTTTTGATGACAGTGTTTCTTGGCTATGTGACATAGTATTTCCTATGTCAATATAATACCAAATATTTGCTATAAAGTCAAGTATTTATGCTTTTATACCACTTTGAATGATCGGACGCGCGCTTCCCCCAACAGGGTAAAATTCCAGCGGCATATCACCATTCCAGGCATCCTGAATTGGCGCTAATATCTCCCACGCACGAATCACCTCTTCACTGGTGGCAAATAGGCTCTTGCGGCTGTTGATCGCATCATCAAGGACTTGTTCGTACGCATCTGGCAAGCGTGTGTCTGACGAATACATATAGCTCAGTTTTTGATGCTCAACTTCCTGATCGTAACCAGGTTTTTTGGTCAGGAGATCAATCGCGATACCCTCGTTAGGCTGGATGTGGAACACAAGATAATTACTCTGCGCTTCGTTCATACGACGAAAATGCACGCGCACCTCTGTCTTTTTTCGGTCGAGTGCCTTGCCGGTGGTCAGTGCCATCGGGACGCGTTCCCACCTCGGGTCGTTTGATTTTAGCTCCATCGATACGAATGTTTCAACCATGCTCTCATGATTACCCACCTCATCACGATAGCCTTCGTATTGGGCACGAACGGATCGGGATGGGTCTGCAATTTCAAGTGCGCGCAGCGCTTTCAGGCGCAGTGCCGGGAGATTATCCCAGTGCAAATCATCTGGAATAGGCAACAGTGTCAGTGCTAAAAGTTGCAGTAAATGACCTTGGGCGATATCACGAAGTGCACCGGTTTGTTCATAGAATGCAGCTCGTCCCTCGACGCCAATTGCCTCAAGCGCGAGAACCTCAATGCGCTCAATATATTGGTTACTCCATAGATGCGCAAAAATCGCATTGCTTGCTCGGAATGTTACGATGTTCTGTGCCATTTCTTTGGCGAGATAATGATCGATACGATAGACTTGTTCTTCGTTGAAAAACGCAGCCGTATTGTCGATCATCTGATGTGCCGACGCGAGGTCCCTACCAAATGGCTTTTCGAGTAGTAGTTTATCTGATGGACCGTTCAGCCCGGCGAGACCAAGATTTTCGACAATTTGACTGGTGGAATCAGGAGGTACCGACAAATAAAACAGCGTCTGCTCGTCTTCTTGCTGATTAATATAATCTCGCAAGCAGTGATAGTCCTCCGGATTACCGAGGTCCATTTGATACACTGAGGTCAAATGATTGAGTTTATCGTAATAATCGCCGAGTACTTGCCCCTGGTTTACCTGGTGTCGTGAAACACCGATGATATTCAGTTCTTCAAACCTGCCCTCTTCGATAATATGCGCAAGCGCTGGCAACAGCTTTCGCTGTGCCAGGTCGCCCGTGATGCCAAAGATGACAAGTTTGGTCTTCATTAGTCTTTTTTCGCACCGTTCACTTCGTACGAAGTGTTCGTTGCTTCAAAAAAATTGACGAGCTCAAGTGTGTCGTTAGCAGTAGCCATCCATTTCGCAGGGTTTGAAACGTTATAATGTGCGTCAAATCCAAGCTCTTCCAAGCGGCGATCAGCCAAATACTTCACGTACTGGTTGATATAGTCGCTATTGAGACCCAAGATACCGTTTGGCAGTAGGTCCTTGTTGTACTCTTCTTCCATTTCAACACCGTCAAGAATCATTTGCTTGATTTCTGCTGCAAATTCTTCGGTCTGCAAATCTTCGTTCTCTTCGAGTGTTGTGAGAATCAAATTGATACCAAATTTGAGGTGTAGTGATTCGTCACGAACAACCCAGTTAATGAGGTACGCAAAGTTACGTAGCAAGTTGCGCTGACGGAACGATAGCGCCACCATGAAGCCGCTATAAAACCAGATGCCTTCAAGAATAATGTTGTAGGCAACGAGGTTGCGGATGAAATCCTTTTTACCTTCAGTTGTTGTGATATCCAACGTGTCTTCGGTCATGCGCTTGATGAATTTTGTCTCAAACGCTTCTTTGCGCGCCATACTCGGCGTCTCCACGTGCGCCGCGTATGATGCTTCGCGGTCGATTGGGAATGTTTCTAATACATATTCGAACGCCATACAGTGGTTGGCTTCTTCCCACATCTGTTTTGCCAGGTACAAATGGCATTCCGCAGCGTTGACGTAGGGGTATACGCCAAACGCCAGTGCCTTGTTCACCAACAATTCATTTGGGTTAAAGTAGCTCATCAAGAACGTCACCGCGTGTCGTTCTTCGTCGCTCATTTTTTTCCAGTCAGCAAGATCCTGACCTAGCTGTACTTCGTTCGGGAACCATGTATTTGCAACAGCCTGGTCATACAGGTCCATTGCCCATTTGTATTTAACTGGTTTAAGCAGTAATCCGTCTTGGATACCTGTGCCGAGAATGCCTCCCATGGTAATTTGCAAATCCTTTCCTTAATACGTCTAACAAACGTGCTTTCATCATATTGTACCCTGTTATTCGCAACCGTCGCAAATCGTCAGGCTGGCTGGGTCAAGTGGTGCAACAATTGCGCCAGTTGCCTTTGCCTCTTCTTGAGCCTGTTCTTGAGCAGCTTTCATTGCTGCATCGATAGCGTCAAGTTTTTCTTGTAGTGTCATTGTGTCGGTGATAATTTGTGATACGTTCATGATTTTTCCCCTTATACTGTTTGCTTGTTAATTATTGTGTTCGCGAATAGTATATTGTTTCCTGTTGCATAGGCTAGGATCCTACCGTCTGTTTCTTGGCAAAGCCAAATCCTGTTTTGCGCGGTCCGCTACCAGCGAGAGTCTCAGCTTTGTTGACTTTCACGGTGCTTTGTTCAGCAGTGTGACGAGGTTTAACGTGGAGATAGTAGGTTGTCTTTAGGCCTTTCTTCCAGGCTGACGCGTAGATCTTTTCGTATTCATCAATGTCACGAGTTTCAAGATACATGTTGCGGCTAATTGCCTGATCAACCCATTTCTGTGCGCGTGCAGCGACTTCGATAAAGGCATGCGGGCTCAGTTGGAAACATGTCTTGTAGACGTCTTTGATGTGCTGAGGAATGACATCGATTTGTTGGATATCACCCTGGAGGCGTAATACGTCAGTCTTTACCTGATCCCAGAGGCCAAGCGCCTTCAGGTCATTGATCATGTTAACGTTCACTTCGAGGAACTTACCGTTCAATGTTGCGCGGCTGAATATCTGTGCAAACTGTGGGTCGATGCCAGGAGTAGTGCCAGATACGTGTGCATTGTTTGCTGTTGGTGCAATCGCCATCAATGTTGCGTTACGCATACCCTTTTTGACTTTGGTGCGGAGTTTGTCCCAGTCCATACGAGCTTTGCGGCTGATATCAACCTTAACGCCACGGTCTTCGTCGAGTTTTGCGAGCGTGTCCATTGGGAGAATACCCTTGCTCCAGCCACTTCCCTTGAATGATGGGTAACTACCGCGTTCTTTGGCTAGATCAGCGCTCGCGTCAATCGCGTGGTAACTGATGAATTCAGTCAGCTGGTCCATTAATTCGTAGGCTTGTTCTGATTCATAGCTGAATCCGAGTTTTTCAATAACGTCGCTAAAGCCCATGATGCCCAGACCGATTGCGCGGTTCTGTTGGTTACTGTTCATCGCCTGTGGAATTGGTGTGTTCGTTAGGTCAACGAGGTTGTCTAGCTGACGAACAGAGACACGAACAGCTTTTTCTAGGCGGTCCCAGTCCCAAGTCTTGTCTGGGTTGAGGTGCACCGAGAGGTTAATGCTTGAAAGGTTACACACAGCCGTATTGTCTTTGTCCTGAGGTAGTGTGATTTCGGTACAAAGGTTGCTGTGATGAATCGTACCGGTGTTGTTGTTCAACGCACGGACGTTCATCGTGTCTTTCCAGGTTAGCCACGGGTGGCTGGTCGCCTGAAGGATCGTGAGAATCTGTCGATACTGCTCGCGAGCGTTGACGACCTCGTAGTCGCGCATCTTGCCAGCTTTGGCCAACTTCACGTATTCGTTGTAGCGTTTCGAGAATTCACTACCGTACAGTTCGATCAAATCAGGTGTTTCAGCTGGATCAAACAGGTACCAGTCCTGGCCTTTTTGGGCACGTTTCATGAATTCGTCACTCAAAATAACGGCAGTGTTCGCGATGCGAGTACGAAGATATGGGTCACCACTGTTTTGTTTCAAATCTAAAAACTGTGGGAAGTTTAGGTGCCAGTTCTCCATGAAGATTGCTGCAGCACCTTGTTTTTTGCCTTTACGGCTAACGGCAAACAGCGCAGTGTCGAGCATCTTGATAAATGGAATCGGACCAGTTGATTCGCTGTTCGTCGTTTTGACCGGTGAACCAGCTGCGCGGAGTTTTGTAATACCGATACCGATACCACCCGTACCCTTTGCGATCCACATAGTGTCGCGGATACCACGAGCGATTGATTCCATGTCATCTTCAATATCAAACAAGAAACAGTTAGATAGTTGTGGGAACGAACCACCAGCATTAATACGTGTTGATCCCGCTGGGTTGGCGTCGAGCTTACTAATATATTCGTAGAACTCAAGTGCTGTTGCGGTTGGATCTTTTTCGAGCAAACTCAGACCCATTGCAATACGCATAGCGGTAAACTGTGGGACCTCAACGGCTTCGCCACTGTTTTTGCGCAACGCATAGCGGTTGCGACTGGTGATAACACCCAGGTAGCGCATCAATCCATCGCGTGATGGTTCGAGTGCTGCGGCGAGCTTCTTCAAATCAAAGGTTTTGTTGTTCATGCGCGGATCCAACAAACCGTCGGCGATGCCTTGTTTGAGGTATTCAGGAAATACCTTTGCATGTAATTTCTTTAGTTCTTCTGGTGAACTATATTGACCCAAAATACGTTTGTAGAGGTTTTTCAGTAACAAACGTGACGCGATCTTGTCATAGTCAGGATCGTCTTTGACGTTCTGCAAAGCGGTGTGGATCAGTGCCTCATCCAATTGCTCGGTTGTGATACCGTCAAATAAAGTTAGTTGTAGTTCTGTCGCTACTTGAACGACTTTCTGGATTTGATCGACAAGCCCCTCACTGGCTTCGACCAGAGCAAGATTAATCTTGTTGGCGTCAAATGGCTCGCGGGTGCCATCGCGTTTTACCACATGTATGCTCACTTGGTTCTCCCTTGTATTTTAAATATTTATTAATATGGGCCTCTACTTGACCTGTAACACTGCCTCGCCTACTCCAACGGTCTCTCCTCGTTTTGTGGGCGGTGCAAGAAGAAGCCATATCAATGGTGATCTGGCGGTGGTTAGTCTCCGTCTTGCAAATTGTGTGTTTTTGTTGAACTACTACATATGTAGTGTCTATGTAGAATAATAGACCCTATATGTATGGTTTTCAAGCATTTTTTTATGTTTTTTTCACCACAAGCATTTTTGGGAATTTTAACAGATTATAGTGTTGTAAATAATAAACATTACGCTATATATGGTGTATAAGCATAAAAATTATCACCCCTGTTATGATCCGACCATTATGAGCAGGAGTATGCGCGCGTCGTTTTATCGATTGTATAGGACTGAACACATCCACGACCGCTACCGAGGGTAGAGATATTTGTAACGAACAAAATACCCACGATACTCACCAACAACAAGATTACAGTAACGAGAGAAAGAATAATCCTTCTCCCTATCCTCATTTGAGAAGACTGTATATTCATAAGCACATAGTAGCAAAAGTTGTAAAAAAGTAAAATGTCTCTCGTGGATTCCGGTACATAAGAGAAAATAACGCCATGTCTGGATATAATTTAGCAGAACACGCCCATGAAAGCTGCTATCTGCAAACAATCCCCCTTATTCAAAGATACCAATCATGGCACTCAAACTCGCTAACTGCAATCACTGTAGTGCCATTTACGTGCGTTTTCGTCAAGGCAAATTCTAATAAACTCCTTGTCATCACCTAGCACAATCGGCAGCGATAGTAGAAGTTGTAGCGTAGGAGGTATTGACTTATTAATAAGCTTATGGTAATGTAAAAATGTTAAGAACTAAAACCAAAATGACTGAATCAATAGATCCAAAACAGCTGCAGGAATTTAACAAAATCGCTAATAGCGAGGTCGACCGTGCATTTGAAGCTATCATGCAACAGGAGTTTCCAGGCGACATAAAGTTAACTGACACAAGTGATTCCTACAAGCCAACCAAACCCTTCTCTAGTCCTGAAATGATGGGGTCTGACATTGCTATCGCGCGAGCTCATATTGAGGAGTTGCGTGGATTAGTAGAGGAAACCCAGAAAAAGCAAGTACAGTTACAAACAGAGCTTGATAGCCAAATTCATGAAAGACTGACAAGTAAACTTACTGGCATGCCAAACCATGAAGCTTTCGTAGGCTGGCTTGACCAGGAAATAGCTTCAAAACCGTCGACAAAATTAACTATCGGATTTCTAGATATGGATAGGTTGAAAACTATCAATGATACTTATGGGCATGAACTAGCCGACAGTGTAATTCACCGAATTGGCAAAATCTTAAGTGCCGGCGTCCGCAAAGGAGAAGATATGATCGCTGCCCACCGATCAGGGGATGAATTCTTAATCGGAGTCAACGGCGCTAACCCTGATCGTATTAAAGAATTTGCTAACTCGGCGCTCAATGCAATCAACCGTCTATATATCCGAAAAAATCCTGACGGCAATTCTGAAGTTTTTGAACTTGACCCCCAAGATGTCAATATTGACCGGACTAATCTACACCAAGTTAGCGCCAGCATAGGATTTGCCAACTGGCACGAAGGTATGGATGCTACTCAGTTAGTAACCGCTGCAGATGCAGCTATGTATGAAGCCAAAAAAAATGGTCGTAATAGCGTAGTATTTTCCGAAACATAGATTCCAGTTGGTTCTTAGTAAAGAAAATATGTGTAAACAATAATTATGTTGTCTTGTCTTCACTAACGAGCATTAAATTATGTCGTTTCATCCGCAAAGCATTGCGTTTTATAGCAACAAGTGCGTGCGTTCCTTGAACAATATCACGCAGGGGATGTACTTTGCTCTGCCTGTCAGAAAATCGTGTTTCCACCCATGTGATAGGAGTTTCCAGGATGACAAAATTGCTTTGATGAGAAAGAACAACCAACTCCGTATCGAGATACCAGCCATCTTGTTCGCAACTTTCTTTTAAAAGCGCGGCTGCCTGCGCAGAAAGCGCCTTGACCGAACACTGCACATCGGAAAACATCATTCTAAAAACAAAATAATTTATATAACGTAGGCCAAACGTCATGATACGTCGTAACAATGGTCGACCCCCTATACGGCGACTTATTACCAAATCATTACCCGCTTCTATTCCTTCAATAAGCCGTTGGATATCTTGAGGCTCACACGGCAGATCAACATCGATATACAGGTAGATTTTTGCTTTATACAGACTCAGTACAGACTTTAGGGCATTGCCACGTCCTTTTTTATCAATATATTCATATGCAAGCATTTTTGAATATTTTTTCAATAGCTGCCGCGATGCTCGAGCAGTACCATCGGTTGACCCGTTATCGGCTATTACTACCTTTATGGAACCCTTTGCCTGTGCATCCTGCAAAAAACGTAGCAACATTGGTATAGCACGAGGTACTATTTTCTCTTCGTTGTACACCGGTACGACACAGATGAGATCATACATTTTCATGTACGAGACCCCAAATCAAACGCCCACCAGCCTTTGTCATGGGAAACCAATTTGTAATGCGATAGGAAGTACTGCAATGCTACAGTATTTTGTGATACTTCATTGTCGCTAAATACTGCGTGAGTCAACTTGTATTTCGCAATCAAACTCGGTGCACTCGCTGCGCCTTGTAACATTGCATCACGATCTGTCACAATCTGCCCCCACTCCTCACCATACAAGTTATACCAACCTGAATACGACACTAGGACTTTACGGTCAGAGAGCATAGTGACCGGATGCGAATGACGATCCGTCACCAGAACATACGCATTTTCTGGTATTTCTGTGCGCAACTGCTCGCCAAATGCGACATCGTTTTTCGATAGTAACTCAAAGTTTAATCGTGGCCCCGAAATACCGAGAGTGATTAATCCATACAAACAAAGGCTTACCATCCCCACGGCTACAATAAGTCGCCCAAAACGATGATGGTACCACTGAAGAAAAATATACGCTGTCACTATCATAAGAAACCAAAACGCATAGTTAAATAGTTTCATGTTGTCCCACAGACTTGGCTGGAACGATATGACATTGCAAAGAACAAAAATAATCAATCCAGCCACATACAGCAGCCATATCTCTGCAGCGGCATGATAGCGATACAGCCAATACCACCCGGCCAACATGACAATCAACAGTACACCCAACTGACCCAGCCAGAACCATACAAGATTCATATCAGTAATTGGCGAAAAATTCTGCATCATCCAGCCCGATATAAAAGAAATGAAATGACCACGAAAACTGTGGCCAAATTGCCAGATCAGCTGAGGTGTTGCCACGATGCCTGCACTCACCACCAACCACCACCAACCTGTTGGGAATCGGCGATAAATCATCATCCAAACCGTCGCTAATACCAATAGGGAACCCGCTACCAAAAAGCTATGCATATGCACCATTGGCGTTACACCAACGAGCACACCAGCAACTAGCGCAGTAATTCGGACCGTCCGTAGAGACACCTTCTTGCCAAAACCACGATAAATCTCTGACGTTATGCTAGCGGCAACGATAAACAACGCCATACCGAACAGATAGGAGCGTTGTGGCAAGAAATGTGAATGAACGATATTCAGATACTGGTCACCTGTCGCAAAAACGATCGAATTACCAATCCTTTCATGATATGCCGCAATGCCCTGGGTGAACAGTACCCAGCCCAATACAATTCCACCATGGAATGACCCACCAACTATAAGCATCAAAAATTGTAGCCATGCACCAAGAGTACTTCGAAGCAATCGATATCCAAATGAAAATATCAATTGTGCCAGACTAATAATCATGAGTGCCGATGGCAGTGCCATCGCCTGTTGCCAATCTGCACCAAGTCTACGTAATACGCCGCTGTAAAAATCACTGAGAAACGGATATGTCAGCGGTGCTTTCTGATAGACCGAGGATACAAGATCAACACTATTACCAATGGCAAATTGATTTGCGAGACTAACATGAAGTGGACCATCGCCATAAACATTCCCGTTAGTGATCCACGTACCGTCCGCAGCCGGAAACTGATAACTCAAATATGTTAGCCCTATTAGTAATGAACAGATCAGTCCAGCGCTAATACGCGCCAACCAGCGCAAATGCCTGGAATATGGTTTAGTGGCTATTGTGTAGCGTGGTTTTACAAAAAACTGTAAAGTGCTTGCTGCAACGAGCAATAATACTACAGCTAGGGGCAAACCTATTGTAAAACCTAGCAACAATGCTGCAATAAAAACCGTCCATGTTGCAGTGATAATTCCAATCACAACGCTGAATGCTATCGCTTCCAAACGATAAAACACCATAGGTAGCTGACGAACTACTTGCCAACCAAACGCCACCGAAAGTCCAGTAAAAAGAAGTGTAATTAGCATTATAATATCTCTTCTAGAATAGTATCAGACAAGCACTAATTGTCATAAATTTCTCACTCCATTTACTATGATACGCTGCAACTCTTGCCCCGCTTACTAACTCGCAATAAAAATAAATAACATCCCATTGGACGTTATTTATTTTGGCGGAGAGAACAGGATATCGGCTAGCGTCTCCTCCGTTCATTCGCTCAGAAAAATACTTCGTGCTTTTCTTTGCTGCATTCACTACACCGAACCTTGCGACTTTTGCTTTGCAAAAGCGCAGGTTCAAACCCTGTTCGCAAAAATAAAGACCAGACAAATGTCTGGTCTTTATTTTTGGCGGAGAGAACAGGATTCGAACCTGCGATAACATTGCTGCCATACACGCTTTCCAAGCGTGCTCCTTCAACCACTCGGACACCTCTCCACGATTTGACCATTATACAGCGTTCCAAGCGTGGTCACGTTCCGCGACCCCGCCAGTCGGTCGGATAGTCATAGCCTATCCGCGACGTGGCCTTGCGAACTGCCACCGGCAGTTCTCACCTTCAACCACTCGGACATCTCTCCTTGTCGGATTTCCATACATTATTTTACCAGAGACATCTCAAACTTATTCAGTTGTCGAAATAACATGCGCTTGTGGTTGCGTACCTCTATTCAGACTACCTATAATAGATAGTACCTATGACGATTGATGCAACCGCACCGGTTATTGCTCTTGATGGCCTTACAAAAAGGTATGGTATGGGTGAAGTCGAGCATACCGTACTCGACAATATCAATCTGACAATTCAAAAAGGCGAATTCGTTGCCATTATGGGTCCGAGTGGCTGCGGCAAGACAACGCTCCTGAACATCCTAGGTCTCCTAGACCACGCAGATGATGGCGAATACCTATTGGATGGCATACCTGTTAATACAATGTCGTCATCACATCGAGCGCGCATCCGTAGCGATCAGATTGGATTTGTATTCCAAAGCTTCAATCTCGTATCGCGCATGAATGTTATCGAAAATGTCGCCCTACCCCTCACCTACCAGGGCTACCCTACGACAAAACGTCTCCAGGCGGCCAGCAAAGTGCTCGCAACGTTTCATCTATCTGAGCGCGAATATTATATGCCATGGCAGCTATCTGGCGGTCAGACGCAACGCGTGGCAATCGCCCGTGCCCTCGTTAACAATCCAGCAATTGTACTAGCGGACGAACCAACCGGAAACCTCGACAGCCGTAGTTCTCATGTCATCATGGAAGAACTAGCAGACATCCATCGTCACGGTAACACTATTATTATGGTCACGCACAACCCAGCCCTGACGAGCTACGCGAGTCGCGTCATTCATATGATTGATGGTCGCATCGATACCGACACACAGTTACCCCGCCCCGCCAAACCAGCGGTCGCACCCAAAAGAAAACTTGGCAAAAAATCAAAAAAGAGTCAGAAAGTTGAAACCGCTTAGTGCGCCTGCTCGTTGGACATCACCTCACCAATGCCTATGAATCTCTCCGTAGCAATCGCATGCGAACGGCGCTCACTATTCTTGGTGTTACTATTGGTATCTCAAGCATCGTTGTTATCCTATCGCTCAGTGCTGGCGCCGCACAAATCGTGAACAACCAAGTCGATCAGCTCGGTGGCACCATTGCTGTCATACGGCCAGGGACACCCGATCGTGAATCACAGATTAATACAATCACCGCTAATATTAGCGGAAGTGAAATGACCAGTAGTCTGACCGAGCGAGACGTCAAAGATATTGAAGACATCGACCATGTCACTGCAGTTGCTCCGATTATGATCCTTGGCGGATCCGTATCATCTGATAGTAGCCGTCCGCGTAATATTCAGATTATCGCAACAACTCCCGGTATGACCGATGTGGCAACAATACCAATGGCCGAAGGTCAGTTTATCGATACCGTGACCAATGACGACACGGCGGTTATTGGCCACCAATTATCAATTGATCTGTTTGGCACCGACACATCGGTTGGCCGCACTTTTACCACGCACGGCGTCCAATTCACCGTCATCGGCATCCTCAAGCGCCAAAACAACCCGATTAACTTTAATAACGTCGATTTCGACCACGCGGCTATTATCAATCTCCAAAGCGGCAAAGGCTTTAACCAGGGTATCGCAACCATTCAACAGATCAACATCCGCGCCACTAGCACAGACAAATTTCCGGAAGTATTACGTCAAGTAAACGAAAAACTCACCCGTAATCATCATGGCGAAAAAGATTTTGTCATCCTGACAGATGGTGACCTCGCCCGTCCATCAACACAACTATTCTCAACGGTGTCAGCCAGCCTCACGGCCGTTGCAAGTATCTCGCTCATTGTTGGTGGCATCGGTATTATGAATATCTTGCTCGTCAGCGTCACCGAGCGAACACGCGAAATCGGTATCCGCAAAGCATTAGGAGCCAGCAACATCCATATCGTTTGGCAATTTCTCATCGAATCACTCGTCATGAGTCTCGCCGGCGGTATCGCTGGTTACTTTGCTGGTTACATTATTGCGTTCAGTATTGCCCGTAGCTTTCTGACATTCGATCCCGTATTCGGATGGTCGATTGTTGGAGCATCCATGGGTACATCACTTATTGTCGGAATAGTTTTTGGTCTTTATCCTGCGATTTTGGCAGCACGCAAAAACCCTATCGAGGCACTGCGACAATTCCATTAATTATTTCGCCATTTCAGCTTTGAACGACTCAATCAGATTGACCGGTGTCGGATCAACGCCATTGAGAATTGCGAGGTAAATACTGACGAAATCCGCCAAAATACTTCCCCAAAGCATCTGCGCCAATACTGAATCGCCCGCCAAATTAATTGGTATAGACTTTGGTCGTAGGCCGCTTAGTAATCGATCACTCACGTCGAACCTTTTGAGGATGCGTGGATGTTCAAATGAACTCCTTAAATCAAATACAGCGAATGGCTTATCGACAGGATGCGACGACCAACCAATGAATTCATTGTGATTTGTTTCTGGATAGATATTCCACATCGAAACATTTTTAGCGTTTTCATTCCAGCTAATCTTCCATTTATATGCAACTGGTCCAGTGATACGCCCACCGTAGAACACACCGGTCTTACCGGTCGCCATGAGCGCCCATTGTTTAGCTTCATTTTTATCTGTCGTTACTTCCGGTAACCACTTTGCTGATTCGTCCTTTAACCATTGTCCGTATCGAGACAGTTCATCGACAAGAGAGCCATCTACAACTTCAAAATGTGCCAGTAGTGTCACGAGCGCCTTGAGGTTAAACAGTACTGCCATGCGTGGCTGCAGGCCCGCTGGCACCACAACGCGCGCAATATTTTGTTGCTCGGCAACCTCAACTAATGTACCCCCTGCCGCCAATACACCGACTTGCGCACCGCGTTGCTGAGCCTCAGCCAGTGCCCCAACAGTTTCTTCGGTATTGCCAGAATAACTGCTTGCTATGACTAACGTTGACGTATCAACATATGCTGGCAAATCGTACTCGCGCACTACCTCAAATGGTATCGTCAGTGTCTGCTCTAGCCATGCTTTCGCCAGTAGCGCCGCGAGGGCGCTACCACCCATTCCAGCAACAACGACCTTGGTAATCGGACGTTTGTCGTAATCGCCATCGACAACTGCCGCATCAAATTCAACCTGTTTCCACTGCTCCGCCGCAACACCGAGTGCATTAGATGGATCACGTTGTTTTAGTACATTTGTATCGTCAAGCATACTTTCTCCTGTTGCGAGCTTTTATATGTATATGATACACTTTTAAAAGCATAAGTTAAATAGAGGTGGGCATGACCGAAATAGCAGCAGACGAACAGGATTTAGCCAAGGCGCTCGATAGCGTCGCTAATGCCGCAAGTGGCGGAGACACATCAAGTGCATCGTCATCCGACGCTACTACAGGCCCTCTGAGTAGTATTGAGTTACCACCTATTGTTCCACCGAACTCTCCTGTGGCGCCATCTTCGTACGCAACCATCTCACCTGCAACAATAGAACCTTCTCCGCTGTTTGGTGGTTCACCGGTTGGACCACAGCCGACTGATAGTTCACCTGTTATCTCACCTCTCACACCACCAACGAATGATGGCAATAACAGCACAGATTTTATCGAAACAAACTCTGACCCAATTGTCACTCAACCATCTGATAACGGCGCTGCAGGACCTGTCACTGTGACCGGTCCCCTAGCAGACATTAAAAATGACGCATTGAATGAGCTACGGCCACTCGTCGATAAACTCACAGTATCGCCAGAAGAAAAGTTTGATACGTATCTGTTACTCATCCGTTCTACTGATGACGAAAGTCTGATTGCACCAGCCCACGAAGCAGCGAAAGCCATCGAGGATGAAGCGCGTCGTGCCGAAGCGCTGCTTGATATCATCAAAGAAATCGATTATCTTTCTCGACCAAAAGCCACGGAAGAATAAAAAATAACCCCCACGGGGGTTATTTTTTTGCTCCATTATTTATTCGTATGTTCGTGATTATGTTCGTGTCGATGCTCCACGGACTGAACACTTGATGGATGATGAGCCTGAACATTCATCAGGGTATCTTCTAACTCTCGACGACTCTTGAAGTAATAGACGACGCCAATGGTAATCGCAGCAATACCGACAAACCCTGTCACGATTTCAACCGGTCCGGTCGTCGGGAGTGTACATTCACCGCCCACGGTCACCGTCGAGTTATCCCCTAAATCGCCGTTATTAGTCACCGCATAGCCGTTATTGACGAGCGTTGTACACGATGCACCGTCAACCTTAGCAGCGAACGTCAGAAACGCTCCACCGCCCGGATTATACGATCCGATATTCATACCGCCCTGACTGATTTCATCTGTTAGTGTTTTACCACTAGGCGTTAGTGTTGTGTACAGTTTGGTTGATCCAGCGATATATGTCAGGCCCTTTGGTAACACATCCTTTAAGATGACGTTGTTTTGAACAGTGTCACCAGTGTTTTTGTACGTCAATCGATATTCAACAGTTGATCCTGGTATTGCAGACAATTTATCTTGCCATGCCTTCGTACCGCTCAGTCGTACATCCTTCGCGAACGTAAAGCTTGGCTGCATTGCCTTGAACCGATATGTGATATATCCCGAATACCGGTCACATCCTGGTAACACCCCGTTCAATGTATCGTAACCCAATGGTTGCCCTGTAGTTCCGAACAGGTTCGCATCGGCTAATGTCTCACCGTCATGCGGTCCATAGCTTTGATATTTAACCGACCCAGCAACCAAGCGTAACGCCATGTCGGTACTGGATGTATTGTTGAACGAAATATAGTCATAGACTCGTTGCGGATTGGCATTCGATGCACCGACAAATGCTTCTGAATTGGCATTCGATGCTCCAGCGGGAACAATCGCAGGTAATTCAACGCGAGCATACGCACCCTGAGCAATACCAGTACCGTTCGCATTCAGACTGGCGTTCGCGTTGTTGTGAAAGAAAACGACTGCTTCGTACTCTTTACCTGCTGTTAGGTTAACGCTGTCACCAAAATCCATGGCGGCGCTGGACGCAACATCGCGGATGCGATAAAAATTACGTTCATCGCCAAAATTCTGGTTATTCGTAATTGAATTGAATGTGACGTACGTCGCAGGATTCTGCATCGTGAACGTCGCACGCGCCGGTCCCCACGCCATAACTGCTGCCGGCAACAAACCAACAACAGCCACACTAAACAGACAGACACTAATGGTCCTTATGTGAATACTCGTGATGATGTTTTTGATAAATTGGCGCATGTTTGTTTTTTTTGTTTTTAACCTATATTACGGTGATTCTGGCATACCAGAGATTGGACCGTTACCTACGTCAGCCGATCCTACTGGACCTGAGATCTTCGGTATGTCAATCTTGGGTGCATTTGGTGTATTAATCTTTATACCCGTTTCACTATTACCTCCAAAGATGGAATCAACGATATTACCGCCATTAGGAGCAGGGCGTGTAACAATCGATGGCGCAACTGGTCTTGGAGCAGGCTCAAAATCACCTGGACCTTGCGGTGTGAATTCACCACGCGTTGGACCCTTCACTTCCACCGGAGGTGGTGGCGGAGGTGGAGGTGGCGGTGGAGGTGGCGGAGGTGTCACTTCTGGTGGCCGTGTTGGAGGTGGCGTCACTTCTGGTGGCCGTGTTGGAGGTGGAGGAGGAGGTGGTGCCACTTCTGGTGGTGGTGCCTGAGGTGGCGGAGGTGCATGATAAACAGGAGGAGCCTGTGGTGTACGTGGACGAGGCTGATACGTAGGTTGTGGTGTCGAATGGTATTGTTGCGCGTGATAGACCGGTGGTTGATATACCGGCCGTGGCGGTATGAAGTGTGACGGTTGCATACCACATGCAGGGTGGAAATAATGCTTTTCACCATTTGGTCCTTCAATGACAATATAGCGATCCCAGTCCGCTCCATAGACATCCTTTTTCGCAACTTCGTTCACATAGTCATCATAGGCAAGCGTCAGGCTACCATCAGGATTTACCTTTTCATAGTAACTACCGACATCGCCACCATTTCTTGTTTCATACGTCTTCCAATCGCGCACATGATCCATCAACTGATTGTATTTTTGCTCCATCAGTTTTGGATCGGCACGCATTTTAGCGGCCAAATCATTAATTGCACCGCCGTCTTTACTATTGAGTCCAAATTCGCTCAGCGTTGCGCTTAATTGCTCAGGGCTCTTTTTTAATCGTTCGTTAAAGAACTGTGCATATCCGGCAGGTTTGCCATGATCGTCAGGAGTGCCAACAACCGCTGGTCCCCAGTCATTACCGTGTTTCAATTTTGACCGAGCTGGATCTTCGTCTGGTATATACGTAAATGCTCCATGACCATGGTGCTCACCAATAACCGTAGGAGCCTGCGGTTTATCATCCGGATTTGGCATATTACCACCAGAACCGCCATGCGAATGACCGTCTGCAATATAATGTCGTGCCAACATATACATCGCGACGCTACCGAGCCCAACAAATGTATAGCCCAACATTGCACGTCGACGCTCACGCCTTGTCATATTCAAATACTTTTCACGTTGTCGTTCCTGACGTTCGGCGAGCTTGGCAATACCTATACCATTCAACCAATATGTTAGCTTACCGCCTGCAGCCATAGTTCCCATGTCCTTAGCAAGTCCCCATGCTTCTTTGGCAAAATTACGGAGGTTCATCTTCCCCCTGCTCATGACGTCAGCTTCTTCTTGGCTTGGTAAGCCAGTTGGCGAAAAATCTTGTTCAGATTCGTGGCCGGACTCAACATCAAAATCACCCGGAAAATGTTTCCGGAGGACATTCACCATTGTTTGTGACAATGACTCATCGCCATCAATAACAGCACCGAGTCCTTTGTTCTTCATATCGCGAAGTACCGCACGTGCCTCTTTGAATTTCGAATCGCTACCTAGTTTTTCGAGCGCACTCACAGTCAGTCTAGCTGTGAGTGTGGGGCCAATCGCGTCAATAATCATCTGACGACTCAGAATGTCTTCTTTATCAAGTTCTTTTTCTGCTGACCATGCCTCTGGTAAATGTTCTACCCGTTGTTCAGGTTCAACAACAGGAACAACAGTTTCTACTGTTGGGTTGTCGTCCATCGGTGACGGCGCCGAAAATGGATTTTCTTGATCGCGTGGCATTGGTACTTTTTTGTTTTAATTTGAATTCTATCCGGATATTAGCATAGACGGCATACCACGTCAAACAATCATAAATAAATATATGCCCCAAAGTTGGGGCATATAGTACATGAGTATCGTATTAAACCTGTGGAGTTGTAGGAGGCGTCTGAGTTGGTGCTGCAGGAGCGAGCGTCACTGGCTGTGCTACCACTGGTTCAGCAGTGACAGGACCGGCAACCGGTTCTACGACAGGTACCGTAGGAGCGGTCACTTCTGGCGTAGCAACAGGTACCACAGGTGCAGCAGGTGCCGAAGCAACATCGCTAACTGGTGCTACAGATGGTACTACAGACGCATCAGTCTGTGGCACATCGTCAAGTCGTGGTGGCGGAGTGTGCGATTCGTGCGGCGGCACTACTGGCGCCGCTGCAGACGCTGATTTTTTACCGAATAGCCGAGCGAAAAAACCTGGTTTTTTCTCTGGCTGTGGTGTTGGTGTTGGTGCGACTGCTGGTGTTGGTGTAGTGTTATCTGCTGGCTGCATACGATTCCTCTCTTTTTCACTATAAACATTACCGTATTACAGGTAAGGTGTCAATCAATGGATGGTACATATAATATAAGCCTCCGGATTGGAGGCTTATATTATATGCAGGGATTATTAGAATCCCATGCCACCCGTCATGCCGCCGCCTGCTGGTGCTGCCGGTGCTGCCGGTTCAGGAATATCAACAACCAACGCACCCATCGTTGCTGCTGTCGAAGCAATCGAAACAGCATTCTGCACTGCTTCTTTCGTTACTTTCACAGGATCAATGACACCCACCTTTTTGACGTCGACAAGTCCCGCATCAGGATTGTTCACATCGATACCCTGCCCCGCCTTGCCTGCTTCTACTTGCGCCAATAGTGCTTCACTATTAAGACCTGCGTTTGCAGTAATCAGTGTGAATGGTACTCGTAGTGCTTGTTTCAAAATTTGACGACCAGCACTGATACTATCTGCACCATCTGCCTGAATACTAGCAGCGAGATTGACTAATGTAACGCCACCACCGGCAACAATACCTTCAGCTAGTGCAGCTTTGGTTGCAGCAACGGCGTCATCGACGCGGAATTTCTTTTCGTCGATTTCTGTTTCGGTTGCACCACCGACTTTGATGACGGCAACTTTACCTGATAGTGCGGCTGCGCGTTTTTCGTACTGTTCTTTGTCATATTCAGATGACGCGTTATCGGCCATAGCAATAATCTGCGTAATCCGTGATTTTACTTCACTTGGTTTGCCTGCACCTTCAATAATTGTGGTGTTGTCTTTGCCAACAATCACTTTTCGTGCACTACCAATGACGTCCAGACCAACGTTTTCAAACGTCATACCTTGATCTTCAGAGATAACAACACCACCTGTAAGTGTTGCGATATCTTGCAGTTTTTCTTTGCGACGATCGCCAAAATCAGGTGCCTTAACGGCGACTGTGTTCAATACTCCCTTGAGTTTGTTGAGAATCAAAATACTCAGCGCTTCGCCTTCTACCTCATCAGCAAACAACACGACATCTTTTTTACCAGATGCGGCCAACTTTTCGATCAGTGGCAAGAATTCAGCGACATTCGAGATTTTCTTGTCTGTAATAACAATTGCTGGTTTTTCATAAACTGCCTCTTGGCGTCCAGCATCAGTGACAAAGAAAGGTGATGACCAGCCGCGATCAAGGCTAAAGCCTTCAACAACTTCTGATTCGAGTTCTAATCCCTGTGATGCTTCGACGGTGATCACACCGTCCTTGCCAACCTTTTCCATGACACCAGCAATCAATTTACCGATTTGCTCGTCACCGGCACTAATTGTTGCAACCTCAGCCACACGATCAGTTTTACCTTCGATGCTTTCAGCAAGTTTGTCGAGCTCGGCAACAACTTCAGCACCAGCTGCCTCGATACCTTTGCGTAGTTCCATTGGATTGTGGCCTGCCGCAATCAGACGGTTTGCCTCTTTCAGGATGTTATAGGTCAGCACTGTGACGGTTGTTGTACCATCACCAGCAACCTTGTTCAGCTTGCTCGCAGCCTGCTTAATCAATTCTGCACCGACTTTATATCCAAGCGTTGCGTCATCGTTCTCCGGCAAATCGACCGATTCCGCCACAGTCACACCATCATGTGTCACCGTTGGACCACCGTACCCTTTAGCAATAACCACGTTGCGGCCTTTTGGCCCGTAGGTTACCCTTACGGCATCATAAAGTGCTTTTGCACCGCCCAACACACGTTCACGGGCGTCATCATCATAAAATACTTTCTTTGGCATACGTTTCTTCCTCCTAAACTGTCGCTAGGACATCGTCTTCTTTTAGAATTAGGTATTCAACGTTATCAATTTTGAGTTCGGTTACGTTATAGCCGCCATAGACAATCTTGTCGCCGACTTTCACCGACTTTACATCTGGGCCAACTGCTTTGACCTCGCAGAGTGCTGCTTTTTCCCTCGCAGTATCGGGGAGATAGATACCGCTTGCAGTCTGAGTCTTTGCTTCCTCGCGGACAACAACTACACGGTCAGCAAGCGGTTTAATTGGTGTGCTCATCGTTTCCTCCGTGTTATTACTTTGTATTACTATTTTAGACAAAAAAATTAGCACTTGCAAGTCGCGAGTGCTAATTTTGTTTTGACTTTACTGTTAGCGAATTTTGCGAACATGGATGGCTGATTCTTGTTCAGTATCGCCAAAGTCATCTTCACTATAATCGTCGAGTGTTGCGGCGCGTGCCATACGATTGCGGATTTCGCGTTTGCTTGCAACACCATAAGCAGCCTCTGGAAAATCGTTTTGATTCAACAGTTCACGGATTTCTGCTACTACTTCGAGCAGTTCTGCTTCAAGTTGCAGACGTGCCTGATCGTTTGATGTATGGTCGGGGTCGTTTTGATCAAGATGAGGAACTGATTCCAGTTCAGATCGGAGTTCTTCCAACTTATTATTGAGGAATTTCAGGTACTCGGTGTGGCCCATGCCGTCTTCGGCATAAATATCACCAGTTGTACTCGAATACTCCATTTCGTCATCAAACTCATCATCAATCTGCTCAGCCCAGGCTTCTGCCATCTTTTTGTCTTGTTTGGCCATGTCGAGTGCAAAGTTGTCGTCACGAATATCGTCGAGAGCACCTGATTCGCCATGAAGATCTTGTTTCAGAATTGTTTTTGCCATGTTCACTGCGCTGCGTTCATCGAACTTCTGTTCCCAATAGCCATAGTCTGGTTTTTTCTCTACACGACCCTTTCGGGCTGCAGCATCACCATGATCCTGTTTACCGTAAAAACGACTATACGTTTTGGCTTTCTTTGACTGTGGCTTTTCCATCATATTGGTCATTATGGTGTCCTTTGACTATTGATTAACAACTTCGTCGTTATCTGGTTCGCCCAGGTCGAGACCTTCTGGCAATTCATCGACGTCTGCGCTAGATACTTCTTGCGTACCATCAACAACGGTAAATCCGTCGAGTTCTTTGCTGACTTTGTCGTCGTTTTCTGTATCGACAACAGCAGCGGTATTCAATTCTGCTTCCTTTACGAACTGCTCAGGGTTCAAAGCCTGCAAATTCGGTTGCTCAATAACGGTTAGTTGGTTTTCTTCACGGGTTGCAACTGCGCCTAATTCAGCCTGGATTTTATCAGTTGGTAATTTTGGCAGTTCATACATATCGCCACGGCTAAGGGCCGGGTCGACGTTTGCCATTACTGCTGGTGTTGGTACGTTCACTGTTGGTTTTTCTAACATTGTAGTCATACTTAACATTATACACGCTTTTGCTTATTTGTCAAGATGCTGCTATTGCTTATCTACAATGTTTATGCTATAATATAATTACTCCAACTCGAGGAAGGATGGGGAGCATGGCACGAAAAGGCAAGGTCCACAAGGGACTGCGCGCCGCTCGCGACAATGCACGGCTGTCAGAAAAACCGGCGAACCTCCTGGAACCGACACGAAAGTTGTCGTCACAGGATCTGGAACTGCAACGGTCTCGCGCCCGTTCAGCCGGTACCAAGGGCAAATCCGCCCGCACCAATCGCGAACGCGAGTTCGCACGTCGAGACAAGAGTCAGCAATGGTAACTCGTCTCACCGCCAGACCGCCTGGCCACCCCGCATGTTTGTCGATGACACATGCGGGGTTTTCATTTGCAATTGAAAAGGGGCGGCCGATATACGGCCGCCCCTAGGCTCCTGACGTTTCCGCCTGAGCGCTATTGTCAATCTTCTCATGTATCAAACGACCAATCTCATGTTCGCAACTCTTGCACACTTCAGTGTGACGCATCGCAAGACTAAGATCGTGTTCGGTGAAATCAGATTCAACAATAATGGCACGAAAGAAATTGCAGACAGGCGGAAAGAATTCGGACGATACAATATCGTCAGACATACTCCACCTCCTTGGTTATTCAGGAACGCTAAATATATAATATAACAATATTTATATTAACGCAATGTTATTCGTCAAGCATGCGGTTGACAGTTTGGCGGACCTTTTCTTGGCCCGCTTCGTCATAATCGAAATTATCAGCCGGAATATCTCCGAAAGAACCAGCGTTTAATAGGTAATGCGGGTAACCGTTCTCATGAATTTTGGTGAAAAAGTAAGGGCCAACAGAGCTTTCATCAACCCAGTCACGACCCTGTAGTTTTGCAACTGTCGACAAGTACTTGCCGTGTCCCTTTGTATCAATATTAATTATCTTGTCGTCGCTAATACGACGAACCATCATATCTATACCTTCAAGATCGGACTCGGTGTCTTTTGGAATAATCACCTCGAGATTTGGGTCATCATAGAGGGCATTTTCAGGTGCGATTTCATAACTAGCACCGTTGACCATCGTACGGAGTACTTCTAGCCCATGGTCGTCTTTGCCTGAAATCTCAGAGCTATGTCCAATCTGCTTGTTCAACGCTAGACTTTCGAATTTGATCGTATCCATAACAGCCGACTTATATCCTGGCGCCAAATGAGGCGGAAGACTACGGATGATTTCTCCGAGAATATCGTTATATTGCGAGAGAATTATTTTGCTCTCGCGACGCTTGTGCGTGCGAAGTGCGTCTGATGCTTGAGGGGCGAACAATATCGCTTTGGCAATAAACTCATTCGCCAGTTGTTTACGCTGTTTAAGTGTCATATCATCCGTTATCGATTCGTTTTTCAATCGTTCACGCTGTGCCAAATACGCCGCACGGACGACATCAGCATTCAGGGGAAACTTCTGTCCAGTCTTTTGTTCAGTCATTTCACGAATAGCATTTAATTGTCGTATAGCGACACCGCGAGCACCAGAACGCAACTGATCGGTCAGCGACTGCTGTTCACCATTTGTTTGTCCTGGACGTCGTACATCAATGCTGCCGAGAACGCGACTGCCAACTACCCTATTGCGCACATCACTATTGTTGCGAGTTTGCTCGTGTTGGTGTGAATGTTGTGGTCGTTCTGAAGTAAATGTCATATTTTACGGTGTTTGTTTACAGTGTTTATGTTTAGAATTATACATGAATTTGTACTTTTGTCAATAAGCTTATGTTTTAGATCGATGTAAGCCGCCCCGTCGTCATCGGGTATACTGATGGTATGAGTATTCGATTCGCGACAGACGATGAAATCGCCAACTGGGACGCCAAGATATTGGCTAACCCCGACGGTGGCAATGTCTTTCAGGGCAGCGAATTCGCCGAACAAAAACAACTGACCAAGTGGAAACCACGGTATATCGTCGCGGATGACCTAGCTATTACTGTCCATGAAAAGCGAATTACGATACACGGAAAAATGTGGTACATCCCCAAAGGCCCCGGTGTCAAAACCGTTGTCCAATTAGGGAACCTACTGCCAGAACTGCAGAAATTTGCCCACCAAAACGGTGTATTTGCAATCAAGATTGAACCAGAAATTGAGAAGTCTGATGATGCGCTCAAAGCATTCCATGAGTTTGGACTACGTCCCGTTTCACCTATTCAGCCGAATGCTTCAACTGTTCTAATTGACCTCTCGCCCGATCTTGATACCGTTATGACCAACCTTAATCAAAAGGGTCGCCATGCAATTCGTCGTGCTGAACGTGACGGCGTCACGGTCAAACAAGTTGAGACAAACGAGGAAAACTGTCATATGTTTTATGACCTCCTCGCTGATACGGCAGCTGGTCACAAGTTTTTTATTCGCTCTTATGAATACCACCAGGCTTTCTGGCAACGATATGCCAGCAGCGGCCACGGCCAGCTGTTCTTTGCCTATTTTGATGGCAAAATCGTGGCAGGAGCATTCGCCATGGTCTTTGGTGACAAAAGCACCTACAAAGACGGCGCCAGCATACGTGAACGAACCGCCTATGGTGCCAGTCATTTGCTGCAATGGAATGTCATCAAATGGGCCAAAGAATCCGGTTCGAAACAACACGACCTTTGTGGCGCACCGCCAAGTGATCGTATCAACGACGAATCACACCCACACTATGGTGTTGGTCGATTCAAAACAAGTTTCAATAAACAAGTTACCGATTATGTCGGTGCATTCGACATTGTTGTGCGTCCCGGTCAGTACATTTGGTGGACCAAACTTGGCGAGAGAACTGTCAAAAGTTTTTGGTGGCGCGTTTACTGCGACTCGTGGTATTAAATTCAGGAAGGGCACGCCCTTCCCAATCAATAATCGAAATGAATTCGCTTATTGATCTCCAACCCCTAAAGGCCAGGTGAACCTGGCTTTACTTTATATCGAGGATTTCGCGAACAACATCAGCATCGTTCCACGGCAATCGTTTGCCGTTGATGATGCGGAATTTTTCGTGACCCATGCCGGTAATCACGACGACGTCACCTTTGGTCGCAATACCGAGAGCTTTTTTGATTGCTTCATGGCGATCGGCGATTTCTGTTGTTTTAGCACTACCGCCAGCAGATTCAATCCCGCCCATAACCTGATTTCGGATTGCGGCTGGATCTTCGTTATAGCTTTCTTCATCGGTGAGGAGAATCCTATCGGCGAAACGCGAGGCAATTTCACCCATAATTGGTCGTTTACCCTTGTCGCGATCACCCGTTGCGCCGAATACCAAGATAACACGATTCTTCGTAATCGCTTTGGCTGCCTCAAGAAACTTTTGCAGCGCGTCAGGTGTGTGCGCATAGTCGACGAATACATCAAAATCACGACCGGTTGGAACACGTTCAAACCTACCGGGGACACCCTCTAGATTGGCGATGCCTTCGATAATATCATCAACGTTCACACCCAGCAGATAGGCGGTCGACGCTGCGGCCACCATGTTGTAGATATTGAACTCACCTGGTAGCGCAGTCGCGAGGTCTAGTTTTGTTTGATGATCGATAACAAGTGTCGCCTCGCTACCGCGGCGGTATAATTTGGTGTATTCAATTTTTGCTTCGGCTTCATCATGTTTGCCATACGTAATCTTTTGCGCGGCTGCCGGGAATTCATTGTAATAATCGAACCATTCATCATCACGATTCAAGATGATAAACTCTGGTTCGTTCATGAACATTTTTGCCTTTGCTGCGGCGTATATTTCCATTGTTCCGTGATAATCCAGGTGATCCTGCGTCAGATTGGTCATAATTGCTGCTCTGATCGGCACGCCGTCAAGTTTGTGCTGGTCCAGGGCATGGCTGGTTACCTCCAATAGTGTGTAGTCAACCTTTGCTCGTTTCGCATCACGAAAAAACCGCTGCATGCGATCGACAGATGCAACGGTAGCATTCAGATCGTTAATTTTACGTTCACCAGCAATTTCGATCACGGCAGTCGTGAACATTGCCGTTGTGTGACCGGCTTCTTTCAGGATCTCATTGACGTAGTTCAGCGTGGTTGTTTTGCCATTCGTCCCCGTCACGGCGATGACTTTTTGACCCTTTGCGGGATTGCCGTACCGAGCACTCACTAATTGCACTCGTTTGCGACGATAGGTACTTTCAAGTTTTTTCACGGTCCCTTTTGGGAGCACTTTGCGCGTAACCCTCACCAACTGCTGTTTCATGCAATAAGTGTACCATGCTACAGTAGTAACAGATGAAAATTCTTGGAATCGAAAGTAGTTGTGACGAAACGGCCGTGGCGATTGTCGAAGACGGCCACCGTTTGCTATCAAATGTCGTTCATACCCAGATTGATATTCACGCCCAGTACGGCGGAGTTGTGCCAGAAGTCGCCGCACGTAGCCATATCGAAATAATTAATCCAGCAATCAACCAGGCCCTCGCCAATGCTCAACTGACCTGGGATGACATCGATGCAATCGCCGTCACTTATGCCCCGGGGCTGATTGGATCACTATTAGTCGGTACCCTTGCCGCTCGTACATTAGCCACAATCCATAACAAACCGTTGTATCCAATACATCATGTTGAAGCCCACGTATACGCAAACTTCATCACCGATCAATCAGATCATCTTGATCTATCACTCCCTTCTCGCCAGCCGAGTTTTCCTATGCTCGCGCTCATCGTCAGTGGCGGACATTCCCAGCTAGCCTTATTCCAGGACCATGGTAACTATGAACTACTGGGCCAAACCCAAGACGACGCAGTCGGTGAAGCATTCGACAAAGTCGCAAAGATCATTGGACTCCCCTACCCTGGCGGTCCATCGATTGCCAAAGCTGCATTAAATGGCGATCCCAATAAATATCGTTTACCAAAGGCAAGACTCCAAAACCCATATGATTTTAGCTTCTCTGGGCTCAAGACAGCCCTTCTGAGGGGCGTTCAGGCCGAAACCGGTCATGACTACTCATTTCCCTCTCACGAGCTTCCTGCGCTCTTAGACGACGTCCAGCGAGCAGATTTTGCTGCCAGTTTCCAAAAAACAGCTGTTGAGACACTGGTCGACAAAGCCGAAAAGGCATTCCGCGATCATACACCGAAATCCGTCGTTATCGCAGGCGGTGTCGCCGCCAACCAAGAATTACGACGACAATTGGCCGAACGTTTACCGATTGAAATCGAATACGCTCCAATGCAACTCTGTACAGATAACGGCGCGATGATTGCAACACTTGGCTATTTCTACGCACAAAAAATAGACCCTGTCAGTCCCTATGATTTTGAGGTCGTGCCAAGCCTATCGATGACAAAGACAGCGTGGGCAAAATAAAACCCGGCAACATATTGTTACCGAGTTTTGTGCAAAGGTTAGCTCTGGTCCCACGACTCTATATATACCACTTCGTCATCTGGTACTTGAAGTGAAAGCGGAAAATCACCAGCTCTTATCGTAAATAATATAGGGTATCCGTTCCTACAATATACTTCAATAGCACTTTCCTGGAGAAGCTTGATAGGATCAACTGGAAGATTATTTATGGAATGAGGAGGAAAGCTATATAGCGTATCCCCACCAGTTACTCTTACATGATCTCTGTACATAACGAGTTCTCCATTACGAAAAACTCTCATGTCAAAACCGAGCATATTACCACCTTTATAAGGAATGTACTCGCAAGCTATTGCCTGCAATGTAGTTATTATTTCATATTTTCAGAAAAATAACAGATCTTACCTCTTAATAGCACGAAGTAATTTCTTACCCAAAGGAAGGATACTTGTCCATATTGGGTAGAGTGGCGAAAGCGGTTTGTCATAGGTTCCGACGAGCAAGTCTTCGTGATCGGCAAACCCACGTTTGAAGTTACTAACGCCGTCGGACACGAGACCGTTCATATCGTATCGTTCGATACCCCACTCTTTCATTTTGGTAATCGCGTGCCATTTCAGCGCGTAGTTCGCGCGTAGTTCTTGGCCGTCATCGTTCATGCCACCATAAAGTTCGAAGGCGGTTGTCGCACTGATTGCCAGCCACAGAAACGCAATTGGCCAGCCGTCTTTGTATGCCGCAAACACCGGTGACGCTTCGCCCAAATTCTCAAACACATCGTAATAATATTGGTTGTCATGGAGAGCGAATCCGGCACGTTTTGCTGTTTCGTGATAAATACCCATGCACTTTTCTAACTCTGCCCTGTCTTTCACCTGGCATATTTCGACGCCTTGTTCCGACCCAGATTTACGGATATATTGGCGTGTTTTTTTACTCATTGGTGCCAATAGTTCTTCTTCTGTTTTAGTGAGGTCCAGTATCAATGTTTGAGGTATCAAAATCGTGTTTTGTCCCCTACCCCATCCGGTCGGTAGCGGTGGCAATTCAGTCCAGTCAGGCTCGATACTGATTGAAACCGCACCATATTGAGATTTGGCGTGATTAGCGAGTGCTTCCATAAACGCGACTGACGCGTCAGGAGCGACAATTGGTCCACGTGGAACATACGCTAGCGCCCTAAATAGCCACGGTAAACGGCGGATAAGTATCTGTGCCGCCCCTGTTATGTTCTGGTCCATATCGTAGGCAAACAATCGTTGCACGCTCCATCCATGAACTGCTTTGGCGGTCCCCCACCCCCATAACTGTAGGGGGTGCCCACCGTTTTCAAGGACGTAATCGTCCCACTCTTCTCTGTTGTCGCAGCTCACTAAAGAGATCATGCTTGCTATTATACACTGTTCGATATGGTATAATCGTCAGGTAATAAACAGTGGTGCAAAAACTGTGAAAACAAATGATTGTGGTTACGGTTTTTCACATGAAATCCTCATGCTTAACAGAGTAGGGGGCAGGAAATAACAGATATGAAATTATCCAAGGCATACATCCCCGAAGAATTTGAACCTACTATCTATCAGATGTGGGAGACTTCTGGTGCGTTCAAACCAACAGGCAAGGGCGAGCCTTACAGCGTTATCATGCCGCCGCCAAACGCCAATGGTAATCTTCATATTGGTCACGCCTTGATGGCAAACCTCGAAGATATTTTGGTACGTTATTACCGAATGCAGGGGAGGGATACACTATACCTTCCAGGTGCCGACCATGCCGGATTCGAGACATGGGTAGTATACGAGCGCAAACTACAGGAACAGGGTAAAAGTCGTACTGATTTCGGAAGAGACGAACTCTACAAACAGGTGTGGGACTTTGTCCATGGTCAGCGTGGCAATATGGAAAAGCAACTGCGCGCACTCGGCGTCAGCGCCGACTGGGATAGCCTCGTATTTACCCTTGATGAAAAAGTCATCAATACTGTCTATGGAACATTTAAAAAGCTATGGGATGAAGGTCTTATTTACAGAGGTGAACGAATCGTTAACTACAGTACGAAATATCAGACCAGCTACGCCGATATTGAAGTGAACCACAAGGTAGAGAAGGGCACACTATGGCGAATCGCATACCCCGTTATGGACCAGGTTGCCGAAATCGTCGTGGCAACTACTCGCCCTGAAACACTTCTGGGAGACACGGCAATTGCCGTTCATCCGAAAGACCCGCGATACAAAGACCTCATTGGTTCACGCGTACTTGTCCCACTGACAGACCGTGAGATTCCTATCATTGCCGATGAACACGTCGATCCTGAATATGGTACCGGTGCGGTCAAGGTCACTCCTGCTCATGACCCAAATGACTTTGAGATAGGGGAGCGACATAATTTGCCACGCATCCAGGTAATCGGCTTTGACGGCAAAATGATGAATGTCCCCGAACAGTTCTTGGGACTCGAAGTCGATGAAGCACGAAAGCGTGTGCTTGCCGCACTTGAGATTGGTGACTTCCGTCGTGGCGAAGATGAAATTGAACACTCGGTCGGCTACGACTACAAGAGTGGCCTGCCGATCCAACCGTTGATCAAAGACCAGTGGTTTATCAAAGTTGGTCCTCTTGCCGAGCGAGCAATTAAGGCAATCGAGGACGATGAAGTTCGCATCATCCCTGCCAGCAAGAAAAAAGCACTCATTCAGTACTATAAAAATCTTCGTGACTGGAACATCAGCCGCCAGATCGCTTGGGGCATCCCAATTCCAGCGTTCCAGAGCACGACCAACCCCGACGACTGGATCTTTGACACCCGCGTCGATCAACCAACTATCGATGTAAATGGCACAACATATACTCGAGAAGAAGATACCTTTGATACGTGGTTCAGTAGCGGCCAATGGCCATTCATCACCACGGATTATTTGTCAGAGGGCGACCTGAGTCGGTTCTATCCGAACTCTGTTCTCGAAACAGGCTTTGACATCCTCTACCAGTGGGTTGCCCGCATGATTATGCTGGGTCTCTATGCTACTGGTCAGGTACCGTTCAAAGACGTCTATCTGCACGGACTAGTGCTCGACGAACACGGCCAAAAGATGAGCAAATCAAAAGGCAACGTCATTAACCCAATGGACGCTATTGAGGAATATGGATCAGACGCACTGCGTCTCGGTATTATCGGATCGCGCGGGGCAGGGCAGAACCAAGCCTTTGCTACCAGCAAGGTCGTCGCCGGTCGCAACTTTGCCAACAAACTATGGAATATCGCTCGATACATCGAAAATGTGTTGCCAGAAGATTTCACCCTCGCGACTCCTGCGCCAAACACGTTAGCGGACCACTGGATTGTGCGTCAATTGAACGCAGCCGCTGCGGATATCAGTGATCAGATGCAAAATTATCGTTTTGCCGAAGCCGCCGAAACGGTGTATCACGCCATCTGGGACGATGTTGCCGATTGGTATATTGAAGCCAGCAAAAAACAGTTGAACCCTCAATTGCTTGGCTGGGTACTTGATACGTCACTTCGTATCGCACATCCGTTCGCGCCATTTGTTACCGAAGCAATCTGGCAAACATTAGAGTGGCACAAGGGCGAACTACTCATCAGTAGTCACTGGCCAGAACTTCTGAAATACGACGATATTGCCGCTGGTGAATTTGAGCAACTACAGACACTCGTGGTCGAAGCCCGCTACGTCATGACAGAATTACCTGCCAAAAAATATATAATGCTGTACCAAACAGATTCGTTGATAGAGGATAACAGTACACTTATCGCATGGCTGGCGCGTCTAGAAAAAGTTGAGAAGACTGATCAACCAAAAGGTTTGCGCTTGGCGTCAAGTAACCGTGAAGCATGGTTAGAGATTGATGCTGATACGCTGTACGAACATCAGACAAATCTTGAAAAGCGTCTTGCTGATGCAAAAGTGACTGCAAAAGGTCTGGAAGCGCGTCTCGAAAATCCACGCTATGTCGAAAAAGCGCCAAAGCATCTCGTTGAGGAAACTCAGCAGCAGCTCGAAGAGAAAATGGCACTGATCGAACGGCTACAACACGAACTCGAAGTTTTGTAGGCAATTACACGTTTGGCAAAAGTACTTGAGCGCCACCAGAAAATGAGTCTGTACGGCTGGTGTGTTTTAGCATGTTGTATTTTCGATGGTCGTTGCGCACCCGGATCATTGGATCTGTTGTCAAAAGTTGGAATTTAGCTACAGGCTGCTCAACGTGTGTATGGGCAGACGTGGCTTCGTGCGATCCTTCAAGATGCGAAGGCAAATTAACACTGAGGTTCGTCAGAGGTGCGGTGAGCGCAAGGGCTCGATTGACCCTGGTTTCTTGAACCAATGTGCCGGTAGACGCCAGTATGGCGAGACCGATCATTGCTTGTTGTAGATTATTGTTATTAGCCATGTTTGTTTATGAAGTTTATACATACATGTTAGCATAAGTTTTATTAATTGTCAATTATGTGTCAGTCGTGATGATACGGATGACCAGCAGTAATTTGCTGCGCACGATAGAGCTGTTCCGCAAGTATAAGACGGACGAGTTGATGCGGAAATACGAGAGGTGAGAGTGACCAAACAATGTCAGCCCGCTGATGCACGCGATCGTCAACACCGTACGCACCGCCGATAACCAGCGTCACCTGGCGGCCGGCAGTAAACGCCGTGTCGAATAGCTTTGCGAGCTGTGGTGAATCAAGTTCATCACCACGCTCGTCCAGCAATATAACAAAAGTACGAGCATCAACACGTGAAAGTATGCGCTCTGACTCTTCCTGACGCGCTGCAGCGTCCGATAGAGCGCTGTGTGGCAAAAGTACCCATTCAATATTAAATGGCTTTTTCAGGCGGCTCTCATAGCGTTCGATGCCGTCCGTCACCCATGACTCGTGTTTTTTACCGATGGCGACAATAGTAATCATGCGGCACGTAATTTCTCGGCAACAGCACGCAGTTGATCTGCGGCTGCAAATGGACTATCAGCCGTTTTCTTCCATTCGACATGATCCACAACGGTCTTTTCGAGAGGGTATTTGTACCCATACACATGGACATGTGCATGCGGTACGCCGAAACCTTCGACAAGCATTCCAATACGCGGGTATTCTGGATACGCCCGCTTGATGATTGTCTGCATCTTTTTAGCCACATCAAACAGATGATGGTAGGTTTTTTCGTCTAAATCCCAGAGGTGATCGATTTGCTCGTACGGTATGACGAGCATATGGCCGTCCGTGAACGGTTCAATCGACAAAATAACGAAACAGGTGTCGTCTTGGTAAATAATTTCGCCCGGTATCTCGCCGTTGCTGATTTTAGTAAATATCGAATCTTGCATAGTTTTATTGTAGCCCATTATTGACAATTTAAATTGTTTATGGTATTTTACATGCATGTTAGCGCGTGGTCCCGCACCCACAAAAATTACATACTATCGTGAATATGGTATCCATCCTGTCAAAAGTAGAGATAGCCATGACTATATCGCATCTTTTCCTAACTGGGACGAAACAATTCAGGCACTTAAAACCAACATGCCCACCCGTGGTAATATCATCACGCCTGAATATGCGACCATATCGGAAGAATTCTTGCAACTTACCAGCCACGCTCGACTGATCGAAGATCGTATACGGGAGGCAAAGTACGCAACAAAGCATTCAGATGCACTATTGCACCTTGGATCACCAACCAGTTTTTACGATCGCTATGGCCGGTCCAGATGGCTAAACTCAGTATTATCGATACGACGAGGAAAGGTTGAATCTGTCACACACAAAACAACGCTTGTACCTATTGAAGAAGTAATCGGCATAACCGAACCGGTCAGTGATCTTCGTACTGTCAAAAATGGCAATGCCGTGTTAATCTGCGCCGAGTTATTCGGTATGTTCTTTTCAGCAAACAAAAGCAAAGTACTGCAAGGCAAAAATATACGTCAGATATTTACCCCTACAATGTGGGCAACTCCGCAAGGTGATAACAGTGTGATGGATAAAATCCGTCAAGAGGCAGGTGGTGATGATAATTATTATCGACAGCAGCTTGAGCATGTTGTCGGATCATATGTACTAAAACACCTACCAACAGTTGACCGCGTTATCATATCAGACCGTGGTAGACCCGATATTGCACCGTACAACAGCGTATTTGATCGTGTTCGTTAGTCGAACCTTGCATCGTTAATCTGTTAAAATAATCAGGCAAGGAGAGGTGTCTGAGTGGTTGAAGGTGCTACTCTCGAAAAGTAGTGTGCGACAACGTACCGGAGGTTCGAATCCTCTCCTCTCCGCC
>JAUPWL010000025.1 GCA_030916565.1 Patescibacteria group bacterium | reverse complement strand
CGACACAGGCATGTCGATGAAAAAGCTCGGACAGTTCGGACCGAAGCATAACGATTTCGATCTCGTTAGATGAAGAGTGTTCTGGATTGCGGTGCGCCTCGGACATAGTACTAGTATTATGCTAGATAATGATATTTTTACAACCACATACTTTATTAATCTGAAAATGAAAACTCCGCGACTGGATGTCGCGGAGTTCGGTGACGATTTGCGCCACGTTTGAGGATAGACCTAACCGATACAACCTTTGCTCATTTGATTCACCAATTTGTCTGCGTTCGAAACGATTCACGTTCAGTTGTAATAACCGTTATGGAAAAACATAGCGATGCAGTAAGTGCCAGTATCGCGATCGGTATAGCAGTCGATGACTGCGCGATCAGCATTACGACTGCCGGTGGCAGTATTATGATGGCGCTGACTATTGCTACGCGAAGTACTTTGGCTTTGTGCGATGATAGGCGCCCGGTGACCGAAGCCAGCCAGAGGCCTGCTGCGATTGCAATGACGAGAAGGATGATTGGTGTAATGACGATGCCGATCAGTTGTGTGACGAACCAAATGAAATCGCTCCATGGAAAGGGTGCGCTGAGAGTGCTCATATATCTCCTCAATATCTGAAAGGAACTCGATAGTATCGTAAAATATACTATAACATAATTTTGGTGAAATGAAAACCTTGTCTATGTGTTGGCCGGACGAGGAATAAAAACAATCCGTAGGTCATGATATTTATTAAAATTACGGTGAATTATTTGGTGTTATACATAGAGTGCGATACAATCGCAGCATGAATAAACGAGGCGTGCGGATGAGCAATAGCGAATCGCTGCTAATCGATATGGACGGCGTCATTGCCGACACAATGGGCGGTATGTTCGATTACGTCGAAGAACATTTCGGACATTCGCTGGCGCACGAAGATATACAGGACTATTGGTTTCAGAATCTCCCTAGAAGCGATATCTTTACCGCACTTCGCAGTCGGGGCTTTTATCGCAATCTTGATGTCATCACGGGCGCGGTGCGGGCGGTCAATCGCCTCCGCGAAGAATATAATGGCAATGTCTACATATGCTCAAAACCAATGGACGGTCTAGATACGTGTGAGACTGAAAAAAGAGATTGGCTGACAGAATATTTTGACGAAGATTTTGCAATTAACGCAATTATTGCTCACGACAAAACGACAGTACAGGGACGCGTTATTATCGAGGATAACCCAGAAATTGCAGGCGGTATCTGGCAACCAGTGATCTTTGATCAGCCATACAACCGTCATTCACAGTATCCACGTATGTACGGATGGCATGATTTGCAGGTGGTCCGTGATGCAATGCGGGCCGAGCCTAATCGGTGATAGCAGTATTAGTAGACCAGTTAACGTTTTTGCTGTTTGACGCGACTAGGTGATTTCTCTACGGGCATGCTGGTGAGATATTTTTCCGGAATATCGACAACAACACCAGAAAGAACGATCGTATCACCGTTTTTGGCGACAATTCGTCCGCGATCGAAATGGTGATGGTATTTACCGTCTTTGCCGACGATACGGTAGGATGCTTCGTAGCTTTCGGTCTTTCCTGCAAGATAATCGCTCATGGATTTCATGACCATATCATGGTCATCGGGATGTATGAGATGTGTGAATGACATGTAGTGGGTGAATTTTTCGATCTCTTTTTTGTTATAGCCAAGGTTTTGTATTTTGTTCTGATGAAAAAAGACGACACCGCTGGGCAACTCCATAATCCACCAGGCGGCGTTACTCGCTTCCATGGCGTCGTTCAACAGCTGCAGCTCATCAATATTCTCAAATATCACACCCCTATTGTATGTACAACACCATCAGATAGTTTGTAATAAAAATTACATTCCAAAGAGTATTCATATAAAAACTCCGCGGCACACGGTAGCGGAGTGAAATTCTAGTTGCTGAACTTATAGTTGCTTGTTATAGTGTAGACAAATAAGCATAAGTGGGAACGAGAGTTAATGGATGCAATTCACGCAGCACGAGTACTCATGGGCGACAGCCTTGGGTTTCATATTATATTTGTTATGTTCAGCCTCACGCTGCCTATTCTGGTGGTGTGGTTTGAATGGTTGGGGTATCGACGCAGAGACCAACAGTTAATTAAATTCGCAAAGTTTTTGTCGAAAATTATGGCATTACTGGTTGTTACCGGTGTGCTGTCTGGTACGGTCATTGCACTGCAAATGTCATTGGTATGGCCGGGTATTTTAAAATTCGGCGGCGAAGTGATTGGTCTGCCGTTTATGTTTGAGACATTCGCATTCCTGATCGAAGCGATATTTTTGGGATTATATATGTCAACCTGGGATAACAAACGAGTTCCAGGATGGTTGCACCTGCTGTTCGGAGCTATGGTGTTTGTTGGTGCGACCGCTAGCGCATATGCCATCACTGCGGTAAATGGATGGATGAACCTGCCAACTGGATTCGACATTGTGAACGGCAAATTCGAAAATATTGATGTGCTTGCGGCGATGTTCTCTGTACCTGCACTTGTCACGTTCTTTCATTCGATGCCGGGTTATTATGTTGCATCTGGCTTGCTGCTGACCGGACTGTTTGCATTCCGTATTCTCAAATCGAAACGATCTGAAATCAATTCAAAAAAGCGTCAGTTTGATTACTATGTGATACAAAAACTGATGCTATTCGTCCTCGTTGCATTTATTGGTTCGGCGATAACTGCGGACATCACTGGTAAGTATCTGGCTGAAAACGAACCGGAAAAACTTGCTGCCATTGAGCTGCTTTATGACACAACTGACAATGCGCCACTGATTGTTGGCGGCGTTAGTGATGGAAATGGTGGTATCGCCGGTCCGCATTTCGTTATCCCTAGTGCACTCAGTTTGCTAGCATGCAATACGCCTGGTTGTACTGTTCAGGGCCTGAATGAAACAGCACAAGACAAGCAGCCGCCGCTCGTCGTTCATACATTCTTTGACATCAAAATGACGCTGATCACGATTCTGGTTGTGGTAATCCCCCTCTACTTTGTTTTACGTAAATGGCGACCTGAGCTATTAAAGAATCGTTTGCTTTTGCTTGGATTTGTCGCAATCAGCTGGTTTGGTATCGCAATTGTTGAGCTAGGCTGGATGATGACTGAAATGGGTCGTCAGCCATGGGCAGTCCGGGGTTATGTTACGACCGAACAGGCACTCACTAAAACGCACGATATTTCAACATTCGGCTATTTGTTCCCGCTGGCCTATGTCGCACTATTTGTTGTGACATTCGTCGCTATTCGGCTAATCGTCAAAAATGAATCATCTAAATCAGGAGGAGCATTGTAATGACTGGTGTTCTTTTACTCATTTACGTACCAATCTTGTTATTTGTGTTAGCGTTTTTGTACGAAACATATCTCAGCTTTGCTCGTCTGTTTAACAAAAAAAAAGGACGCGGCGGTTACGTCGAGGTAACATGGGAGGTTACACATACCCTATTGGTATTTGGTGTTGTTATGATGCTGATGTTGTATACGGGCGTTATCGACAAGATATCTGATGTGATCTTTCTGCCAGCATTTCTCGCAGCAGTAGCACTAGGTGTGCGTGGTATTTGTTATATTTACGTATTTTATATCTCTAACGAAAAACGACGTACATGGGTGGACTGGTTGTTCGCTATTAGCCATGTCGTTGCTGCACTACTACTTGTTGTTGTCGTAGGGCTGTATACATGGTTCCTATACACAACACAGCCCGTAGCGAACACGCAGTTTGTTGCACCATTTACGGTCGGGCTGATTGTGATCCTCGCTGTTACGGCGTTGCCGTTGTCCTATTTGTATCTCGGCCGACACGGCAAATAGTATTAGAGAATTTTCCAGATTTTGGCGACGGCCGCGGGAATATTCAAGGCTACTGCCCCCAGATACTGTACGAGCGTTTCGACAGAATTGATCTCAATTGTTTCAGCCGGCTTTTCATTGTCGGCTGACGATTCGTTGCGGGCTGCACAATCTGGACATCGTTCGTTCATGCCACGATTATAACAGTAAAATTATGCGTGCATGTCACCAATAAAAATACGTGTCTGGCGAATCATATCGTCGGGCATATATTCCTGCAGAATATGGATGAGTGTTGGATAATATTCGTCGCTGAGTATGCGAAAGGTTGGGTGTGAGGCTTCTTCCCAGCTGTTTGTTTGGACGCTAATGCCCCAGATCCCTCCGTCGTTATATTCTCGATCGATAACATCGCGGATGACTGCCATAATTGCATTGCAATCGTCGCGTGAATATACACGCTCAGGCTGTTCGTTATGTGCGTCTATGTGTTCCATGATTTTTATTATAAATGAAAACACCTCCTTCCAAGGTGTTTCCTTAGTCGGAGGTGGGATAGCCCCAATGTATTTTGACATTATTATGGGCTGCGATATCTCTCGAATCGATGATGCGACGCGATAGATATACATGGTGATCGCAGAGCGGCCAGATCAAATATGACGGTACTGTGCGTTCGTTTGGAGATTGCGGATAGACCGTATTCATCACACCCAGCGTGACTGCATCACGACTACACGTTGCACAAGCATTGTTCACAAACATATCGACAACGCGTTGTCTTTCGGCACGATAACCCCACGCAGGTTCTCGCATATCAACAATGTCTCCATGCAGCCCTACGCGCAAAATTACCAACGTTTCGTTGATCGACGGAACGGGCATTTTGTGATTACCGTGATACGCCGTGGTTGGCGGCGGTCGGGACTCTGTTCTGACATAGCGCAGTGCTTGATCAGTGTCGTGCCATGCATTGAATCCGCAACGGCAGTAATCACCGGGCGGCTGTGTGTGTCCGTACTGACGGCACACTGCAATGTCGTTGACGACATAGGGAATGTTTCGACATACGAGTGGCACGAACACCAGTTCGTTGTTGTCGCGGATGTAAGGCGTTGCTGCTTTCCATCCAATGACCCATTCAGTTTGCGTTTGACTGACATATGGCAGTTTGCCTGTTGTCACGCGGGAACCTTTTCTGGTTCGGCTGGCTGAACCGGCGCTTTTGCGGGTTCGGGTTGGTATGCTGGTGGTTCACCCTCAGGAACAACATGGCGTCGGCGGACGGGTTCTTCGGCGCCCATTTTCTCTCCTAAATGTGCGGTCAAGACGACTTGTTCTCCACTATACCTGTATCTGTCACATTCGTCGATATTGATATTTCGACTGACATGAAAAAACCACCCTTTCGGGTGGTGTAGGTGTACTATGATTAAACTATGCCGAGATGGTGGCCGTCGTACGACGGCCACCATCCCATGCATCATCACTTCTTGAAATGGAACTTCGGCAGGATACGTAAAAGTGCGCCGAATGCAGACAGTAGGGTGAAAATTGCCAGAACTACCCACATTGCTGCGCTGCCGGTCATCGAAGAGTACGTACCGAGGCCAACGATTCCCGTCGCTGCCGACGGCCCATACCCATAGATGTTGCCCATTGCTCCTCCTCTCTTACCAACTGTTATTTGTACGGAACACAGAAGCGGCGATTGCTTTTGTGTGTACGAGCTGTAAACACATGTCGAACGGCATCTCAATGATGAGGACAGCAGCAACCAATATTTGCTTGAATCCACGTTCCGCCACGGTAACGGTGCGTTCAATAACGTAGATTGCCGTAACGATCAGCCAGATTGTCTGGAAATGAACGTTATCGGTAGCAATGGCATAAACCAATGCTGCAACGTACATCATTGTCGCCAAAATGCCGATAGTGCCCCATATTTGCAGGCCCCAGTATTTCAGCGTGTATCGCGTTACACCATAGTGCCAATTGTTTTCAATAGCACCACGCTTCCAGCGATACCGTTGCTTGAACAAATCGGACCAGGTTTCCATAACCTCAGTTGTTAAACCACACTCGCGAGGAGCGATGATTTTGTATCCGAGGTGAAGAAGCGCGAACGTCAGTTCGTTATCTTCAGTAAGAGACTTGGTGTCATACACCTCTGGCTCCCCTGTGCCTGCACCGGGTATTTTGCCAGCTCGTCGACCGTTGAGTACATCCCGTAAACATTTCACTGTAAATACGGTTGCTGTACCGGTCAGTACCAGCGTTTTGCCGCGTTTGCGCTGAACATCACGGGCGTACCGGGCATATTCATTCCGCTGCAACATACCGACAAATCCACCACCGGGTTTGCCGAGGAATACTCCGCCAACAGCATGGTATCCTTGTCGGATATAGACCAGTGCATTTTCCAGGAAGTCGTTGTACAGACTTGAATCTGCATCCATAATCATGACAAGGTCATCGTCAGTTAGTTGCGATAAATTGGCGTTCAGCCACTGGTTCAATGCTCCGGCTTTTTTGTCGCTGTTATTCACAGTCTCAAAAACTTCGGCGCCATTATTTGTTGCCAGTTCGACAGTATCATCGACGCAGTTATCTGCAATGACGATAATTCGATCGGGTTTATAGGTTTGTTGCGCCAGGCTGGTGAGGGTTTCGGTAATCTGTACCGAACCATTCGGTTTCGTCCCTTCGTTATGCGAAGGAATCAGGATAGTAAGCATGTATTTCCTAGGGGCTGAGGAAGGACAAGGTTTAATCATTTTAATGTACGGAAGAATGGGCATTTGTAAAAATGCATGACATTCCATTCCTTGTATGATTATAACATCTTTTATGCAAGATATCAATAAATATGTAGACAAAATAAATAACACCCCCTACTCCGCAATTGAATTGCGTTTCGGGGGCGTTATACTCATCGAATGCCAGTAAAACGAGACATGACTACGAGGTTATTAGTGGATACACCTCCGCAGTCGCCCAACAGGCACGTGATAAGTGCTAGCTTGCCAGCGGTCGAGACGCGTGGGCTACCCCAAATGACTTCCATACTGCTTAATTCGTCTTTTGGTGGTTCAAAGGTACTCTCGATTTGATATACCAACCACTTGTCTCCGCTTGTCTGCGTTTTCACCCAGATCTCGCGCCCGACAAGGCTTTCGAGTTGTCTGTTGAGTCTGTTGAAAACAGTGTCAACGAGACAGGATGAATGACCTGCTAGTACAGAAAGGCTGGTTGACGACGTGCTGGGATATTCATAATCCGTGCACCCAAAAACTGCGCCAATATATTCTCCGTCTAGGGGTGGTACAATGCCACTACGGCAATTATCCAGCGGTAAAACCCCGTTATTGATCTCGAGATTACTATCCTCTGAAGGAAGAAAAATCTGAGTAACAGGAGATGCTGGGATTGATTGCTCTGGTTGATCAATGCTCTGTGTGGTTTGGACTGATGTAGTTTCTTGTGGTCGATCATTGATCGGCAGGACATCTTTATCCGCCGGTTGTGCGATATAGACGAGTCCCGCAACTGCCGCAACCATCAGTGCAAGAAACACAAAAAACGGCCAGCGTCGCGGCTTGAATCGCCGGTGTCGCGCTGATTTGGCCACGTACTATCTCCTTTGTCCATTGATGAGTAGTTGAAAGTACTCCTTGTATCGGGGTTTAGAAACCCCACATAAGGCTAATAGTATATTACATAATATGGTACATTTGTCAATCATTAACCTTTG
Organism: Patescibacteria group bacterium; assembly: GCA_030916565.1. GTDB lineage: Bacteria > Patescibacteriota > Saccharimonadia > Saccharimonadales > Saccharimonadaceae > UBA2112. Next base: position 6,050 of record JAUPWL010000025.1, on the reverse strand, counting down.
ACAAATAAATAATTAAAGTATATATTATATCAAATGCTCTGCCGTATAAACGGTAAACATGTACATTTCACCAACACTCTTTCTAAGGAGCAAGTGTGCGTAAATTGCTACGTGGAATGATCATATATTTTTTCGTTTTGGTTGTTCCGCTTGTGTGCACGGCATCGATATGCACTGCGCAGGTTCCAAAAATGATTGCCCTCACATTTGATGATGGACCTACGCCGGAATATACCGAACGAATTCTTGATATTCTCAAGCAAAAAGGCATAAAGGCTACATTTTTTGTGACGGGCAAAAATGCGTCCGCATATCCTGATGTGGTGCGCAAAATTGTTGCAGATGGCCATGTCATTGGAAATCACAGTTATTCACATGCTAATTTTCAGCGGCTTACTGACGAACAGGTATTCAATGAAATTCTTGGCACGCAGCAAGTTATCTATCAAATCACTGGGCATAGTCCAAAATTCGTTCGTTATCCGTTAGGTTTTGAGACGCCCGCTGCACAAAAGGCAACACGCGAGCTGGGACTGACCGGTTCGGTCGGGTGGCATTGGGGCCAGGATGTCCATGACGATGATTGGATGTGCAAAGGTGTCGATCCGACCCTTCGCTTTACAAAAAGTGCAACTCAGGATGGCGCAATTTTGTTAGTCCATGATGCGAATGAGGTGACTCGGTGCCCTGACCAATTAGCCTGGCTTGGCCAGTATATTGATTGGGCGCGTCAACACGGTTTCATTTTTGGTCTTTTGCGTACAGCGGAGGCCCCAAACAAGATCAATATGAACACATGGGTCAATGTTGTTCCGGACAGCCAGGCGCAACGTTGGAATGAGTAGTGGACAATACCCCTTGTTATTTGCACGCTGCAAGTAACAAGGGGTATTTTATTTATCTATTTGCTATAGTGAGGAGTATATGACGAAGCTTGTACGAACAATTCATTTTAATACGCCACTTGTTATGATTAAAGATTGGACGATCGCACGTATTCCCGAAGATGAGAGCGTGAAACTGACGTCTCGTGGACAGATTAGTGTTAAAGGGACGATCAACGGGCATGAATTTCAAACCATTTTAGAACCTGATGGGTATTGGAGCCATTGGTTCCGTCTGGATGATAAAAAACAAAAAGAGCTAGGTGTGAAGACCGGTGATACCGTATCGGTTGAGTTAACTCCGGTGAAAGAATGGCCCGAACCTACCCTGCCGAACGATATCCAAAAAGCACTTAATGCAGCACCAGAAAAAGTCCAGCAAAAATGGCGAGACATCACACCTATGGCACGTTGGGAATGGGTGCGATGGGTAAACTCTACAGGTGTTGATGCGACACGTGCAATGCGTATTGAAAAGACCTTTTCAAAATTAAATGGTACTCATCGCCGTCCTTGTTGCTTTAACCTGGCTGCATGTACTGAGCCGTATGTATCAAAAAGCGGCCGGTTGATGCAACCGACCGCTTAGGTTTTCGACAAATTATTTAGATGGGCTGAGCCCTGATAATCTCCAGGCAAGTTGCCCCAGTTTGTTTTTTGGTGCACCGGTTTTTTCGTCGCCATTGCGGAGACCGAGAATATCGGCACGACGACCTGTGTTGATGAACAGATCTTGGCGAGTTTTGCGGCCTGTCTCTGATTTCCACCAAACTTGTTCCGCGACTTCTTTTGGAATGCCCATGGCTTTGACTGCCTTTGGACTCGGTTTTAAAATGGCGTCAGATGCTAGAAGAAGGATAAGCGGTAGTGATGCGGCGAATAGTTTTTTCTGCAGCGGCGACAACTTATCAATATTTTGTTTTTGGAACCTATCGGCAAAACCAATGTGACGCGCTTCTTCGGCAACGTGAACTTGCATGACTTTTTCGAGCATAGGATGAACAGGGGTTCCATTCCGTCCCATTTCAAGTAATCGTCGTTGCGTATGGTCGATTGGCTCTTCGCCGGCCAAAACAACAGCCCAGAACGCGACCGGGAATCGACGAGCCACAAATCCAACGTATGCACTCATATTGCGGAACCAACTTGGTGCGCCATGTGGTTTAGAACCAATGCGGTTTACCATTTCGTTGAACATCAAGATGTGACGCTCTTCTTCTTCGGCTTCATGAGTTGAATAACGCTTTTCTTCGCTATCGCTTGGTAGTAACTGATTGCGAAGTGCGATACCGGAAATTAATGCTTCCTCGAATTCTGATCCTACCTTGGCAACGTGCGCATAACGATACATGCCGATTTCAATTTGTTTCTCGCGCGGTAGTTGTTGGTACCATTCGCTGGCGCCGAGATCAAAGTTGCTGGGCATAATCCAACGATCGTCATCGGGTGTTACGGCAAATTCAGGAGAGTCCCAGTCGATAAAATTAACGGTTTTGACCGGGAAGGGATTATTGTAGACCTCCGCAGATTTTTTGGACCATCGGTGTACTCGTGATTCATAGTCACCCTTGTCTAGACGAGTACTATATTCTGGCGTACCTTCATTGTGGCTGGTCATGTGATCTCTCCCTCCTTAATTACTCAGTATAGTAGTACTTGTTCAGGAATAAATCAATCATTTTTAGGCATGAAAAAGTTACGGGTTATTCAATCCGGAGCTAGTCTTCATGCAATCGTAGTGTACTGAGTTTTTTGAAGTTCCTATTTATTACGTGTTCGAGCGGCATAAAAACAACAAAATATAATCCTAACGTCGCTGATGTACTGTAGTTGCTAAACTTTAATTTTGGTCATCAGTTTTAGATTCAAAACATATTGCCAATGGTCCATTGTTGGATATTTGCTCATATATTCCATACGTCGTTCGACGAACTGATACTTGTCACCTTCGCCCATCGCGTAGATTGGTCGTGTATTATATAGCGCGCTATCTACCATGCGTGTCAGTTCGGCACGTAGTTCCACCGCCTTCTCTGATTGCATAAATGATTGCCTCGTACTGGTGTTACTCATGGTACCCTGCCTTTCCGATTACACTTGCTTGGGCGAATATGCTAAGCTTTTGTCGTACAGGTCGGTTGGTGTACCAAGATATAGAGTGAAAGATTGAGAATACTTGCTTGTTGTTAGTATATCACTCTCGTGGCAATTTCCCTATTTAACAGAGAGTACTACCAATCTTTTGACGGGTTGTCGTTGCTCTTTTGACCCCAGCGCCATTTCGGTCGAGGACCTTTGATTGCAGTAATCGCAATAAGGGCCAGCGTCATGCCGGTTACGACACCGAGGAACGAATAGACGTCTTCGATAGTGCCTTCTGGTGATGCTTCATCCATCGTAAATGCATAACCAAGGAGCGCGAATAGATAAATACCAATTGTAATCCAACCTTGCCACGTGACTGGCGTCCAACCAAAGCCGTAACGGCGTCGTTTAAACCAGTACTTTTTCACTGTATTTGCCATAAGCACATAATAGCATGAATTGAAAAAGGCGCCGCACCCGGAGGTAGCGACGCCTTTTGGCGGAATGGAATGGATGTCATAGAGCGGTGCCTTCAGGAACGTCGCTCAACATCTCGCTGAGCATCCATGCCAGAATCGCAACGCGGTCGTCATCGCGCAACTGTGAATTTGTTGCGCGCAACAGACTGGTGAATTTGCTCTCCAGATCTGCCTTGTCGGCACGACTCATGAGTTTCCAGTCCCAACTGGTAAACATGCCGCCTTCATGAAAAAGTCGACGAGCGTAGACATTCCACAGATTCGCGCTGTCGCGAAATTCCGCAGGACAATGCTTGTGCAGGTCGATTTCGTTACTCGGTCGTTCGTTCACCGGTTCTCCTCGGAAGAAGCGCGGATCAACCGTCATCGTTCTGCCTTTCGGTACTATCTAAACACGGTGTTTAGATCCATCGCATTATATCGCATAGAGGTGGTGGTCGTCCATTTTAATCATAGTGACAAACATGGTATAGTGGTGGCCAATGACTATTATTCTTCCCGAGTCGCAGCCACCAATCACTCACGAGAGTGTATTCGCCTATGTCTATGGCATGCCTGACAAGGCAACATATGATAGCTGGTATCAAGAAAAGCGTTTGGCAGTCCAGCCGCAGCTGGATGAATTTAATACTATTTGGAATACGCTCAATGAACGTGTTCAAGAACCAGTACTCCAAGCGGCAAATGAAACACATCTGTATGGAGCGCACACGGGCCATCGTATTGTGACGATTGATGATCGCATCGGTAAAAGTGCGCTTGGGTTTTATCTCAGTATGCACGACGGCCATGACAATCGTACTGTCTCTGTATTTCGACGCAAAGTCTACGCGCAACATCGGCGTCGTCGCAATTATGTATCGGATACTTTTTCTGTTTCGGCTAGTGACATCGTCGAACGTCCACACGATCGCAAGCTGCATCACCAATTAGGTGTCCTCGCAGTGTGGGTGAATAAATTTGTCGAAGCCGAGCCTTACGTTTGACCGGGGGTGATCGGAGATATCTATGTCCCGTCCAGAATACGAAACACTTTCATTAGACAATGATGTATCACGAGAGTTTTTGATTGTAGACAGATATGGACGCCCTGTTGTCAACGACGGTGGCGTTGAACTGATCGGTGCACCACTAGATCGTTATTCTATTACAAAACGAGAGTTGGGTGACCTGAAATACGGCATGCAAATTTCTATTGGTCTCGAGCAACTGCTGCATCCAGAAATTGGCGCTGCTGTCGAACATACTGGCAAATTCTGGAGCAATCCGTACAGTCGCGTTGCTGTGTCAATGGACCCGATTATGGCTGTAGTCTATGCCAAAGATCCGCGCACTGCCGGCAATCATGTCCGGAATCTACACAAGGGTATTCATGGTCTTGATCATCAGGGCCGTAAGTTTAATGCGCTGAGCCCTGACGCGTTTTACTGGGCGCACAATACGTTCCACCGCGGCGTACAGAACAGTGCCGAACACTACACTGTCCGTTCATTGAATGATGCCGATCGTGAGCAACTGCAACTAGAATCGACGACGTGGTTCAGTTATTACGGCATGCCGATGAACATAGTACCCGCTGATTACAGTGCAAATGTCGCATATCGTCGGTATATGGTTGATAACGTTCTAGAAATGAATCCATCTGCTGAACGCGCTATCAACATGGCTCTTGATCGCAAGCCGCCGCGCCCCGAATCGCTGCCTCGTGCGGTTTGGTTCATCGCAAAAACAGCTATTATGCCTGTGACTGAGGTCATGAGTCTGCTATCAATCGGTGAATTACCGGCTGATATTCGCACGAAATTTCACATTCCTTTTTCTCGTTCAGAGCAGCAACAGCTTGATGCGTTGCGTGACACGACGAAAGTATTTTGGATCGCCCTACCCGAAGCGGTTCGATATTATCCCGGCGCTTACGAAGACGCACAGCGAGAACGAAACGGGAGTCACAAATCGCGCGTCGATCAGATGATTTTTCTTGGTATGCACGCGGCAAAAACGGTCGTATTGAATGCAAAAAGCTTTGTTCCTGGGCTGTAGCGACTACGGCGCCACTGGTGGATCAACCGGTGCTGGAGTTGGGTCTGGCAACGGGGTTGGATCTGGTGTTGGCGCTGGTGTCGGAGTATCTGACGGTAATGGGGTTATCACTGGATCGGGTGTTAACTGCGTCTGAGTATTTTTTGTTACCGATGATGAGGTTTGATTATTGCGTGTTGCCGTTGTCGTCTGTGGTTTGTCTACTGTCGACATAGTTGTCTGTTGTTTGTCATCGGTTTTGGTGTCAACTGTGTGATGAACAATCGCGTTTAATCGATCAGGTCGGATGGTTGTCTGCATGTTCACTGATGTAATGACCGACACGCATACCATTACTGCGGCGCCACTGAACCGGTAGCTCTTTTTATGTATCAATCGTTTACGTATCGTTAACATCACACCCTCCTTGGCATTACTATCTTGCTATATTCTATAACAAAATTTACCAAACATAAACAATATTATATTGTGCTTAATTCTATTGCTTATGAGAGGGAAAGTTGCGGTTCGACAATGTCCCAGATGCGTTCAGAGACGTCCTCGACTGTACCTGCTGCTGACA
>JAUPWL010000057.1 GCA_030916565.1 Patescibacteria group bacterium | reverse complement strand
CTATGAAGAACATATCCTTGCCGACCTAAAAGCCAGTAAGAACGTGATTGTTGCCGGACACGGCAACACGCTACGCGCAATCATGAAACACCTCGACAACGTGCCCGATGATAAAGTACACGAAGTAGAAGCACGTGGTGTCAGCGACGCAGCTGTAGAAGGTATGGACCTTGAACTCGATAAGACTGATCCAGAGGCGAATTTTGCAGAAGAACCAACTCATAATATTTGGGACAGTCCTGTCGAAGAAGATGACGAATCAGACATACCTGCGTTCTTGCGTCGTCGCAAAAAGCACAAAAAAACCGACGAAGAATCTTAGGAGGCTACGGTGAGCAATCCGATAAACATTGGTGACAGCCGGGTGATTGAATCACGCGAAGTAGGTGATGGCGTGACGATTCGTCGTCGCCGCGAAGCACCTGACGGCAGGCGATTTACGACCTATGAGCGTATCGAAAAGCCGAATCTTGCAGTGATTAAAAAAGACGGTGTACGCGAACTCTATGACCGAGATAAGTTAAAGACCGCGATTAGCCGATCGGTGGGTAAATTTTTTGCAAGCGAAATTGAAATTGAGGAAATCGTCAACGATATCGATGACAGCCTCTATAGTATGGGTGATTCCGAGGTCCCTTCAAAAACAATCGGTGAGTTTGTGCTGGATGAACTGGCCAACCGTAATGAGGTTGCCTATGTTCGTTTCGCCAGTGTTTACTACGACTTTAAGACACTTGACGAGTTCGAGGCAATCTTGGCATCACGACGCAAGGACAAAGCCAGTAAATGAGTGTCATCGTCATTGATAAGCCAATGAGTGAACATGCACGAGAAGTTGAGGAGTATTTGCATGAATTTGAGCGACGTACGTCAAAGAAGCTCGAAGTTGTAGACCCAGATACTCGCCAGGGCGCTGATTTATGCCGAGTTTATGATGTTGTTGAGTATCCAACGTTGCTTGCACTATCAGAAGACCGGCAATTACGTAATATGTGGCGCGGGTTGCCGATGCCACTAATAGATGAGGTGAGTTATTATGTTCAGTAATATCAAAATGTATTTCACGCACAGTGATAAAAAATTGCGTGATGATCGCTGGATCTTTACGAGCATGCTTGTCGGTGCACTATGTAGTTTGCTTGCAGCATTTGTCTTGTCGGTTGAAGTACTGCACTTGGCGCGCGACCCGAATGCAACTCTGAGCTGTAGCGTGAACGCTATTGTGAACTGTGCAACCGTGGCGAAACATCCGATTAACGAAATGTTTGGCTTTCCGAATAGTTTCATTGGTTTGATGTCTGAACCAGTTGTTATTACTGTGGCTATCGCAGGACTTGCTGGTGTACGGTTCCCTCGCTTGTTTATGTTTGTTGCGCAAATATTTTACACACTCGGATTTGTATTCGCCTTGGTACTGCTATATTTCAGTCTTTTCGTTATTCAGGCACTCTGTCCATGGTGTCTTCTCGTAACACTAACGACGACACTCGTTTGGTTCTCGATCACTCGGTTTAACATTCGGGAAGACAACTTGTTCTTACCAAAGGGTATCGCAAAGAAGGCTCACGCGTGGATCGAAAAAGATTATGATAAATTTGCGATGGCGCTTATTGTCTTTGCGATTATTGCAACCATTTTTGCGAAATACGGCGACAGTTTATTTAGCTAGTTTTATCTGTTATAATTTCGTGTAGAGGCGCATGAGCGGTTATCACCCGCGAGCCCCCGAAAGAAATCGATCATATCGAGAGTAGAATCGGGCGTGAACGCTACGTTAAAGCGATCAAACAAGCGCTAAAAGAGTCACATCTTTTGGAAGCCAGATGGTACCTCCTATAACGGGATCTGGCAGTCAAAAGAAGTGACTTTTTTGTTTTTGAAAGGACAAAGATGAAATTTAAAGCCAATACACGTCGACGAGCTTTGGAATATGAGAAGGCATTGGTCGAGCAGTGGAAGAAGAATAAGACATTCGAAAAATCCGTTGATCAGCGGCCGGCTGAAAACTCCTATGTATTTTATGACGGGCCTCCGTTCATCACCGGTGTACCACACCACGGGACGCTCCTTTCAAGTATCGTAAAGGACGCCGTACCGCGCTATCAGACGATGAAGGGCAAGCACGTGGAGCGTGTATGGGGTTGGGATACCCATGGTCTCCCGGCAGAAAACTTTGTCGAGAAAAAACTTGGCATCGCAGATCGTCATGAGATTGGTACAAAGATTAGCCTGGCGGACTACATCACGACAGCGAAAGAAAGCATGATTCAGACTGGCGATTTGTGGGAATCGACGATTCATCGTATTGGGCGATGGGTTGATTTCAAGGGTGCTTATAAAACCATGGACAAAGACTACATGGAGTCTGTTTGGTGGGCGTTTAAAGAGCTCTATGAAAAGGGCAAGATCTACGAGGGCGAAAAAGTATTGATGTACGACACCAAGTGGGCGACGCCACTTTCAAAGGCTGAAGTCACCATGGATGCCGGTGCATATCAAGTCGTGACAGACCCATCTGTTTATGTAAAATTTTGGCTGCCAGAGTACGAGGCAAACTTGCTGGCATGGACGACAACGCCGTGGACGTTGCCTGCCAATACGGCGCTTGCCGTTAATCCTACCATTCATTATGTCCAAGTCGAACATGATGGTGAACAATATATTTTGGCAAAAGACCTTGTTGAAAAAGTCTTTGTTAACGAAAAACACCAACCGCTTGAATACAAGATAGTGAAAGACATTGATGGCGGTGATCTGGTGACAAAAAACTACAAGCCGCTATTCGAAGACCGTGGCGAGAATGCACACAAGATATGGGCCGCTGATTATGTCACGACTGATTCTGGTACGGGTGTCGTACATATTGCGCCTGCATACGGCGAAGAAGACTTCGTTTTGGCCCGCGAGCACAACATCCCCGTTGTTCATGTACTTGATGAATACGGTATCTACATCGAATCTGACTGGAAAGGTGAGAATGTTTGGGAAATTAACAAGACAATTGCCAAAAATCTATTAGAGCGTGGCGTTGTATGGAAAATTGATTATATCCAGCACGAATACCCACATAACTTGCGTAACGGCAATCGACTTATGTACCGTGCACATCCTAGCTGGTTCATGGATATTGATAGTCAGCGTACAGAGATGCTCGAGGAAAACAGCGAGCATATCAATTGGTTCCCGGCACATATCAAACACGGCCGATTTGAAAAAACTATTGAAACGGCGCCTGATTGGAATTTGTCACGTGACCGATTCTGGGCGACGGCGATGCCGGTATGGAAGGGCATTGATGCTGACGGTAAGGAGCATATTAAAGTAGTTGGT
>JAUPWL010000056.1 GCA_030916565.1 Patescibacteria group bacterium | reverse complement strand
GCTACGACAACAATAATCGCAACCATCCCTACTACACCGAAACCGTTTTGCTGCTTATTCATACTAGTAATTACTCCATTCCATTAATCATTTAATGCCCGCAAAGAGTGTAGCCTGGTGAATAGCCCATGAAACTATATGGTGCAATGCCGGCACAGGTACCTGCAATAACCACATTATGATAACTATCGAAGTAGCTATAGCCATTCATGGGAAGACAGCCTACGACACGTGCGGTCGCTCGGTTCCGGTCGGCGTTCTTCCATACTGTGGCTGCGTTCGGTTCGCAGAGTCCATAGCAACCAACCGGGTCGGTTCCATCCCATCCTATTCCAACCCAAGCGTCATAATACTGCTGACAATATTGCCATGAATTTGGTACAGGTGTTGGTGTAGGGGTAGGTACTGGAGTCGGCGTAGGAGTTGGGGTAGGGGCAGGCGTAGGTGTTGGAGTTGGAGTCGGAGTCGGAGTCGGTGTTGGCGCCGGCGTTGTTTTGTACGTAAATGAATTGTTTGTGACGGCACATGCAACAGTAGAACCGCTCGGTAGTCCAGATAGCATCGCATTGGACGGAGCGTTCGCCGAATCATTCGTAAAGCCGCTCGGACAGCTACTGCCCTGGAAAAAGCTGATGTATTTGACAGTTACAGCAGCATTACCGCTGCCATCGGTCGTTTGACGAATATAAGCAATGGGCCCAACGACCTTGTTGCTCACCGGAGGTGCGCTATTCACCGGTTGTTTACCAACTTGTGCGATTGCGGCCAAAGCGGTCGTAGTGTCTGATGCTGTTGCATCGACATATTGACCAGCTGTACTCGACGTATACTGACCACATTTGTTATTCGTCGAAGTGAAACTACCGAGGCATACCGTCACCGGATGAGCATCATCCACCGGTAGCACAGGCCATGTGCCATAACGACTCTTATATAAATCAAAAGATGATGCCCATAACTTTACTTCGGTTGATCGTGTATTATTGGTCGATGACGTTACAACGCCCGTCCAGCCCATCGTACCGATGGCCGCTAGGAGTCCGACAACGACTACCATCAGTGCGACTTCAACAATTGTAAAGCCAAGAGATTTCTTATCCATAAGCATAAGTATAACCGAAATGAGTCAACGAACAATATTTAGCGGACAATTCCGCCGCCAACACAAACATCGCCGTCATAAATAACGATCGATTGTCCCGCAGCGACAGCACGTTGCGGTTCGTCCAGATGCAATATATCACCAGATAGTTGTGCCGGAACCAGTGGCGCGCGGTGGCGAACACGAATCTGATAATTACCGTCACGTGGACTGCCATTAATCCAGTGAATCGCGGTCAATGGAATATCATGGCGCCATAATGATTCGTCACCAAGGTCGCGCGATACGTAGACTTCGTTTTTGTCCATGTCTTTGCCGACGACGTAATAAGGCAGTCCACCGCCGACGTCCAAACCATGTCGCTGGCCAAGCGTATAAAAGATGGCGCCGTCATGCACACCGACTTTTTCACCCGTTTGCTTGTCTATAATTGCACCTGGCGTTTGTTCAACATATTGACTGAGGAAATCACGAATACCTATCTGGCCAACAAAACAGATACCCTGACTGTCAGGTTTTGCCGCGGTTGTCAGGCCGCGTTCTTCGGCCATTTTACGGACCTCTGGTTTGGTAAATTCACCCAATGGGAATAATGTTTTTTGCAATGCTTCGCCCGTTACACGGTACAAAAAATACGTCTGATCCTTATTGGCATCAGCCGCCATTTTCAGTACGCCGTTTTCGACGCGCGCGTAATGTCCCGTCGCAATCATATCGGCACCGTGTTCTAACGCTGCATCGAGGAATATACGGAACTTTACTTCCTGGTTACACATGATATCGGGGTTCGGTGTACGGCCCGCTTTGTATTCTTCGATCATGTAGTCAACAACTTTGTGTTTGTATTCGTTTTCAAAATCAAACACTTCAAAATTAATACCCAGATGCACAGCCACACGTTTGGCATCTGCCAAATCGTCCGCCCAAGGGCATTTCAGTCCCGGCATGTCCTGTGTCCAGTTTTTCATATAGACACCAGTGACGTCATATCCTTGCTCAACCAGAAGTGCCGCTGTTAGTGACGAATCGACACCGCCGCTCATACCGACATATACTTTTGTCATCGTCCGACTCCTACATAAAATAAGATAATTTTGATCATTTCGCTGACGGTCAAATACCACCCCGTTGGTGTTGTCCACCACAGCGGTCCCCATTGGTTATCTGCCATCACAGGATGATTGATAATTTTGATAGCCATACCGGCACGATGACCGAATTCCAATCCAGCTCGGCGCTGGTGATATGCAGACGTCACCAAAATCACTGAACGAATACGATACTGGTCGAACAACGCAATTGAATTACTAGCGTTTTGTTTGGTCGTTTCGCTGGTTTCATCAATCAGAATTTTGTCTGCAGGGACGGCTTCGGCAATCGCCTGTCGTTTCATTGCCTCTGCATTTGACGGACCCGATTTGTCTGCCGCGGCACCCGAAAATACCAGTAGTGGTGCCCAGTCGTGTTTATACAAATCTATAGCCTGCGCCGTCCGCGCTTCTGTATCACCGCCACTAATTGCAACAATTGCATCGACTGCCTGACAATCCGCTTCGGTTGATGGATACGACTGACAGTGACTCAATCCATCAGGACCCAAATATGCACCGATACCTTTAACCAAAACTACCCCCATAATGAGAAAGACGATGAAGCCAATGATTAATTTCATGACCGGTCTAACCTTGCTTTTTCACGGTTGACCTCGGCGATGATATGATCGCCCGCCTGATCAATTGCCGCTTGATCAGTCCATTTGCCAAGGGTAATACGCAGACTCCCGTCAGCTGTTTGATCGTCCAGGCCAATCGCCGTCAATACATGTGAACGCGTACCCTTGTTGGCCGCACAGGCGCTACCCGTAGCCACCAAAACGCCTCGCGCTTCTAGACCAAATATTAGGCGTTCGGCATCCAGACCCGGGAATGAAATATGCAGATGTCCCGCTAGCCGATGTTTACTATGACCAGACACGACTGCTTCTGGAAACGCAGCCGTCAGTTTAGCCTGCAATTGATTCCGTAGATCCGATAGTCGGACAACTTCGCTATGACGTCCGGCGTCGACCTTCGTCAGGGCAGCAGCCATACCGAACACACCGGCAACGTTTTCGGTGCCGCTACGCAGCCCAAGTTCTTGGCCACCACCAACAATTTGTGGCTGCAATTTGACCGAGCGAGCCGCATATAGTAGCCCAACTTGCTTAGGTCCATACGCCTTTGCCGCATTCAACGTCAGCACTGAGAAAATGCCCGCGCTGCTGTATGTCGCCGCCAAGCCGCTCGAC
>JAUPWL010000024.1 GCA_030916565.1 Patescibacteria group bacterium | reverse complement strand
GACGGGCAATATCTAGATAGGCGTTGTTTACTTTTGCCTGGAAGTCGTTGCCGCGTGATTCAAATGTATCAGGATCGTCGATCGGTCCGCGCGCAGTAATACGCTCCATTCGCTCGGCTTCGTTATCCATAGTCAGGACAATGGCAATGTCGGGTGCCATGTAACGTTCATCGGTGGCAAGTCGCGTTTGTTGGTAAATGAGGTCAAGGTCGAGACCTTCGCCGTAGCCCTGGTAGGCTTCGGTTGACCAATAATTTCGGGCGGCGACGACGTGTTGCCCTATTTTTAACGCAGGCAAGCCTTTTTGGCGCCACTTTTCATGACGGGCCGCACTGAACAGGAACAGGTTGGTTAATGCATCACGTTCCAAATTACCGTTCTTGATAACAGTTCGCAGCGCATCGGCAATCAATACGTCTTCTGTTCCGTCTTTGGGATCTGTGGCAGGTTCGGTGAATTCAATCGAACCAAATCCGCAATGACCGAGCCGCTGTCGTAATCTCGTTACTTGGGTGGATTTGCCGGTGCCATCCAGGCCTTCGAGGACGATATATAAACCTTCAGCCATGTGCTCTCCTAGATATAATCCGGGTTCAGACCTTCAGGTACTGGCGGTAGTTTGATTTCGTCTTTGTAGGCACGAGGTAGCATTTGGCTTGGTGTCCAGATACGTTTGATTTCGGCCAGGTCATTTGATGATGTTGATTGGTAATTACCGGTTGCTTTGGCATATTCAACATTCACTGGACCGGTCATCGAAAATACAATTTGCGCGATACGGTATCCAACAGGAATCGGAACGTATTCATTTTCGTTCAGGTTGTTGATTTCCATTGTCCAACGGTTGACGTACCCCGGGTCACCCCAGCCTGCGCAAAAACACGCCGCGACGCCAATACGACCAGTCGTACTGCGCGAATGCATACTGGTTGTACCTGGTGGTCGAATACCAATAAATTCGTTGGTGTGCCCGAGGATACGTTCACCAGGGCGCAGGATGACGACGGGGTGATCTTGGGGAATGCCCTTTAGTTGTTCGAGGTCGCCAAATCGTTCGTAGCGTTCATTGCCGTCTTCGCGGGACAGTAGGCCCTTCATGACCAATAGTGCAATTTCACGCTGAATTTTCTTGCGAACTTGTTCCAACGGCAGAGCCTTTTTCGCCTCACCAAAATAGCGATCGACGTCTTCTTTGTCGAAAGGATTAAATATGCCACCGATTTCACGTGCGGTGCCTGCGTGGTAGAAATAATGGCCGAGCGTGACATCGATACTCGAACCATTCACTTTACTTGGTGCAGGATCGCATACGACATGTCCTAGCTCCAACGCAACGGTCAGTTCTGCGTCACTAAATGTTCCATAACTAATGACACGGTCGCCTACGACGCGTACGGGCAGATGGTCGTTGACGTCACCCGTAATAACTGTATGATCAACATCGATGCCAGCGATTTGTTTGTGTTCAGACATGTGATTAGGATTCCTTTGTTATTTGTGAAAAATCTTGTTCGTATGGCACTTGTTTGCGATGTTGGACCCAGCCACGTAAATTGCCGAGGAATTCGGTGTTTTCGAGGTGTTTACCGTAATGTTTGCCTAGCGCATGGACGGCCAATAGATCGCGTGTGACGGCTTGTTGTGCGTCGGCGATGAACCAATCGATATTGTCAAACGGTGTCGCTTGATGTTCGAGTGGTGACATATGTCCACCGCTGCGGAGGTCGTTATAACGCTCAAATTCTTTTGCGGGATTTATGGTTTCGTGTCGGTTGTAACTGACTGCGGCACAACGGGCGGCGGATGCGCGAATCGCATCAAATTCGTCATCGAATTCATCAGGCTCAACCAGTGGCAAATGCCATTCGCCTGCATTGAGTGGGCGTGGAGATGATGTGTCGAGCGCGATTTCGGTCAGGCGTGCACTGGTGGCAATTTCGCCCTGTGCATCAGGATGAACGCGTAGGCCGATGAAATTATCCCACTCGGTTGCTGTAATGATGACCGTGTGCCACATGTAGGCTTCGAGGCCGCGGCCAGCGAGCTGTTTGTGAACATTGAGCATTGAGGTCTCTGCCAGGTCGATACTATCGGTGCTTTTGGGCAACATTTCTTTGATGTATTGGAATTCGTCTTTGAGTGTCGCGCCATTCGCGAATTCTGTCGTCGGGTCGTAATCTAGTAGATCTGCCATGGCTTCGCGACCGAGTAGCAGTTCGAGCGCGGTGGTCAATGCACGATCGCGACCAGCTAGCCAGATATCAACAGCCTGCTCGTGTTTTAGTCCGGCCAGATGACGGTATGATTGCATGCCTGGTTGGTTGATACCGAATTTTTCAGGAATAAACGGATTATGCAGGAGGTTTGCTACCTGTGTCGCCAAAGGAATTGCTCGAGTACTCGCCGAGTTGCGGCTGAATACACGGTGCGTCATCAGTTCAGAATGAATGAGACGCGGATAGGTTGCCTCGACCGTCGTCAGGCGTATGTCACGATCAGAAATCGAATCAGCAAGAACTTTCGTCTCAAATGTCATATACTCTCCTTAATTAAAACCCCAAAAAAGTGTTTGTTTTTGCCTACCCTATTACGCTTATTCTAGCACTTGTACACATCCAATACCATTATGGAAAATACAACGGTATTTACAGCGAAAAACGAGAGAGGAATTGCCATAACGTGTCGTTGGGTACTGCACCCCACGTATGGCTACCGCCGACTATTCGAATATTTTGAACGGCAGATCCTGATCGGCAATTACTCCAAGCCGTAATGACCATGTTTACTCCCGAATAGGTAGTGGTTGGTTTACTGCATTTTTCTGCGACTGCGCGCATCGATGTCCAGTCGAATACGGGTGGTAAATTGCGCGACGAGACGCCGTTGTATGGAACGATACTGTCATTATCACCATGGATACTGATTAGTGGCGAAGGAGCGGCTGGTTTACACTCGCCATAGGGTGAATACAGTGCACCGGCGACGACAGCATATGCTGCGAAGCGCCCTGGCAGCTTGCACGATAATAGTGATGCAAAACCGCCGCCATTAGAAAAGCCTGTAGCGTAGATACGCGTTTTGTCGATACACATGTCCGTCTGCATTTTGTCTAAAATATTGGCCGTAAAACCAACGTCATCTGCACCGGATGCGTACGGTGCACTTTCCCAAGCCGTTGCCCCATCTGTTCCCGTCGTTGGATATGGATAGACAGTGATAGCCGGTAATTGATCGAGGCCAAATGACAATTCGGATCCAAGGGGTGACGATCCTTTTCCTGGATAGAAAAATATGAGCGGATAGTATTGGTTGTCTCGAAAATCTATCGGAACATGTACGATGTATTTGCGTTCACCGTCTCTTGTTGATACCGATAGTTCTTTTGACGAATTCGGTGACCATTGACCGGTGACTTTGCATGTTGTCGGCGGCATTTTTGCCACAGCTAATTGTTTGAGAAGATCGGTATTCGCAGCTTCTAGGGTCTTGGCGTGCAGCCATATGCCAGCAAGGACTGCGAGCAAAATAGCGCAGACGATTCCCCACGCCACATGGTGCATAAATGATTTATGGGCGCGAGTTTGTTGCAATATCTCTCGCCTCTTGGCCGTATAGAGCGTTGTCATCGTGTTTAATGATATCACTGGTACATAAGCAAAACAGCCCCCGTAGGGGCTGTTTTTTGCTGTTAAAAAGACATTACGACTAGTTAAGAGTCGTTTCGACCTTGATACCAGGCCCCATAGTTGTCGCAACGTTTGTTGATTTAACGTAGTTACCCTTTAGGCTGGCAGGTTTTTGTGATTTCAGGCTGTCGAGGAATGCAGTAGCGTTGACTAATAGTTTGTCAGCACCAAAGCTTACCTTACCGATAGCAACGTGAACGATAGCTTGTTTGTCGACGCGGTATTCAACGCGACCAGCTTTTGCTTCAGTCACTGCTTTTGCAACGTCAGCAGCAACAGTACCGCTCTTTGGGTTTGGCATCAAACCGCGTGGGCCAAGCAGACGAGCATATTTACCAAGTTTTGGCATGTATGCAGGTGTTGCAACGAGGATGTCAAAGTTCAATTCTTCTTTGTCGAGCTGTTTGATGAATTCTTCATCACCAACGATGTCAGCACCGGCTTTTTTCGCTGCAGCATGGTCACCTTCTGGTGCGAATACAGCGATACGAACAGTCTTGCCGCTACCGTTTGGTAGTGCAACGGTCGCACGGATGTTCTGGTCGGCTTGACGTGGGTCAACACCGAGGCGAACGTGCAATTCAACAGATGCGTCGAATTTAACAGGACTTGTTTTTACAGCAAGTTCAAGGGCTTCAGCAAGACCGTAGACCTTGTCTTTTTCAACCAACTCAGCAGCTTTGCGGTAGTTTTTGCCACGGCGTTCGATGCGAGGACGAGTAACAGGTGCTTTACCCTTTTTGTGGTGAGATTCAGCTTCTTCTGATTGTGGAGTTGTGTCGCCAGCTTCTTTGCGAGCTTCCTTTTCCAACTTTTCAGCTACTTCTTTGAGTGCCTTTTCGCTACGTTTACCAGCTTTGGCAGTACGGTCTTCGGTAACAGCTTTTTCTGCAACAACTGCTGCTTCTTCAACTACAACTTCTTCTTTGACTGCTGCTGCTTCAACTGCAGGACCGTCAGCAGCTTTAATAGCAGCTTCGATTTCGGCAATCGTGTTTTTGTCGCTGACTTCGAGTTTCAACTCGGCAGCTTTCTCTAGTAATTCGGCTTTTTTTGCCATAGGATTAAACCCTTTCTGTGGTGCAAACGGCTTTTAAGGCCTCCCAACATTGATTGTTTATGTATTCAGTCTATCAAAACAGGGGTGAAAAGTCTAGTGTATATTGACTGTTTTTTGTATTCATGCTATAATTTTGTTGAAACGTCAATGTGACGAATCGCCTAGTCTTACAACTAGTCAAACAATTGGAAGGAATCCTATGGGATCGCAGGATACGCATCGTTTACTGTGCACTCCGCGTTCGACTGACAATCGATCAGAAATAGACTGTTGGCTCGAAAAGATCAAACGAGTCGTAAATGACATACCTCAACCGGCATTCGTCGACGGTACGCTACATGACGTCAACCGCCTGAAGGTGGCGTCTGCAACACTCGCGTCCCGACTCGAAGAAGTTTACATCGAACGTAGCAAGCGTCGCTAATTGGCCGATCGCTAGTTTTTACCACTTGTTTAGGCCCCCGGCATTACACCGTATGCCGGGGGCCGCCCCCAACCCTTCATTCGAAGGGTTTTTGTTTTGCGAAAATTTACTATATCAAGTACACTATTTTCATCTTGTCGTCTGACAATTGGGAATTCCATTTGCGGGACAATGATGTTTTTTGACAAGTGGAATCGAGAGAGAGGCTGCAAAATGGCAATCAAGGATGCCAAAAAGCCAAAAGTGCGGGATGCGGACTGGTTTCCTATACCGAACAAGATCAGGTGGGCAATCGTTGGTCTATTCGTCGGTATGTTTCTGGGCGCGCTAGACCAATCAGTACTAGGTGCTGCCCTGCCAACGATTGTCGGCGAACTGAACGGCGTTGAGCACATGTTGTGGGTCACCACGGCATATGCACTGGCTGCTACCATTGTGCTGCCTATCAGCGGCAAAATGGGTGATTTGTTTGGGCACAAGCAGTTGTTTATCTTGTCGATTCTGGTGTTTATAGCCGGATCGGCCGTGTGTATTTCTGCTCACACAATGACCGCATTGATCGTTGGCCGTGCTATTCAAGGATTCGGCGGCGGTGGACTGATGGTCCTCGCTCAGACGATCTTGGCCAAGATGCTTCCCAATCTGGACCAGCTCAAAAGAGTGACGCCGTATTTCGGTATCGTTTTTGGCGGTTCGTTCATCGTTGGGCCGTTCATCGGTGGATTTTTTACTTCCATCGATTGGCGGTTGGTGTTTTGGTTGAATGTGCCGGTTGGTCTGCTGGCTCTTGTAGCGGCATGGAAATTGGTGCCCAAGATCTCTGATCGTATAGAAAAGCCCAAAATCGACTATGCTGGCATCGTTTTGCTCAGCATAACGTCCGTTGCAATTGTCTTGGCAACATCGTGGGGCGGCACGCAATATGCGTGGACCTCGCCGGTGATTGTCTTGCTGCTTGCCGGTGCGCTGTTCTGCGGCGTGACGTTTGCGTTCGTTGAACGGCGTGCGGCACAGCCGATTATTCCGGGTTCGTTGTTCCGTAATCGCAACTTTGTTGTGACGACGGCTGCGTTGACGGTGTTCGGTCTGGTGATGATGGGTGCGTTGGCGTATCTGCCGACATATCTGCAGATGGTGTCTGGTGCCAGTGCGACCAAATCGGGGTTGTTCCTGATGCCGATGGTCGTTGGTATGTTCGCGGCAGGCATGTTCGTTATTGCCGTCGAAAAGCGTACCAAGCGCTACAAGTGGGCTCCGCTCACTGGTATGGTCGTCATCGCATTCAGCCTAGTACTGATGAGTACGATGTCACCCGCGACGTCTGTTGGCGTGATTATGGTGTATGTCGGCCTACTGGGTCTGGGTATGGGTCTGAGCATGCAGATTCTGATGCTGGTGATTCGCAATGAATTCCAGGGTGAAGAGTTTGCTGTAGCGACAGCTGGCAATAGATATTTCCAGCAAATGGGCATGACGTTTGGCGCCGCGGCGATTGGAGCGCTTTTCGTATCCAATCTAGGACATCAGTTATCGCAGCGTTTGCCGGGTATGCCGGTAGGTGCTGGCGGTCGTGGGTCGCTGACTCCTGACATGGTTGCGGCATTGCCTGTCGGCGTTCGTAGTGCGGTGATCGAATCCTACAGCAGTTCATTGACGCCAATCTTCCTGTGGATCATTCCACTGGTCGTCGTGTCGTTTGTTGTCCTGTTGTTCCTGAAGGAAAATCCGATTCGGTCCACTATCAACGAAGAAGGTGCGATGGCAGCAGTCTAGACTATATCGCCCCTCTCGGTTCCACAAGTCAAACCGCCCCTGTAAAAAGGGGCGGTTTTTCTTTGTTTGCAGAGTACATATAATTGACTTATTAATGTGATTATGCTATAATGCATATAGTTTCATTGTAGTCATACGAATGAAATCGACATTTGACAGTGGAAGAGAAAGGACGCTCGTGGCCCAATCCCGCGTACCCCAGATGAACGACGATCAGGAATTCGACTGGGTCGACAAACTCAATGATATGACCAGTTCCGATGTCTACGAAGAGGAGTAATCATGCAGTTCATCAAGCGGTTCAAGCAACGGACTGAGGAGCGGCGTCTGCAGCTACTTCAGCAGTTGCTGGCTCCAAACGCTCCGGTCCTTCCTGTCTATTCGGGGAGGAAGTAGCTTAGCTAGTCAGCCACCCCGGCGCGCGTGTAATTACCCGCGCGCCGGGGCGGACTCATCTTCCACTGTCATACTACATACCCGCCCATAGGCGGGTTTTTCTTTGATTGACCAATGATGTAAATTATGCTATAATTTCGTAAGTTTCTCGGGTGTAGTATGGGTCAAACCACTGCTAATGAGAACGTTCTTTTATCATTGAACTGACGTATGTACGACGAAAGGAATGTCTGATGTGTCATCAGGAACAGCCATCGATCATCGAAGCCTGCGCGGTGATTTCTGCACAGATTGCAAAAATCAGCGACCAACTCGATGGTACCGAACTGACTGAGAATGAGATACGTGCGCTTCGCCAGTGTGAGCTGGAGATGAGCAAACTTGAGGCAACCGCCTGGAGGATGCTTTGCGAACTGACGACTAGCGATGCATTGCTAGTCGAAACAGATGAGACGGTGCAGCGTATCGATGAAACGATCGACTCGTTAGGTCTCGGACTCGCCCCTACTCAATCCCCCAAACGTCACTATACGAACGATTTCGGATTCGGGGTCCCCGGACAACATTTCGGGTGACTAACGTTCTAAAAGTAGTACAATAGACGTGACAGGGCGGCGCCCCCGCGCATTTTCGGATGCGCGGGGGCCACTACCATCGTCACATTGATGTAAGGAATCGCCATCATGGCAGATGAAACCACTCATCGTTCACAGCGCGTCGTTGTACACGCACATCGCCCTCGGCAACAAATGCCCGACGGCGAAGTGATGGTTCACGAGGACGGTATGCTGCAGGACATTACCGGTAGTACCTACGTCAGAATGACTCCTGAGGAATGGGAGAGCGAATACGCTCATACTGAACATCAGCCGAAAGATCGGTCGGGTCGACGCAAATAGCGTCAAACGGCGGTGTGGCCAAGTGCCCACCGCCTTTTTATTTTGCTTTGTTTTGTATAGGTATTTGTCACGTGGCGGCCATCTGATATGATTAGGATAAGCTCTTTAGTAACAAACATAGAACAAGGCAGGTCCACAATGGAAGAAATCAAGCAAGCTCTGCAAAAGCGTAACTTTTCTGGTGATATCGAAGACGCACCAGAGACACTAGAAACATACTCACACGATGCGAGTATGTTCGAACTAAAGCCGAAACTCGTCATCGCACCGAAAACAGCCGAAGACGTCGCTGCTGCCGTGCAGATTGTCGCCGAGCGTAAAGCACATGATGCACATCTATCATTAACCGCTCGTAGTGCCGGTACCGACATGTCGGGTGCTGCGATCAACGATTCTATCATTGTTGATTTCAACCGCCATTTGAACAAATTCATCAAATTGTCTGGTGACAAAGCAACGACGCAACCCGGCATCTTCTTCCGTGATTTCGACCAACACACTGGCGACATGTTACTACCTTCCTACCCTGCCAGCCGCGACCTTTGTAGCGTCGGCGGTATGGTCAACAATAACTCTGGTGGTGAAAAATCACTGGAATTTGGCAAGACGAACAAGTATGTTCCTGAAATGAAATTCGTATTCGCCGATGGTGTTGAACGCGTCGTCAAACCATTGAACAAAAAACAGCTCGATGAAAAGATGGCCCAAAAAGATTTCGAGGGTAAAGTCTACCGTGAACTGTACGAATTGATCGAGAAAAACTACGACGTCATCAAAGCTGCCGAACCAAAGGTAAGCAAGGACTCGACTGGTTATCATTTATGGAGCGTATGGGACCGCGAGACAGGTATATTCGACCTGACACAGGTCATCATTGGTGCGCAGGGTACCCTGGGATTCGTGACCGAAGCAACGCTAAAACTTGTCCCTCGTCGCAAACACTCTGGTCTGTTGGTGCTATTCATGCACGACATCGATGCACTCGGCGAACTGATTCCAAAAGTCCTCGAACATAAACCGGCAACATTCGAAAGTTTTGATGACAAAACACTATGGTTGAGCATCAAGTTTATGCCGAGTTTTCTCAAGATGCTTGGTCCGGTAAAATTCCTCCACTTGATAATTAGCCTCATTCCCGACGGTCTACAGTTGCTACGCGGTATACCAAAACTCGTGTTAATGGTTGAATTTAACGGCGATAGTGAACAGGAAGTCCGCGACAAGGTCAAAGCACTGCACAAAGAATTGGCACACCTCAAAGGCCGCTATGAAATTAATGGATTCGAAGAGACTCCAACCGAAGGTTCGAGTGAGAAATTCTGGATCATGCGACGCCGTAGTTTCCAATTGCTGCGCAGCAAGGTCAAGGATAAACACACTGCACCATTCATTGATGACCTCATCGTCAACCCTGAACATTTGGCTGAATTCTTGCCAAAGATTCGTCACATCATCAAAAAATACAAATTGTTTGCGACGATTGCCGGACATATGGGTGACGGAAACTTCCACATCATTCCGTTGATGAAACTCGAGGACGAACGTGACCGCAAGAAACTATTGCCTGCGATGAAAGAGGTCAACAACCTCGTGCTGAAATATGGTGGATCACTATCTGGCGAACACAACGACGGACTAGTACGTGGCCCATGGTTGGAACAAATGTATGGCAAAGAAGTCGTTCACCTATTCCGTGAAACGAAAAACATTTTTGACCCACAACATATTTTCAACCCACACAAAAAAGCGAATGCCTCATGGGACTATAGCTATTCGCACATTCGCGAACACTTCTAGAGTTATTTGACGAGTACCGGCCGATTGATAATACCTGCGACAGGTAGCGTGAGCGGCTGCGGCAATCGCGTAGTGAATTTGTCGCGTTCGTTGGCAACAGTTAGCTGCTTGGGTTCGAACAATTGGAGGGACAGGATGTATTCCACTTCGTTAAATTCCTGCAATGTGTAATAACCTATCTGTCCGACCAGACGCATTTCGCCATATCGACGCATGTGTTCAAACCCAGGTTTCTCTTTTGGTTTAACGCGCAGATATGCGTGCTGGACATGAACGGCGTACTGGTGATGACGGATATCGTCGTGGTTCTGCATGAGAAGTTTGAGCGCTTCGATACCAAGGTCTTTACGGAGGTCGAGGGGTTGGTTAGCCAGATGGTATTGCAGTTCCTGTGCGAGTGTTAACGAGTGCTGGATGGCGACCAGAGGGTCATCGTTCGCCGATTGCTCTTGTTCCCACATTTCAAACGGGTCGTACTGTTCTGCCATCGTGTGCTCCTTTCTTTGTCTATTTATAATAGCCTAGGACTATTTCGTGATTCAACTTTTGTCAGCAGCAAACTGATATTTAATGACGTCGAGTATAGGGACGGTATAGTGTCCGGTAATGGTGAACTCTGGCACAGGCAGCTGTTCGACGAAGTTTGTGACAGGAACGCCCTCTCTGTCGATGAGGTGTGTGTCGATTAATCGTGGCTGACTGACCCGTAGGACGATTGTGTCTTTTCTGTCGATATTCCTATAGGCGAATGTTGCCATGCGGCCCATGATTCGCATACGACCTCCAAAACTCTGCTCCTCAACCATTCTTTCGCGGCAATCATTGTCATGCAACCCATAGCCATCGTCTGCCACTATAGTGAGCGGACGTGTTTCTTTGTACGGGCCATAGAATTTATAACCAAGTCCCTTGAGGCCGAGGAACGATTCAAGATACCGTTCGTCCTCGGGTAGTTTATTGAGATACTTTTGCAGATACCTTGCACATTCTATTGGGTCATCACTCAAATCAACAATATTTTCAACGACGGATTTCATTAATAATCTCCTAGTGGCGTACGGTCCTGGATACGATAGTCCTCGAACGCGGTGATAGGAATTGTTACGTAATTACGAATAGGAACGATTGTGCCATCTTCGTTGTCTTGACGTTTGAACGCACCGCTGTGGAGGCGTAGTGACAGAATAGGCCGTGTAATAGTTGTTTCCGGATCGGTGTAGATGTGGCGTTCGAAAAATCCCATTTTGCCGCCGACCATGACTTCGCCAACACGGTTCAGTTCGTTAATCACTTCGTACATATCGGTCAGCCTGTCCACGTCTGGCGTGCCATACGGCTGGTTGATCATGACCCTGACCGGACGGTTAATATATTCGGCCGTGAATGTATACGACAGGAGGTCGTTATACTTGCGGATAATGTGGTCTTGGGCTTCCGGAGATTGCGATTCAGCATAACGCTGGATAGCTTTGGCGCCGAGAATTGGATCGATAGCATGGACGACATGGTATTCTAATTCATCATCGGGCAAAGTTGGTAGGTCGACGTCCTGCATAGTCGATTCGAGATAATCAAAGATGTCTTTTTCTGATTGTGATGCCACAAAAATACTCCTCGTATTGAGGAGTATTTTATAACATTTTAACTAAAAATGCAATGATTAGTCTACGACTTCGACGCCCATGCTGCGGGCAGTTCCGGCGATGGTCTTGATACGACCTTCTTCGTCGATCCCGTTCAACATGTCTTTTTTCGCTTCTGCGATTTCGGCTAGTTGAGCACGAGTGATTTTGCCGACTTTGTCAGCGTGTGGTTTGGCGCTTCCCTTTTGGATACCGATTGCGGCGCGGATCGCGTCGTCAACTGGTTGGCCAAGGCTCTTCCAGGTAAAAGTACGGTCTTCGAACACTTGGATGTGTACGATAACGTCTTTGCCCATGTCGCCTTTGGTTGCGTCGTTAAATGGGTTGATGAAATCCATCATGTTCAAACCCCATTGACCGAGGGTTGAACCAACTGGAGGTCCTGCGGTAGCTTTACCTGCAGGGATACGCAACTTTAAGTTGCCAATAACTTTTTTTGCCATAATCTTTTCCTTGTACTAAATATATTTGAAGCGATATTTAGTGCGTAACGTACTAAATATAACAGATATGGGAAAGATTAGCAAGATGGTGTTTGTGATGTGAAAGTAGTGGCAGGGTATGTCGATACGCGCGTGTTCAAAGAAAAAAGGGGCAGCTGTTGGGCTGCCCCTTTGCGACCGCAGGGTAGCGGCTGTCTCAAAAGTTGCGACGAACATCAACTTCGGGTTCACTGCCGTCATGAATGACGCCAAGAATCCTGAGTGTTTCGATCATCGCCATGGGTAGTTGTCCGACAGATTGACGGTCGACATAACGTTCCATCTCGTCTGATGCTTCGACGGCGATAGTCACCCGTACGGGTGCGCCATCCATGGTCGAGTTGACCATCGCCGAAAATGTTACTACGTCAGCGACGGTATACTTTGGATGAATCATCTTATCGATCTCCGCGATCAGTACCGCTCACTGGAGCGAGTCCGGAATCGTTCATGTAATGCAAGATTGCAACACCGAAAAAAGCAGCGAACCCGGCAATAACACCGAGGACGATTGGCGCGACGCGCTTCATTTGTACCCTCTCGTTTGTCGAAATGAGACTAGTATATTATATCATATTTTTAAAAAAATAAAAAGAGCCCGGTAGTCCGGACTCTTTTCGGATGTTTTGATTTAGACTTTTTTGACCTGTAGCGCGTCGAGCTCAACAGGAGTGTCGCGGCCGAACATGCTGACCATGACACGAATCTTGCCTTTTTGTGTGTCGATTTCAGAAATAGCACCATCGAAACCTTTGAATGGACCGTCGGTGATAGAAACCACTTCGCCTTCGGCAAAGTCGATGTGGTGTTTTGGATCTTCGACGCCCATGCGTTTTTTGATCTTGCTGATTTCTGCGTCAGAAACAGGAGTTGGCTCTGTACCGCTACCGACAAATCCGGTGACACCAGGAGTGTTACGAACGATATACCATGTTTCGTCAGTTAGTTTCATTTCAACCAGTACGTAACCCTGGAAAATCTTGGTCTCAACGACTTTACGTTTGCCGTTTTTGATCTGAATTTGCTTTTCTTTTGGTACCATTACGTCAAAAATTTTGTCGGCCATGTCGACGGCGTTAATACGCTGGCGAATGCTGTCGGCAACTTTTTCTTCGTAACCACTGTATGTGTGGATTGCATACCATTGGCGAGTGCTGTCGTAACGATTAGTCATATTTACTCCTTTTATTTTCCGAGAATTAGTTCAAATAGATATTTAAAGATTGCGTCGAGCAGCAGAACGAGGACGACGAAGAACAAGCTATAGACAATAACTGCGCCAGTCAGACCCCAGGTCGCACGGCGGCTAGGCCAACGAACCAAACGAAGTTCTTCCCATGCGCCCTTAAAGTAGTTACCTGTCGCTTTGACTGGGCGCAGGGCACCTTTGCCTGAAAGTTTTGGTGCTTTTACCTTTGGTACTTTGACTTTTTTCGCCTTGGTTGTACCGGTTGATGCAACAACCTTTGTTACTTTTTCGTCTGCATCAACCTTTTTGGTTGACGGTGCAGAACTAGCTTTGATACGAACGACATTGCTATCGCTGGTGCTAGCTGATGACTTTTTGGTCTTCTTTGCCTTGTTAGCCACGTTTTTCTCCGCTTCTTTTATAAGACTTCCCAATAAAATAGTCTTTTCTAGTAAACTGTTTTTGCTGTTAACCAACAAAAATAGTCTGCTGGGCAGACTGTCAATATACAGTGTAGTTGATAAGGGGTATATTGTCAATTTTGTTTATTCTTGGGTGAAGAACTAACCTTGTTCTTTGACTTGCCAAAGAACCAAATCAACTTCTTTTGTGACCAAAAGAAGGAAAAGTCCCGGGGCGGCTTCAAATCGCCGTGACGTCTATTGTCTG
>JAUPWL010000023.1 GCA_030916565.1 Patescibacteria group bacterium | reverse complement strand
CCAGATATAGTTCATATAGTTTCATTGTATCAAAAAGAGACCCCCCTGGTTAGAGCCTCTTTTTATCAGGCGTTACTTTTCTTCGTTTGAAGCTGCTTTTTTAGTGGATGCAGCTTTGGCTTTTTTCGCCTTGTTTGCAAGTTGTTCCTTGCGTGCTGCTGCGGCTGCTGCACGAGCCTTGAAGCGGTCGACACGGCCTTCGGTGTCGATTATCTTCTCTTCACCAGTAAAGAACGGGTGAGAAGCGCTGCTGATGTGTACCTTGACTAATGGGTATTCGTTGCCGTCTTCCCATTTAATCGTTTCGTCAGTCGCAGCAGTTGACTGAGTCAAAAAGGCAAAACCGGCTTGTTCGTCGCTAAATACGACGGGTCGGTATGTTGTTGGGTGTATACTGCTCTTCATATCTGGAATATTGTACATCTTCCAGAGAGAAAAGTCAAAGGGGTTATTTCTTGTGATTGTCGTCTGATTTTTCTTCTACGGCAACGGCTGCAGGTTCGGCAATCGTGAGTGTATGTTGCAGCATGCGCGAAGCAGCACTGGCAATACCCGAGCGACGTGCTTTTTCTTCGGCGATTTGATCGCGGAGTTTATTGAGTGCACGTACTGTACTAGGGTTTTGGCCCAGTACTTTGAATTCCTTGTCGAGTTGTTGGATTTCTTCGTCGGTGAGGTCTTCGAGCCCGGCAAAAGTATTGCGCGCGCCCTTGGTGGCACGGATGAGCTCATCGAGTTTGAGCTGGACGGCTTTGGTGTCGCGATTCTGTGTATTTTGAATCAAGAACACCATCAAGAACGTCACGATTGTTGTGCTGGTATTGATGACAAGTTGCCATGTGTCGGAGTAGTGGAACGCGGGTCCGGTAATAGCCCACACGATGATAATAAGGACGGCACCAAGAAAGACGGTAGCGGTTCCGGTCCAGGCTGATATGCGGTTGGCGGCAATGCGGAATTTGTTTTTCATAGTGGCCATAGTATAGCACTAAAGCTTATTACTATTCTAGCCCTGTTGACATTTCAATTTACCTCTGTTAGTGTAGTTCGGTAACTATTTTTAATGACACAACCGCTAGCAAACTCCTGAAATCTCAGGGTTAGCGGTGAGGAAAAAGGAGTAAAACACATGGCTGTAACAGTCGATATTAAACAATTGCTCGAAGCCGGCGTGCATTTCGGGCACAAAACAAGCCGTTGGCACCCTAAAATGGCGCCATACATTCACAGTAAACGACAGGACTCTCACATTATTGACCTGACGAAAACTGTTGAAGGACTCGACAAGGCGTTGCCATTTTTGACAAGCGTTGCTGCAAGCGGCAAGCAAGTACTGTTTGTTGGTACAAAGAAGCAGGCAAAAGAAGCGGTCAAAGCAACTGCTGAAAAAGTAAACCAACCATACGTCACTGAACGTTGGATCGGCGGTATGCTGACGAACGTCGCAACCGTTACCCAGCAGGTTAAGAAACTAAAAGATCTTGAAAAACGCATGGAAAACGGTGATCTTGAAAAACGCTACAACAAATTGGAAGTACAGCGTTTTGCTGAAGAAATCGTTGAATTGAACGAAAAGTACGGTGGTATCAAGAACCTTAACGGCCGTCCTGGTGCTGTTGTTGTGGTCGACGTATTGGCTGATCACAATGCAGTGAAAGAAGCGACTGTCCTTGGCGTTCCTGTTGTTGGTGTCGTTGACTCTAACGCAGATCCAACTCCAATTCAGTATGTTGTTCCTGGTAACGACGATGCAATTAAAGGCGTTCAGCTTCTGCTCGACTACTTTGGTGAAGCAGTTGCAGAAGGCGTAGCAAAGAAAGGTGATGCGTAATGGCGATTACGATTGATGACATTAAGAAACTCAAAGAACTTACCGGTATCGGTCTGACCGATGCGAAAACGGCACTCGTTGATGCTGGCGGTGATTTTGATAAGGCTCTTGAAGCACTTCGTAAAAAAGGTTTGACAAAGGCTGAGAAAAAAGGCGACCGCGAAACTCGTGAAGGTCTTATCGAGAGTTACGTCCATAGCAACCGTATCGGTGTTGTTGTTGAAGTAAACTGTGAGACAGATTTCGTCGCACGTCTTCCAGAATTCAAAGAATTTGCACACCAAATCGCTATGCAGATTGCAGCGATGTCTCCAAAGTACCCAACTGTTGAGGATATCCCAGCTGAAGAGTACGAAGCAAAGAAGAAAGAACTTCTTGAAAGCGATTCTTTGAAGGGCAAACCAGCTGAAATGGCAGGCAAGATTGTCGAAGGTCAGTTGAAGAAACATTTTGCTGAGCAGGTTCTTGCTGAACAGCCATTTGTACTCGATGACAGCATGACTGTTGGCGAGCGCATCAAAGAGCAGATTGCAAAGAGCGGTGAAAACATTCGTATTTCACAATTCAAGCGTATCGAGCTCGGCGTGAATGAATAGACCTATCTATAACCTCTAAATAAACACTCCGCCATTATGGCGGAGTGTTTATAGGAATAGGGTATATTGACTTTCTATAATAATTATGCTAATATTAATTTATACATTCACAAAACAAACAAGGATACGAATTTGTATGAGCGAATACGCACCAAAAAGAATTGATGATATCGAAAAGGCACATGCAATGGCTTTGGAGAGTAACAAAGAACGTTCGGATGCGGCTCGATCACGAGGTATTGGCAAATTAATACTGGAAGAAATAGAGCGAGGCACAGACAAGCGAGGCCGCGGTCCTGAAGAAAGAATTGCTAATCGTACTCAAGATGTTGAAGAGCACGTATTCCGCACTGGTAAGTATATGACCTTGTCGGAGGATATGAATCCGACGGAGCTCCAAAAAGCTGGACTGCACGGGTCCGACCCAAGTGCTGGTAGCAAGCAATTCCAACGATTTTATGATGCTCGAGCAGCAGTTAATGGTAGCGGTGGCGATGCTGAAAAAGCCGTAGAGAATATCGCAAACTGGGCAGCACATCTGGACAGTGAAGCTAACAAAAAAGAAGACGCTGTTGCTGCTGAGTATTATTCCAAGAACAAATAATCTAAAAAACCAAGAAAAACAGCTCCTTTAGGGGGGCTTTTTTATCGTTCTTCATGCTAAAATAGACATTAATATGTTTGATATCGATACCTACGAATTAAAGATGGAAGCAGCACTCGAGCATTTCGAGTCGGAGCTTCGAAAAGTACAAACGGGTCGCGCCCAACCGAGTATGCTAGAGGGCATAAAAGTTGAAGTATACGGTACCATGATGCCTCTCAATCAGGCTGCCAATATCACGGCACCGGAAGCACAGCAATTACAAATTACTCCTTTTGATCCGTCGAACATCACGGCTATTACTGCTGCTATTCGCAACGATCAAGCGCTTGGACTTAATCCGTCCGACGATGGTCGCGTGGTGCGCGTACCAATACCTGCATTGACTGAGGAGCGACGACGACAGTTGGTTAAACAAGTTAGTGAAAAAGTGGAAGAGGCCCGAATTGGGCTGCGCGCAGCACGACAAGACGCGCTACACGAAGCCAAGCGCCAAAAAGATGCCAAGACGATTACAGAAGACGACCTGAAGGCTGTTGAAAAAGAAATCGACAAACTTGTTGCCGAATACCAATCAAAAATCGAGACTGCCTTTAAAGCTAAAGAGCAGGACATCCTAAAGGTATAGTCGCGTTATTATGTCGTTAATTCTAGGGATAATTGTCGGAATCATTGCGCTTACGCTGCTCGTTGTTCTGCATGAACTGGGTCACGCCATCGCAGCACGCCGTAACGGTGTTGTTGTGGAAGAGTTTGGTATTGGGTTCCCACCGCGCGCATGGGCAAAAAAGCTCAAAAATAAAGTCCTCTTGACGATTAACTGGCTACCACTCGGGGGATTTGTCCGGTTGCAGGGTGAACATGATGACGCATCAAAAAAGGGTGATTATGGTGCGGCAAGCTTTTGGGTAAAAACAAAGATTCTGTTAGCTGGTGTCGTTATTAACTGGCTGACGGCAGCAGTATTGCTGACTATTCTAGCCATTACAGGCCTGCCAAAGGCACTACCGAATCAATTTGTTGTTCAGAGTGATACCAAAGAGGTATTACAGCCAGTTCAGCTCGGTGCTATTAGCGCGAATTATCCTGCTGCCAAGGCAGGATTACAGATACGTGATAAAATCGTGCGTTTTGCTGGACAAGAAGTGAAAACCCCTGAAGATTTTATTGCGCTAACACGTCAATATGCAGGTAAAGACGTCGAAGTTATCTATAGCCGCGGAGGATCTGAATCTACCGCCAAACTGAAGCTACGTAAAGACGGCAATGTATTATTCGGTGCGAGTCTGGTGCAGCTAAGTGAGACAAAAGCGACATGGTCGGCACCAATCGTTGGTGTCGTCGTAACGGGACAGCTCACGATCGAAACATTCAAAGGACTCGGTACAATGATAGGTAGCCTCGCAACCGGTGTAGTGAATCAGTTCAGTCCTGATGCAAGCGTACGTAAACAGGGGAGCGAAGAAGTGGCAATGGTGCGCGACAGCGTCGCGGGGCCTGTTGGTATTTTTGGCATTCTTTTCCCGGCTGCTCAGCAATCAGGCCTGACGCAACTGACATTTCTCGTCGCATTTATATCGCTTGGTTTGGCAGTGATGAACGTACTGCCGATTCCAGCACTTGACGGTGGCCGCTGGTTTACAATGGCAGGATTTCGTTTATTCAAGAAAAAACTGACTCGTGAACGAGAAGAAAAAATTCAGGCAGTCGGCTTCATGGTATTAATGGCACTCGTCGTGCTGGTAACAATTGCGGATGTCGGCAAAATCCTCCAATAAATCCGTGAACCACTATGTGGGTGGGGTAGCACGCACGATTTTCGGGCGCGCTCCTGAAAATGGCTGGCAGTGGCCTATGCTCGTACTGTTGCCACTTTGGGTGTTGCTAGCCTTTGTCGCGAGTTCTTGGGTGGTGTCCGCTGTGTTATATATTGCTAGTTGGCTATCGTTTCCGATTGATAGTTACGTGCGACCATCGGTACTGCAAACAATCTTGGCAGTCATCGTCTACGCCCTGACATTAAGTATTGTGATTGCTGGTCCGTATCTTTGGAAAAAACGACCGATTGTACCGTTGCAGACACTTGGGCTCGCACGATTACCTACATGGACTGATATTGGACTGGCACCGATTACGTATTTTGCGTATGTCATTATTACCGCTTCACTGCTGGCCGCTGTGATGTCGTGGTTTCCAGGTTTTCCTTTGGATCAGGCGCAAGATGTCGGATTCCAAGCAATGGGATCACGGATTGATAATCTACTCGCATTTTTGACACTCGTCGTGTTATCGCCACTTGCCGAAGAGACGCTGTTCCGCGGCTACCTCTATGGTAAACTGAAAGCATACGTACCAGCAGTGCTCGCAGCGCTTGTCACTAGTCTGCTGTTTGCACTCGTTCATTTCCAGCTGAATGTTGGGATAGACGTATTCGTCCTCAGTTTGTTCCTGTGCGGACTACGTAGTTTGACAGGCAGCATTTGGGCTGGCGTTTTGGTACACATGATCAAGAATGGTGTCGCATATTACGCACTGTTTGTTAGTCCGTTTATAGGAGCATAAACATGAGAGTTAGCCAATTATTCACAAAAACAAGTAAAACCGTACCGGGGGATGAAGTTGCTCGTAATGCTCAGCTGTTGATTCAAGCCGGCTTTATACATAAAGAAATGGCGGGTGTATACGCGTATTTGCCGCTAGGCCTGCGTGTACTCGAAAATATCAAGAACATTGTCCGTGAAGAGATGAACGGCATCGGTGGCCAAGAAGTTTCTATGACGACTTTGCAGCCGCGAGATATCTGGGAAAAGACCGATCGTTGGGACGATCAAAAAGTCGATAACTGGTTCAAGACAAAGCTGGCGAATGGCACCGAACTGGGCGTTGGTCTCACTCACGAAGAGCCTGTCGTTGATATGGCTGGAAATTTCGTGCATTCGTATAAGGATCTACCGTTTTATACCTATCAAATCGCGCCGAAATTCCGCAATGAACTTCGTGCGAAAAGCGGACTGCTTCGCGGTCGCGAATTTTTGATGAAAGACATGTATAGCTTTGCGCGGACTCAAGAAGAGCATGAGCAGTTATACGAGCGAGCAGTCGAAGCGTACTGCAGAGTGTATGAACGACTTGGCCTCGGCGATATGACATACCGTACCTATGCGGACGGCGGCATCTTCACGAGTCGTTTCAGTGATGAGTTCCAGACGTTGAGCGAAGTAGGCGAAGATCGTATATTCGTTGATGAAGCAAAGAAAGTGGCTATCAATGAAGAAATTTTGACTGACGAAAATCTGCAGAAACTTGGCCTCAATCGAGAGAATCTGGTTGAGAAACGCGGTGTTGAGGTCGGAAATACGTTCCACCTAGAGAGCAAATATACCGATGCGCTGGATGTGTATTATGTCGACGACCAGGGCAATAAACAGTCGATTATTATGGGCTGTTATGGAATTGGTATTAGCCGATTAATGGGTGTCGTTGCGGAACATTTCAGCGATGACAAGGGACTGGTGTGGCCAGAGAATATTGCACCGTACCAGGTGTATCTGGTACGCATTGGTGGCGAAGAGGCTGTAAAGCATGCTAACGCGCTGTACGAAGAATTAACAGGCATTGGTGTTGATGTACTTTACGACGATCGCGACGAACGTCCAGGTGCTAAATTCGCCGATGCTGAGCTGATTGGTATCCCGCATCGTGTCACCGTGAGTGACCGTTTAATTACATCGGAGACCTATGAATATGTTGCACGTAACGGTGGCGCAGCGACCGAATTGACACGGCATGAGCTTCTTGTTAAACTGGGGCGACCGAATAACTAGGTTGGAGGGTGCGCCGATACGCGCATTTTATAACTAACAAAGGTAAAACGAATGAAAAAACTGTTTCAAATTACTGATGCGGGTAAGAAAGAGCTAGAAGCAGAGCTTGCTGATTTGAAGAGCCGTCGAGGCGCGATTGCTGATAAGATTGCCGAGGCACGTGATTATGGTGATCTCAGTGAGAATGCTGAATATGATTCAGCCCGCGAAGAACAAGGGCTTGTCGAAAGCCGTATTGCTGAAATTGAAGATATCTTGCTGAACGCAACGATTATTCCTGCAGCCAAGAGTAGCAGCGTCAAATTAGGTAGCAAAGTCGAACTAAAGACTGGCGCAAAGACGGTTGTCTATCACGTCGTCGGTCCTGTTGAGGCAGATCCGTTAGCTGGACGTATTAGCAACGAATCACCAATTGGTTTGGCACTGATGGGCAAAAAAATCGGTGATACTGCAACGATCACTACGCCAAAAGGTAGCATCGAGTACAAAGTCGTAAAAGTCGGCTAATTATTCTTGCTCATAAATATAAAAACGGCGATTCATTCGCCGTTTTTTGTTGATTAGGCAACCATTGTTTTGGGGCCGTCGTCGTCCTGTGTATCCAGAGGATGTAGTGCCGTGGCATCAAGCGCGCGTTCTTGCGGAGGGTTCAGGCTTGGCGAAGAGTCTGAACCTGAAAATTTTGCGAAAAGCACGCCATCTTTATGGAGTTTTTCCAGTAGTTTTGATTCTGAGCGGTTCAGTTCATCACGAGCAATTTGTGTAAGAATGGTCGTAAACGGTGTTTCGATCTTTTGATCGTCAGGGAGTTGATCGAATGCATCAAGTGCGCGACGAATTGGCCTGCTGACCGGTCCGAGGGCTTCATTATTGGTAATGGCGCGACTGTCAATTTTTTCAGCAACCTTGCGAATTTCAGCTTCGAACAATGCAATCTCATCTGGTGAATACGCCTGAACGTAATCCATAATTTCGGTCAAAGACGTGAGGCCCTTGAGACTCGTGCGGTCAACCGACTGACCGGCTGGAATATCAGCCAGGTGGCCAATGGCATGGCCAACTGCAATTGTTTCAAGTGCAATTGCTTGTCGTTGCTCTGGGGTCATTTCGTCTTCAAATTTGTCTGAAATACGGAGAAGCATTTCTGCACAGAGTTGAGGACTTTGTTGACCGGCATCGATAGCGTCGAGTGAGTAGGTTTTGTCGTAGGCTTTTAATGCCTCTTCGAGCGTAGCTGCTTCTTCGACAGCTTCGAGATCTTGACGCTCGATGGTCATAGGAACGGTGTCTTCGTCTGACGACTGTTCAAACTCGTAGGGCTGGATATCCCATGTCTTTGTAGAGGTATCGCGAGTATCGGAATAATAGGCATCTTCGTTATGATAGTCATTATAATGCCCTTGGCTAAAATGTGGCTGAGACGATGAGGATGACTGTTTTTCGGTATTAGTCATCGCAGTGCCTCGATTTTGGCATTAAAAAATCCCGTCCAGATTCGGCGGGCAGGGTAGCAGTAGTCGTTTCGTAAGCGGCTGGTGTCGTACTTGGTTTTCGTTTTTTCTTTGATACCATCTATGCTATATTTACGATTTTATTATACGCCTGAGTATAGCAAACTAAGCGTTTTGAGTCAAGGTGAATATACCATCTATGGTTTATTCAATTGTAATTTCTATTACAAAATCTTGAAATTACCTCTGTTATGCGTCGGTAGTGTATAATGCTTACATATGGCAACACTTCAGGATTACAGAGATGAACGATTGCGAAAACTATCCCAATTGAAAGAATTGGGTGTTGATCCGTATCCTGCCGATTCACATCGGACACATGATACCGCGGTTATTGTAAACAAGTTTGATGAATTAGAAGGTCAGACCGTGACGGTTGCCGGCCGTATTTTGGGACTGCGCAAATTTGGCAAACTAGCATTTATTGTTCTGCGTGATCAATCAGGTCAGGTGCAGTTGTTTTTGCATGGTCCCGACGTCGCGCCACTTGATGCTGCGAAGGGTATCGTTGGCATGAGTGAATTACCACTTCTGGATACTGGTGATTTTGTCGAAGCAACCGGCGAGGTAATCAAAACGAAGACCGGGGAGATATCGGTTGGCGTGAAGACGCTACGTCTTTTGACAAAGAGTTTGCGGCCGTTGCCACAAGAATTGACCGACAAAGAACAGCGACTACGTCGACGTTATGTTGATATGAGTGTCAATGATGACGTGCGTGAACGATTCGTCCGCCGTAGTAAGTTCTGGCAGGCAACCCGTGATTATTTGAACAAAGAGGGGTTTGTCGAGGTGAATGTTCCGGTGCTTGAACATACCACCGGTGGTGCTGATGCGAATCCATTCGTGACGCACATGGATGCACTGGATCAGGATTTCTATCTCCGTATTAGCCATGAGTTGCCGCTCAAACGTCTACTTGGTGCTGGATTTGAAAAAGTCTATGATATCGGTCCGCGTTTTCGTAATGAAAATTATAGTGACGAACATTTGCCGGAGCATGTGGCAATGGAATGGTACTGGGCCTATGCTAACTGGCGTGATGGCATGAAATTCCAAGAAGGAATGTTCAAATATGTGCTTGAACAAACATTTGGTACACTGCAGTTTACAATCAATGGCGTGACAGTTGATATGAGCAAAGACTGGGAAGTCTGGGATTACGCAACAGTCATCAAAGATCGCTACGGCATTGATGTGTACGAGAGTACGCTTGATGAAGTTAAGAAGGCATTGGCGGACAATAAACTTGAGGTTGAAAAGACTGAGAGCCGCGCCCGTGGCATTGATAAATTATGGAAAAACATTCGTAAAGATGTTGTCGGACCAGTATGGTTGATTAACACGCCATTGTTCATCAGTCCGCTTGCCAAGATGAATCCAGAAGACAATCGTGTCGTTGAGCGATTCCAGGCGGTGATTGCTGGTAGTGAATTATCCAATGGCTTTTCAGAGCTGAATGATCCAATCGATCAGTTGAACCGATTCACCGAGCAACAAAACATGCGCGATGAGGGTGATGACGAAGCGATGATGCTGGATATCGATTACGTTGAAATGCTGGAATACGGCATGCCGCCAGCGTGTGGTCTGGGCTTTTCTGAACGTGTATTTTGGGTGTTCGAAGGCGTGAGTGCGCGTGAAGGAGTTCCATTCCCTCAGCTGCGTCATGAAATCGATGAAACAACCAAATCTGTTTATCCTGACATTAAATTAGGGAGGTAATTGATGGCAAGCATATACAAAAAAGCCTATTTCAATGGAAAGATAGGCGATATTGCTGATGCGAATTTATCAATTGCGAGTAGCGCGGTACTGTATGGTCTGAGTGTCTACACCGTTTTTTATGTTTATAACGACAAAACGACGCACCGCGCATTCAAACTGCGTCAGCATTATGACCGTTTGCATTCATCGGCAAAAATCATTGGTCTTGAGTGGCCGGACGGACTATCTTTTGAACAGTTCCAAGAAAAAGTATCCCAACTCATCAAAGCGAATAAACCGACCGAGTCGGTGTTTGTTCGTGCGACGTTGCACGCTGATGGACTGGTACCCGGCACGCGAACACGTGGCGTGTCGACGCAGCTGAGTTTGTTTGTCTATACGGCGACACCAATCGTGAAACCTCATGGTGTGCGATTAAAGACAAGCCAGTGGCGACGCATTCCGGATAATAGTATTCCGTCACGCGCCAAGGTCAATGGGGCATACGTTAATTCAGTACTGGCTCATCAAGATGCGCTGGATGCGGGATATGACGATTGTATATTTCTCGACCAGTCTGGGCATGTATGTGAACTGGCGGCGGCGAACATATTTATGGTGCGGGGCGGGCGATTGATCACGCCTGATACCAGTAGCGATCTCCTCGAAGGCATAAATCGTCGAGCAATTTTGGAACTGGCCGATACGTCCGGTATCCCTACGCAGGAACGGACGGTGGACCTCACGGAACTGTATATCGCCGATGAGGTGTTCGTGTGTGGTACATCAGCGTTTGTTGCCAGCGTTGCCGAAATTGACGGGCGTCATTTGAACGAAGATACACCGATTACAAAGAAAATCGCCGCATTACACGGCGAACTTCTGAAAAACGGTGATAGTTTATAGGTCGTTGACCGCTGGAACGAGGTCGCTTGTTTCGGCGAAATCACCCAGGACGATATCACGATGATCTTCGATAATGTCCGCAAGGTCGGGGACGTGTTGGCTAATCCAGTCACCGATCTCTTCATCGGTCGCATTGTCTTGCATGTCGGCTAATACTTGGGCGTCTTCCGGGGTGAGGGCGGTGACGATTTCTGTTCCAATACCTTCGTCGACCTTATCGCTGAGTTCGCTCGCAAGTTGTTCGAGTGCTGCATCGTCGAGCTCGACGCCGATGTTCCGGAGGTTATTTGGTTTGATGTGTGTACTTGTCATATGTTTATTTCCTGTTTGATCGATTGATTAGGCTGCGTTGACCGATTTTATCGCTTCTTCCGTATCTATGTCATTGATGAATTGATAGAAATCTGAGAACGGGCTAGGGGTGTCTTTTGTGTGGACATTGGCATCGTTGCCAGTTTTGTACTTCAGCTCAACGGCACGTACTGTACCGATATTACCGGCGCCAGGTAATTTGGCGTTTTTACCAATCGTTAGGTCGAATGCATCGCTAGGGAACACGTCATAGTAGAAGCCTGTTTGTAGGTCCATAATATAACCATTACCGATGCCGAAACGACCTTTGTCGGTGAGAATCATGGCCATGTCGGAACCATTTTTCGTAAAGTCCTTGGCGTATTTGTGCTCATTTTCAGGGTGTTTGGGATCGCGGCCGAGAAGGACGTTACTTCCTTCAAGGGTGAAGCTCAGTGTTGATTGGTTATCGCTATAGCTGATAACTTCGCCGCCATTTTTGAAATAGCTTCGTTTATTGAATCGGTTACTAATACGTCGGCCAAGCTTACTAAAGTTAAATTTGAGGTTATTGACGTTTGCGCGGAGGCTATCTGCACTATTTGTCGCGGCATTACGAGCTGCTTCACGCAGATTTACACGTTGTCGGGCGCTATCACGGCGTTTGAATAGGCGAGAGATGCGTTCTTTGAGGCGTGGTTTTGTCTCTGATTCACCAGAATCGGCTGAGCTCGCGATAACGAGATCTTCAGCAGGCTCGGCATCAACAGATGAGAGTGCTTTGTCGAAGAGGTCGATACTTGAGAGAACTTCGTTTTTGTAGGCGTCGATGACTTCCAGTTGTTCATCACCGACGGCGCCAAGGTTTTCATTCACTGGACCATATTTATCTGAATCTGTAGTAGGGTCTATATCTTCTGATACTTCAGGGGAAGTAACTGGTGCTGCTTCTGTGTCGGTAGGAGGTGTCAGGCCGTTTGCGATAAGGGCATTATCAAGAAGCTTTGCCATGTTGCGCACTTCGTCTTCGGGAGAGTATTTTTTGCCTGTTGCACGTTCTATTGAAGAGTTGAGGGCATCAAGTGTTTCGTGGTACGAATCTTCGAATGAATAGGGTTTGTGTACTGGTGCTTCATCAACCTTGGCGTGACGACGGTGGTTGGCAGGAATAGATTCCGTTGACGCGACTTGGCGTACCGCGTGACGGCCAACTACTTCTTCTTGGCTATGACGAGCCTGTTCCATTTGTCGTTCGCGGGTAATACGGCCAATAATACTATCGACGCTAAGGTTTTCTGCGTTTGCGCCCGCTTTCCAGCGGTGAGACGTTGGTCGGGCGGCGTGTCGTGGTGAAGATGATTCGTGGTTCATATATGTTACAAATATAGCATAAGTTTGATAAAAAGTCAATACACAAGTATAAGAGTGATTTCATCGAAGCTATAAAACAAGAGGTCGTGAGGCTCACATGGTGCGTCCCGGCTCTATCACATGGTAGGGCTACATGCTATGATGAAACATGAGTAAAGGGGCATAATGATCAAAGTCAAACACGTCTCAAAGACGTATGGAAAAAAGCATAACGAATTTGTCGCACTAGACGATATTAGTTTTGAGATACCAAGCGGTGCAAGCGTCGCAATCGTTGGAAAGTCTGGTAGTGGCAAATCAACATTGATGCACGTGATGAGCGGCCT
Source organism: Patescibacteria group bacterium (assembly GCA_030916565.1). Lineage (GTDB taxonomy): Bacteria > Patescibacteriota > Saccharimonadia > Saccharimonadales > Saccharimonadaceae > UBA2112. Next base: position 1,344 of record JAUPWL010000023.1, on the reverse strand, counting down.
TGATCGCCCCGAGACCGGTGAAGTCGTGATTGGCGGCCAGAATATTCTGACAATGAAGCAAAAGGCTGTCGATCATTTTCGTGCGACAAAAATGAGCTTTATTTTCCAGTCGTTCTTTATTCAGGGTAACGAATCCTGTTATGACAATGTCGGTTTGCCTTTAGAAATTGCTAGGATCGCGCCGAAAAAGCGCAAAGATATGATCTTGTCGGCGCTACGCGCTGTCGAACTAGAGGATAAGATGAAAGTACGTGCCGGGAATCTCTCTGGCGGTCAAAAGCAACGCCTGGCTATTGCGCGCGCAATCGTATCTGAACCAAAAATATTGTTCGCCGATGAACCAACGGGAAATTTAGATAGTGCGACGGGTGAGGTGATTGAAGATTTGTTGTTTGACTACTGTAAAACCTATAAAGCAACGTTAATTATCGTGACACACGATAGTGATTTGGCGGCAAAATGCGATATGGCAATTCATATTCGCGATGGTCGTATTCAGTCTGTACGTGCTGCGAAAAAGGTGGCTGTATGAGGTTTGGCGATGTTGTTCGACGCGCTGGGCGCAGCTTGGCGCAGGCAAAAGCCCGTACGCTACTGACGAGTCTCGCAATTGCTGTCGGTGCGTTTACTTTGACACTGAGTATCGCTGCTGGCGAAGGATCGCGCCAGTACGCCGATAAATTGATCGGATCCAATGTCAATCCGCAGGCGCTGTTCATCGTGAAAGACAAACAGCAGTTTAACGGCGGGGCAACATCAACCGGTGTACAAGAATATGATGATTCGACGACCGTATCGAGCGGTCGGTTCGGCCAGTCGGTCAAACAGATGACCCAGGCAGATGTCGAAAAATTGAATAAAAGAACTGATCTAGAGGCGGTAAAGCCAATTTATACGATTAATTTTAAATACTTTACGATTGAAGGTGATTCACGTAAATACACGGCCGAACTGACAACCTATGATGATGGTGTACGTACTGAAACCGCCGCTGGATCATTGCCACCGTTAGGGCAGCAGATAAGTGACGGTGATATCGTGTTGCCGGAAAGCTTTGCCGATACACTGAAGGTCAGCCCGGAAAAATTAGTCGGTAAAAAAGTGACAATCATGCTTGAACGCACTGCCAAGGCACCGACACAGGCGGAGATTAATGCTATTTTGCGCACAGAAGGTACGGCAGGTCTCCAAAAATTGACCAAGGGTGATGTTGGTGAGATTACTTATATGATTAGTGCAGTGACCAAGAAATCGGCAACAACATTGACGGCGAGTAACGCTATGATGGTGTCGGCGAATCAGGCGAAGCAGCTGGCTGAATTTATGACTAAAGGTACGAACAAT
>JAUPWL010000022.1 GCA_030916565.1 Patescibacteria group bacterium | reverse complement strand
ATCAACGGCAAGCACTAACGTACCGAGAGCATTCGTCAACAATGTTGCGCCGGTATAGTCGATCAGTGGTTTTTTGTCGTGGCGCAGTGGCGGGCAGAATATAGCGATGACGATAAATGCTGCAATTCCCACAGGAACATTAATCCAGAATGTCCAACGCCAATCAGTCGTGAGACCAAAAATGTTGTGTGGATCAGTCAACCAACCGCCAAGTAGCGGACCAATGATTGATGACAGTCCGAACACGGCACCAAAAATACCTTGCCAACGTCCACGTTCGCGAGCGGCGAACAAATCGCCAATAATCGTAAACGCATTTGCCGTAATAATACCGCCACCGATACCCTGAAACGCCCGAGCGGCTATCAACTGATCAATACTGCCCGCCATTCCGCTGAATAACGAGCCTAGTCCAAAGACCGCAACACCAATCAGCAAAACTGTTCGTCGTCCAAAGAGGTCAGACATTTTACCTGCGATTGGTACCGTAATGGTCGTTGTCAGCAAGTATGCCGTGACGATCCAACTGAGTGAACTAAACGCGTTAAATTCTTCAACGATTTTTCCAAGTGCCGTCGCGATGATCGTTTGATCAAGTGCGACGAGAAATAGGCTGGCCATCACGGACAGCATAATGATAATTTTTGAGCGCAACTCTAAATTATGATGCATACATTCCCCAAATTATTGATTATTTGTTGCCGTGTTTTTTATATTCACGGAAGCCTTCGATCTGCGCCGACATTTGTTCGACCAGACTTTCCAGCATTTCTTCTTTTAACAAGACGATCCCACCTGCGTGCATTGCACCAAGCACATACAAACGATCACCTGGCTCTATACCAAGTTCTTCGCGTGCTTCGGCCGGTATAACAACCTGGCCTTTACTACCGACGGTCGCAGTGCCGTAGAGTTTTTTGTTCGTGTTGGCTGGCATGCCCATTGTCGCGTCTCCTTCTGCGTAACATCGTATCAGTAGTATGAAAAGTGTGTCAAGTATGACTGGTTGAAACAGAAGAATCGGCCACCTGATTGGTAGCCGATTGTATATCTGCGAATGACTATGTGTATATTTAGTGGGCTTTTTGCCAAATAGAACGTCCTGACATACCGACGTGATGCCATTCTAACTGCTCATACGCAATCTCCGTGCTCGATTTGCGTCGAGTACGCAAAGACGGACTGAATCGTTCGGCAATCGATTTGCTAAACGTCCTACTTGGAGATTTTCGCGCCATAAATTCGTGAATTTTATTATCAATAGCGTCCTGTTGTATAGGTGTAAACATTCTTTCGCTCCTTGTGTTGATGATCCCACCTGACCCTCTTGTGCCAGATAAACCTATGATATCGACAAATATTGACTTATATTGTGAAGTATTTTACAATATTAAGGTGGAATTCTTCATATAATACAAAGTGTATTGGAAGAAACTATGGAAAGTATCTCGGAATTACTACCTACGCAGTCAACACGTCGATCGGTGAAAAAGCGCTCGATCTTAATCTATCAGGGAGAAGTCCCTCGGCAGGCCTATATCGTGTTGTCCGGTGTATTCAAAGCTTACCGTCTAGGCAACTTTGGTGAGGAACAAATTGTCGGGTTCCGTACAAAAGGCGACATGTTCCCCGAAACATGGATTTTCGGAAAAACATCAAGTGCCTTGTATTACTATGAAGCCCTCGAAGACAGCGAAGTACTGACCGTTGAAAAACCCGTCCTCCTCGACCTTATTGAATCAACCCCCGATCTCAAACAGCACGTGTTTGACTATGTCATCAATAGCTACACGGGTCTGCTGATGCAGATTACATCCCTCGAACAGTCACGAGCAGCTGAAAAGCTGCTTCTTATGATGTATTACCTCATGTTCCGATATGGCAAAGAGACTTCGCCTGGCGTCTACAACGTAAACCTCCGTCTGACGCATACAACACTCGGAAGCCTCATGGGACTAACGCGCGAAACAACCACAATGGAACTTGGTCGTTTGAAACGCCACAAAATTATCACCTACGACAGCAAAGGATTTGTTATCTATCGCCGCGAATTAGAACGCCGACTTGGTGATGAAAGTTTCAGCAGCATTCGTCTGCAAGGACCGACCCTTGCATAGTGATACTCACCAAATAAAATAACCGGCCATTTCGGCCGGTTATTTTATTTATGACAGACTGTCTTCGACAATCTGTAAGAGTTCTTTTGGCGACGCCCACGCCTTCAGCACGTATCGTGCTGCACCTAAACGATATGCATCGTCAATTTCGTCCTGCATATCATAGTTGCTGAACACAACAACTTTGACATCAGGATGCTTATCCTTCAGACGATATTTCTGTAAGAATTCAACACCGTCCATAACCGGCATACGAAGGTCGAGCAAAATAAGTGCAGGGTGATTTTCATCAGCTTGCTTCAGAGCGTCTTTTCCGTTGTGCGCTATCGTCACTGGATAGCCCGCCTGTACTAAGAGAGTATGATAAACCTCGGACAATTCCGGGTCATCTTCGACAATTAAAATAGGTTTTTTATGCGTTGTTACCACGATAAGTCTCCACTTCTACAGACAGAGTATACCGGAATTGCCTCGTGAAAATTGTAAGATATTTCACAATTTTAGATTTTTCTTGGAAGCCGCACCGTAAAGGTTGAGCCTTTGCCACGGCGAGATGCGATGCCGATACTACCTCCGTGCAGCACGGTGAGATGATAGGCCAAATACAAACCAACGCCCGTACCGGTTACAACTTCCGTACGCGGATTATTAATACGACTAAACTGTTGGAATAGCTTTGGAAAGTCTGCCTTAGCAATTCCGACACCAGTATCTTTGACCATCAATAACCAACGACTCGCACGACGTGTGAGGCGAATTGTCACCGTGCCACCCGGTGGCGTATATTTAATGGCGTTACTGACGATGTTTTCGATGACCATGCGCAGCATATGGCTATCCCCGATGATCAAGCCTTTGGACGGCGCTTCGAGTATGAGCGTCAGCTCTCCCCGCTCGGCGGATTCGCGCTGTTCATCCACGACGTCACGAACCATTCTTGCCAAATCGAATTTTCGTTCCGCTAACACAATACGACCAGTTTCTAGTTTGGCGAGATGTAAAATATCATTAATGACGCCCAACTGGCGGTTATTACTGGCATAGGCACGCTCCAAATAGTCACGCTGTTTTTCACTGACCGGACCAGCAAATCCTTGCAGAATCATGCCGAGATACTGTTTCACGCCCGTCGCCGGTGTGCGCAGCTGGTGGGAAGCCAATGACAGCAATTCATCTTTGGCAAACTCAACATCACGTTCCTTTTCGTAAATTAATCGTGAATAGCGACTTCGCAGCATAAAACCAACGATAACTGCAAACAAACCGCCGAAGAACAAACAGCCGAATAGTAGTAATGCTGGGAAATAGTTTGAAAACCACGCGACAATATACGTAGTATCCATGCGATAGATGATAGTGAATGTTTGTCCGTATTCCGTCAATGTCTGCTTCACCGAACGCACATCTCTATCGGTTGTTATGCCCTGTTCAAACATCAGATTCTTGGCGGTTGGGTCACCAAGGTACACACTAATTTTTGTATGCGATAAATCAATATCTTTGAACGCCTGCTTGAAAAACATATCACCACGAAATATCGCAACAGTGAATCCGCCCAGCGCCTTTTGACGACTATCCGCACTGGCCGGTGGCATCGACGTGTTATAAAAAGGTGCCACCATATAAAATCCACCTGTCGAATCACTATCGTTTTCTTTGGGCGTTGATATATTTGAATAAGCACCAGTTAACATCGTCTGGTCACTACGGGCAGCCTGAACGAGGGCTGCGTGAACACTGGGATCGGTCGACAAACCATTGCCCACCCAACGCTGTGCTGATGGTTCATCTGGTGCGACATAGGCAATCTTTGCATCATGTGTATTATTCCCGATTGTCACGGCGAGCCCTTCAGCACCAGAAAAATTCTCTCGTATGTCATAAACAGAAATAAATTGCTGCCATGATTGCCTGTCAGTTGTCCCAGATTCCAATAATCCTGTGCTACCCCACAATAAATGCGCATATGAATCAAAATAACTTGAAACACTAATAGAGTTTTCGCTTAATTTTCGATCGATGGCACGAGAGCGTGTTCCCTCAAGGTTGGCCGTTGCCAAACTATAGGCAATCAGACTGGCAATCACGACGAGAACTATGATGGTAAGCGGCAGTACACCATATGTAAGACCAGGCCAGCGAAGCAGGCTGCCGGATTTTTTTTCTGACAATTGAGTGTCGGTCGGGTGTTCTTTCACGCCAAAATATAGTTATAATTCCTATTTAACTATAAGAGGTGAAGGTCTTGCAGTCAATCTTAAGCTTTTTGACAATTTGAAAAGTATATTTAATAATATATTACTTTTTGCGGAGGAAGTAGTACCCCAGTGCGCCTGATATCGCCAGGCTGAACACGACAACAATCCAAAACATATAGGGTAAATGTTCACCAGGAATTTCAACATTCATACCATACAGTCCCGCAATCATCGTTGGTGCAGTAAATGCAAGCGTGATAACTGTCAGCAATCGGATTGTTTCGTTCAACCTGGTGTCCATGACAGCACGGTACGAATCACGCACGTTGGTGATCGTACGCAGCAAACTTTTACAGCGGGCAATCAACTGCTCGAACTCAATCGAAACATCTTCAACCAAATCACGGTCATCTTCGTAGAGTGGTAGTAATTTTCCAGCCAGAAGCTTCTCGACGGCAGTGTTCGTTGGCTGCAATGCATCCAAATAATCGTTCAGTTTTCGTTCATATTCAGTCAGTGTAATAATGTCTTTGGACGTCAACGTACGAACGTCACTGGTGGTAGCACGCATCTGACGATTAATTGACGCGACACGCGTCTGATATTGCCGTGTGATCGCCTCGAGCATCAACATGAACATTTTTGTCCGTTGTGCCGTAGACACCTGGGTATTATCAATAAACGGCTGCCACAAGCGACCCAGGCTGTCGCGACTCACGGTGACAATGTATTCTTTGCCCAGTGCAAAAAAGATCGGCGTCGTATAATCATTAAAATCATCGTCCGTATCTGGGAGACGTGTGATGAAATAAGTCCATCCGTCATCGTGTTCAACACGAGGAACCTCATGCGGGTCGAGTGCGTCGACCAGCAAATCGTAATCAATACCTAACTGCGTCAACGCTTCCTGTTCGTCATCATTTGGACGTTCTGAACGCACCCAACTACCCGACTTTAATTTGTCGAGCTGTTTGATAGCCGGTCGGTAATGGGTTGAGCGAAGATATGAAATCATACTCACTCCTTTCGTTAGAACTTTTCCCTATTATACCATACTTATCACATATACTCGCATAATCGTCAATCGATACGACGGCGTCGAGCGAGCGGTCAATTATTTCTTTTTCTTGGCAACCGGTGCGTGGTCAACCAGCAACACCTTTAACTTAAAGCCGACGATCAGTCCAAAGAGAATACCGCTCGTGAAATCAACATACTGCTTGACGCTGGTCGCAATATTATAGTTGGCAAGTACTAACCACACGACGTACGCAAATAGCGCGCTCATAACACCGGCGACAACCACCGTAAATACTAGTTCTGTAAAAAATTTTGATACGTTTTTCATATGTTTCATCATAGTGCATATGGTTATTATTTGCCAACAATTTTTACAGCAAACTGCACGGTAGCCAAATTCGAACTGTCAAAATTCTTACATCGCGCTGGTTTACTCGGGGATATGATGAGATGACAAAGAAATATCTAAGCGGAGGAAACGTGTCAATGATATTCATAGCAGCAACCCTGGTGATCGTCGGAGTATTGGTCGCGCTCCTAGGTGAACGTATGTTTCGAGTGATACTGCCGATTATCGGATTTGTCGCGGGTATATTAATCGGCTATTCGGGGGTTGAAGCCATCTTTGGTATTGGTTTCATTAGCTTTCCACTCGCTATCCTTACCTCTCTTCTGATTGGTGCTATTTTAGCCATATTGTCATATCTGTATTTCGAAATCGCCATCGTTCTTTTAGTCGGCGTTATTACCGGTTACGGAGCGATGTACATAGGTATTGCCTTGGGTTTGTCTAGTAACAGGTTCTGGCTGGGGCTACTGACGTTTGCCGGAGCAATCATCGGTCTGGCACTCGCAACAGCCATACCAATGGGTCAGAGCCTGATTGTTATTGCATCGTCGTTTTATGGTGTCGCGATGGTCATGGCGGGATTCTTTATGATTGGCGGCAGTATTACGTTTGAACAGATACAGCGCACTGGCATACTCCGCGTGGTCACCGACCGAATAGACGGCAGCCTGCTCTGGTTTGCGGTCTGGGTTGGAGGATCAATCGCCTGTTGCTATGCACAATTAGCCGCGATAGCTCGCGAACTGCTGAGCGGTAATGGGTTGTCGTATTCAGAAACATTAGTTTACCAGTCAAAAGGAGGTAAATAATCATGGCGGTTAAAACAAACTCACGAATCATTGGTGTCAAAACATCCACCCTCGCACTTTACGAAGGTGTCTTTGCTGGCGTTATCGGTCTCGCGGTTGCGTTGTTTTGGAGTCTCTCGACATCATTCCAATACGGCGTTGCAACGAGTAGTGTGCTAAAGGGCCTGACGTTCGGACTGACTGCGGGATTCATCAGTATCATTGTCGTACCGCTCGTTTATTTTGCATTCGGCTGGATTGTTGGGCTCGTTCATGGATTCATCTTTAACGTCATCTCTGAAACATCTGGCGGCATCGTGCTCCGCATTGAAAACATCAAAGAAAAATAGTTCGTGATAGGTGACTAGTTCAAAACCGGGTTGAGTTTGACGTCGGTCAAATCCATCGCGAAACCTGCAACAGAAACCTGACCATCGGCCTTGTGGCCGACCACTTTACCACGATCCAAAAACTGTTTGTATGTACCTGATTTTGTCTTCATACGATAGTTGGCTTGATAAAAATCAGTTTTGCCTTCGATACAATCCATCAACGCTTGCGTCACCTTCGGCATATCATCAGGATGTAATAATTCTGCAAACTTGCTGATATGGACGAATTCTTCGGCATCTTTTGCCTCGAATCCCAACATTTTTAGTTTATTGTGATTAAAAAATATCAATCCTGTTGGGTGTTCAAACAACCACCAAGCCATACCGCTTGCTTCCATAGCATCGTTGAACAGGGTTATCTCATCAATATGATCATAAAATATCACAATAAACCTTCTTTAGAATATAATAATATCATATACTTGATTTATATGCAAGTATCTTTAGCGTCGTTTTTTACATTTGGTACACTACATATAGAGTATATGCATGATTTCTTGAGGAGTTACCTTATATCGACCACTGTTTGGACCACGCCCGAGCAGTATCTCCCTACCGGCTACCGCCGCATAAGCGCCGCCAACGGATGCCGTTGTACCTAATTGTGCGATGCCGCCAAGCGTCATTCCTATCTGTCCCATCGAGATGGCTAATCGGACCGAAATGTTCTCGAGACCGATTAATTTCATGATGATTTGCACTGTTTCTTCTGGAGACGGATTGCTCTGTTCAATCAATCGTAATTCTGCGGGGCTGAGCCGCCCCAAAAATGGTTCAACATACCCTAAATCATACCGTTCAATATCAATCATCGTTCGGTCCCCTGTGTCGGTTGCCATTATGACCGCCGCCCCTATGCGATAGGCAAGTTTGCGCATCAATATCTTTGTCGGCAAATGATCGACTTCTTCGAATATCAAATCAGGTCGGTGATAGGCAACCGTTTCGACGTTCTGACGCGTGACACCATCAGGCAAATGTATCTGCTGTACGTACGGATTAAGTTCGCTCAGACGAATACCTGCGACGTCGGTTTTGCGCATACCCACCTCTGGCATACCAGAATGGATACGATTCAGATTAGGAACGGACATGATGTCCGGGTCTGCCAGAATCACTTTATTGCCCATCGCCATGTGTGATGTTTGTTCCAATATGTGCGACCCGACACTCAGTCCTACGTGCGCCACCGTCACTGACCCGATCTTGCGCAGTTCATCCGCTGTAATCAGCTCGCGATTACGAAATGTCAGTAGTTCCCGGTGTGTTTGTTCGTCAGGATACTGCACCAATGTATTCGACCAGGCAAAATAATGCCACACGCCGTAACGGTCGCCTTCGCGAACAATTGGTCGAACAAACCGCTGGCGTGCAATGTGGTCTTTCTTTTGGTCGGGATGTCGTAACTCGAACAAATCCTCGGCGATGTCAGTCGCCTTGCGTTCAACCGTCGCGCCGCCAATACTGATACGCCGTATCATTTCGCGGCGGTCGGCAAGCGTATTAATGTTATACACCTCTGGCTCGACCCATGTTGGTACTTTTTTTGCCGCCTGATTCATCCAATACTCGATCATGTGTCGTCCCCATTATTATTGTTTACCTGCCCAATCGCCCAGGCGCGAAATGCCGCCAAATCACTACCCAACCGTTCGTCACTCACCCCATGAGCCATATAAATAAAATTAGTCAGAAGTTTACGGTCAGGTGTGTCGCTGCGCGTCATAATATCATGCGCCATATTAGCATAAAAATTATCAACATCAATGACCGTCGGAACCAACGCCACGTCGTCATAATTTAGTGGATTCATCAGTAGCTTTGGTTCACCAATACGACGTACGGCAACGTCACCCCAGTTATGTACCCATGATCGATACGCCGTCTTGTCGACCAGCCCCATGAACCAGACCTCACCGCTGCCATAGACACGCTGGATTTCGTTGCGGATAAACTCTTTGATCACCCCCGCTTCTGCCGCCTGTGTCTTGCCGAGTGCCTCTGGCTCAGCGATGACCCTATTCGCATCTACCGCAATCATGCGCAAATACTGCTCACCCTGCGGCCACAATGTATCCTGGCAGAATTCGTATGCTGGTAATTGGTCGAGAGGTTTATAGACTTTGCGCCAAGCAACCAATTTGCCTGTCAACGGACTCATATCAGTTGTATCTTTCCTTATACCGATAGCATATTGCGTGTGACCAGGGTCGATATCTGTCGACTCAACACCCGAAGGATTTGATACGGCGGGCACAACAATCTGCGTACCGTCAGGTAATGTCATCAGTCCTTCGGGTCGGACTAGTCGCATTGTCACATAGCTTTGCGCCTGTATCTGCTGACTCAGTAATCGTAAACCGGGCATCTCGTCGTCCCAGAACCAGCGATAGTCATAATTGTTGTCACGCGAAGGCACATAGGATTCAAACCGATTATTGTCTTCGAACGATCTCATGCCCACCCACGTTTCATCTCTTGTAATTATGAATCCTTCATCTGTTTTGAGTATAAGCTAAACACAAGCAAAATGGGATAGATATTTTCAGTAAATTGAACGAAATTAACGTTCGATTTTTGTAATACGAATCGTGCCCTTGATCGGATAGATCGAATCGGCAACTTTATCAAACGTTCCCTCGACGGTAACCTTTTGATTCATAGGTAGTTCCGAAATATGTCGGTAGTTATTATCACCGTCATTCAATGCATAATACTGACCCTTGCCATCCAGGATACCGATGCCACATTCCATCGTTTGCGGACCACCCATACCTTTGTACGGTAGACACAGTGCCGTTCCGGTGACACGGATAGTTTGCCCATTTGTAGACGTTTCAGATGCCTTTGTCAGTGATTGCACCCCAATAATAATCAACGTGACTATCGTCATGGCTGCGATAATGAGTGCGACGACAATATAACTACGGCGCTTTTCTCTAATCATAACCACATCATACCAGACTCAGGTAGAGAGGCTATAGGCCAGGTTCGACAGGTTCGTTATCGTCCAGCTTGAGAGGCTTTTTCTTGATGATCTCGTAGCGTTGGCCGGTCAGCGGTGACTCCATATAGTCATCATTGAGCAGATTCACGAACTTGTCGAGGTCTTTGCCGTCCATGATGATAATCGCCCCAGTGTCATCTTGCATCAATTCGATATCCATCTCATCGGCGTGTTCCAACAGCTGCTCTTGTTTGATGCTACCAGTCTCGATTTTCTGTAATTTTTTGATAGCACTTTTCTTTTCGGCGACCATTGTTTGAAGTGATTGACCTTCGGGAAAGCTTAGTCGGTAATTTGCGCTGATTTCGGCTGCTTTTTTCTCGGCAATATAGGCTTCTTTGGCGTCATAGCCAAATAGCTGTTTAAGGCGTGGTTGACTGAATACATACAGATCCTGGTCAAGAATCAACAGGTGATTATCGGTCGGGATACGGAGCGCAGCGTCAGCATCAAACGGCACAAACTTACCGCCGCGCATCATCCAGCCCTTTTTGCCCTGCATCACATTTGATCCCGGCAGTACTTTGGCGACAATGACAGATTGTTTCATTTGCGGGTGGCTGACGCGTGCCAAAATACCCTTCATATTTTTAAAATCGTGGTCTTCGTCGTTAAATGTTTCAATCTCATGCTCTTGCGTCTTTAACCAGTGTAGCGTCTCGCGCGCATGTGGCACCTTGAATACCTGTGTACGCTGCAGAACGCCTGCTTCTGCTTCTGCCTCTTCGAACCCACGGACCACCATGCCCGATTCGGCACCTTCGAATAGATAACCCAAAATATCATCGATAAAAATTGGTTCGAGCTGTGGACGCAACTGTTCGGCTAACTTAGTTCGGTACAAAACGTAATTTTTGCTCATCAAAAACAATTCGATTTTCAAATCTTCTTTGTACTGCAACAGATTGTTCGCCCAAGCAAACACATCTGTTTCTTTGTAATTGTCTTTTTCTGCCTGAACCGGCGATAGAATATCTTGATCCATAATAAATAGCCTCTCTGATAGAAATAACGCGCGCACTGCGTCTTTATTTTGTGGTAATACTGCACCCAGTGTACCTGAAAAGGGGTCATATGAATGCTGTAAAAAATGCAGGTGAAACAGTAAAGGAGATACAGCTATTGCTTTTTTGGAATTTTAGTGTTACAATTAAATGAGTTAGTTACTCTTTTGTGGCTGCCGGATGAATACATGCATTATTTCATAATTCCTGTCGTTCATCGTTTATAAAATTTCAGGAAGGTCAATAATGCAAAAAACTTTCAAACCCGGTAATCGCCGGTTTAGTTCCGCGCCGCACAAACGCCGTGGATCATCACCAAACTACAGATCTGGTTCTCGTATTCACCCAAGCCGATTTATTAATAAAGCTGTCGAAATCGAACACGAAGATGTCTATGTTCCAAAACATACGTTTCACGATTTTGGTTTGAGCGCCCGTTCAGTCGCGACGCTTGATCACCTAGGTTTTACGACACCATCCCCTATTCAGGATCAGTGTCTCCCACCAGCCCTCGAAGGCCGTGATATCATCGGTCTCGCCAACACTGGTACCGGTAAAACGGCTGCGTTCTTGCTGCCAATTATCGAAAAATTGTCGACTGACAACAGCCTTGTGAGCGTGCTCATCTTGGCACCTACTCGTGAATTGGCTCAGCAGATCGATGAAGAATTTCGACGCTTTTCTGCCGGTCAAAAACTCTACTCAACATTAGTTGTCGGTGGTGCGAATGTTAACCGCCAAATCCAACAAGTAAAACGTGGACCGCATATCATTGTCGGTACACCAGGTCGTGTCAAAGACCTTATTCAACGTCGCGTCCTGCGCCTGCAAAACGTCACAACATTCGTCCTCGACGAAGCAGACCGTATGTGCGACATGGGATTCGTCGCTGATATTCGATCAATCGAAGCTGAATTGTCAAAAGAACGCCAAACATTTTGTTACAGCGCAACCATGACTCCTGATGTCCAGCGGATTGTCGAAGAGTTCATGATTGATCCTGTCACCATTTCTGTCGTCAAGAATCAAACGAATGATCATATCGAACAAGATGTGATTCACGCGTCAGATAAAACGCAAAAGATTGATATATTGACTGAACTATTGAACCAACCAGAGTTCAAAAAAGTCATCATCTTTGGTGAAACGAAATTTGGCGTCCAACGCCTGGCCGACAGTTTGACCAAATCGAACCTGCCAGCTGTTGCTATTCACGGTAACAAATCACAGGCTCAACGTGAACGCGCACTATCAAGCTTTAAACGCGATCAGGTCAACATACTCGTTGCAACCGATGTCGCTGCTCGTGGTATTGATATCCAAGGCGTGAGTCACGTGATTAACTTTGATCCGCCGAAACAGTATGAAGATTACGTTCACCGTATCGGTCGTACAGGCCGCGCAGGCAAAGCAGGCAAAGCCCTCACCTTTGTTGGCTAGACTGCGAAACCACATAAAAACTGGCCAATCTTTGGCCAGTTTTTATTAGGAAAAAGCTAAAATGAGCGGAACGACCGTACTTCTTCTATCAATCGTGCAACGTCTTCTCGTCTATCAATCAGCTCAGCTGCATGCAGACGTGCGAGTTCATATGCGCGCTTTCCGACTTCAACACTGAAACAATCCATAGGATGCTGAACAAGCTCATTAATGGCACGATTTGGTCGTATGAATACCGCCTCGCCGCCATGTTGTCGCTGCCATTGTTCTATCTCATATTGGAACCACCTTTCCAGGCCAGGGCCAATCACACGACGCAGCGGACCAATCGGCATCCGAATATGTTCGCCTAGTGTTCCACCCAGTGCGGCGATGGCGAGTAGTTTATGTGACTTAGGCGCCAAATTAGCCGAGCCCATCGATCGGACACCACCGTCGAAATACAACTTACCGTCGACACGTGCAGGAAAAAATAGTCCAGGCACCGATGATGACGCGGCAACGATGTTCGCCAAATCATGCTCACCACCATTCAACATTTCCATACCGCCTCGGTCGCCCCTCGATGGAATTCGCACCGCCATAGCCGATACGTTCGCTGCGCGTTCATCATTAAAGATCTCGCGTGAGATTTCTTTAAGATATCCAGGCTTCCAATTGGGTACCTTGACCTTGTTCACCTTACTCGTTATCTCATCAAATGTCTTTTCTGTTGCGACAAATCCGCCCACCCAAGAGCCGGCAGACGTACCAATGATTTGTGCATCCTTGAAATTCGCGCCGCGTTCCTTGAATTCATCCATATATCCGGCCTCGGCCCCCATACCAAATGTTCCACCGCCACCGAGAGCTAATGATGGCAAATTAGGGTTAAAATCATACGTCTGTTTCACGATATCTCCTGTTGATGGGGCATAGTATAGCAAAAGCGGATTTGATTTGCTACGAACGGAACGACCGCGAATATAACGCCAGATGGTAAAATATAGATAACACATAATCCGGAGATAAACATGAAAATTCAAGGTAGAGTGTTCATTGTCACGGGTGCCGGTGGCGGCATCGGCGGCGCGATTGTTTCAGCTCTTCTCACCCGTGGCGCAAAAGTTGCGGCGGTCGACCTGACAGAAGAAAGTCTGCAGAAACTTCTGGACAGGCTTGGTGATACAGCAAAGAACGTGTCGACACACGCACTCAATATCACCGATCGCGAGGCTTCCGCACAACTCCCAAATGCGGTTATAAAGGCACATGGCCAGCTCGACGGCGTGTTTAACGTTGCAGGTATCATACAGCCGTTCGTAAAGGTTAACGACCTAGATTACGAGGCTATTGAGCGTGTCATGAACGTTAACTTTTTCGGTACGCTTTACATAACAAAAGCCGTGTTACCAACATTACTCGAACGACCTGAAGCGCATATTGTTAACGTATCGAGTATGGGCGGGTTTCTGCCTGTCCCTGGCCAGAGCATTTACGGTGCATCAAAAGCCGCCGTCAAATTGCTGACCGAAGGTCTGTATGCTGAGCTGTTAAACACCAATGTACGTGTCAGCGTCGTCTTCCCGGGCGCAACCAAAACGAATATTACAGCAAATTCCGGCGTCGTAACGCCAAAAGGGGTATCCGATATTGACGCATCGAAATTTAAAATGCTCCCACCAGGGGATGTCGCCAGTATCATTCTTGATGGCGTCGAAAAGAACAAGGCACAGATCTTTACTGGCAGAGATTCAAATCTGATGAACAAGCTTTACCGACTCAATCCAGTCTACGCGACAAAACTCATTACCAAGCAAATGAAATCATTGCTTGATATATAGCGCCCAGTCCCTCAATGTCGTATTGAAGGGTACTGGTCAGTCCTTGGTAAATATCCTTTATTGCTGTCTGTTCAGGCGATGGCGCCAAATAGGCCACGCGATACTTGCCAAGCTAACAAGTAGCGAAATGATGACAAGCGGGATGCCTGTACTCACGATGATACGCCCGACACCAGTATTCGGTACGCCAGGGATTAATATGTCGTGGCTCGCCAGTCCAATTGGGTCAACGATAATACCATTTACCATTCCGTCTTCGTCCAGTCCCTCTCCGTCTTTTACTGTATATGTTACCTTTACGGGATTTGATCCGCTTATGACCGCAGACGGTATGGTCGCATAGGTTTTTGTCGTAGAATTGTATTTCCGCACAATCATGCCACTTACATTAGTAACTCCGTCAAAATAAATCGTCACCCCTGTGCTATACCCTGGCGTACCGCAATCAACGGTATAGTTAAGTAGTCCAAAAGGATAAGAGTACTCGCTGTCAGTCTTGGCATTTGCAGTTTCAGCTGCACTAGCAATTGCCTTGATGTCACAGGTATTGTCTGTTTCAAGCGTGACATAGTGACCTGTTTTCGGGTTAACGAAGCTCGTTACGTTTGATTGCTCGCTATCCTGTACTCCATCACTGTTACCGTCACCATGGTTTGGACCAGCGTTTTCAGTGGCAGCACTGACACCGTCGTTATCTTCAATGGTTGACCTAACAGACGGACTGCTATTCACTCCCATACGCAGAACTGGATAGTGCGTACCGTCAAAATACCAGACACCCTCACTCCACACCCGACTACTTGATTGCGTAAATGGTGA
>JAUPWL010000021.1 GCA_030916565.1 Patescibacteria group bacterium | reverse complement strand
TTCACACCAGTACATTCACTATCTGAACCGCCAGCCGTACAACTGGCCTGACCTGATCTAATCAGATCAAAGTAATCATGACTAAACACATCTCCTGTAGAATGGCCAATTATACCACCGGTACTATTATTGGCAATAATACCTCCAGCCGAAAATGAATCGCCGATTGTCGTCTGATATGATTCCCCTATCAAACCGCCTGCATAATAATCTGCCTGAACATTACCGCTTGCATACGCCCGAGCAATGACGTTATACATGCTGCCCCCTATCAAACCGCCTGCACCGCTTTCAGTAGCCGTTACGGCGCCAGTTGCATAGATATCATGCAATGTTGACTCTTCCATATAACCTGCAAAACCTCCAGCAGCCCCATAGTCAGCATGCACATCGCCAGTTGCGTATGACTCATCGATAGTGGTTTCACTACCGCTGCCATAGCCCACCAAACCGCCCGCATAGTAACCCGGTTTGTCGGCTTCGTCATCAATCCTTGCAATCACATTACCACTAGCCGAGACCTGCACAATATGCGAATTGTATATCTGGCCAACCGCACCTCCGATAAACCGACCTCCATCCACATATGAACTTGTCGACGAATAAATCAGATGAGCATCATTGTTCATCATACCCACCAGTCCGCCTATCACATTACCACTGCCCTTCACCGGACCGCCGGTCGATGATCCGCTAATAGTACCTCCATACATATATCCCACCAAACCACCGCCATATATACCATATCGCGCCCAGATGCAATTTCCTGGGTTACAAGAATTATTTGCAGTTGTACGGTTGACAGAGCTATCGGTGATAGTTCCTTGATCCATAAAACCAACCAAACCACCGACATACTGATAGCCTTTTATCTTTGCGTTGGTCAGATGCAAGTCGTCGATAACTACGCCACCACCATAGCCAATCAAGCCAACATTAGATTGATCAGTCGCCGGATCAGTAGAGTAACTCGTCCCAGGATCATCATCTGCCCTAATTTGTTGCAAACCATCGATAGTGTATCCGTTTCCGTGAATTGTGCCACTAAAATGATTGTCATCATCTCCAATTGGGAGAAATCCCTGCCCGCCGTTCCAACCTGCAGTTTCTGTGCAATCAATATTATGTGTCAAAATATAATGTGCAGACATGTTCTGGTTAAGGTCTTGTAGTCTTTCACAGTCCGTCACTACATAAGGATGTTCAGCGGTACCATCACCATCGGCAAACTCAGCTGCCGCAAGAGTAATAGTAATGTCCTTTGTCGGGATAGGTGCTGGAGTGTTTTCACTATCACCGTATTCAACAACATATCCACCGATGGTCATATTACAAGGCAAATCATTCCAGTTGCCACTCGAAATATACGTCTCCATACAATCTTCATTGCCAGACTGATTGGGTTCACCGGACGCCCAATTAACATAGTTACTACCAACTGCTGCGCCGCCAAAATTACCCCTACCATTATAAAAGTTCGTGCCAGCCTCTGGTCCGCCAATCCATGACCAAGTGCCCTCACCCATATACTGATCATCATCACTCGCACCCAACCAGGCATCGCCGGATAAACGATCTTTGATAAATTGGTTTTCTGCGTCAGACGTGATAGTAGCCAGATAGCCGTGAATACCTTCATATGTAGATGCTGCCGCAGCGTCGCGTGCCGCGTACCAGGTGAGGCTGTTGCCCACATACTGATATACGTGATTGTTATCAGGATTATAGATAGTATTCGATCCAGCCAGTGAAACCGAAAGCGTATGCGCACCGGCACTAGTACCCGAATAGTGCAGTGTTGCCAGTGCGTTATTCACGTCACTTCTAGTACCAGAAAATTGCAGCGTTGGGGCTATACTAGGGCCTGTAAATGACAAGCCTTCTGTGCTTGTCATATAGAGAGTTCCTTGGCTAACATGAAGCTTCACTGGAATAGTATCATTGCCAGTACCATTAATCGACAAGTTAGAAATAGCAATCTGTTGATTGACGCGTCCACTGAAAGAGTTACCGCCGACGATCGTTTCACCGGTAGCGTCAGCTTGATGATTCGATCCTACGGCAACGCCAACAAAAGTAATTACAGCTAAAAGTGTCGCTGCAATCCGCCAATTAGTCTTACCCATGCCTATTTTTTGTATATACAGCATGCACGCCCTCTCAAAATACTTGTGCTTGATTATAGAATAGTTTCAGTAGTCTGACTAGCCTTTTACGCAAATAATGTAGAACTGTAAAACTGCGATATCGCTTCGCAACCTGACCCCAACAGGATATAATACTGGAATATGACGGACGCATTAACAAAGACCGATAATCTAACTGTCCTTGATCAGATTATCAACGATTTTTTCGAGCGCTCCATTAACGATGCGTCCCAAATCGATGCATCATATCGTCAACTATGGGAAACACTTTATGCACTTATCCGTTCTGGCGGCAAACGCCTGCGCCCAAAAATGACACTGATGGCGTATGAAGCATTTGGCGGGAGCACAAATAACGATATTATCCGAGTCGCCGCAGCCCAAGAGTTGCTGCATTTCAGTCTGTTGATTCATGATGATGTGATTGATCGTGACTATACACGTTACGGCACATTGAACGTCGCAGGACGCTACCGCGAACTCTACTCGAAATTCCTCCCTGACGGCCCCGACCGACTACACTTTGCCCATAGCGCCGCGATTCTTGCAGGCGATTTGATGCTATCGAGTGCACACCAACTCATCAATATCACCAATCTCGACGTACACCAAAAATCAGTTGCACAACAACTGCTGTCACTGAGTATTTTTGAAGTTGCCGGTGGCGAGTTACTCGACACCGAACTGAGTTTTGTACCGTACACCGATGGCGATGCGCTGAAGATTGCACGCTACAAAACAGCCGGCTATTCATTCATGATTCCGCTTCTCACTGGTGCCAAATTGGCAGGTATTGATGATGTGCGTGCCGAACAACTACGAGAGTTTGCCGTTTCACTGGGTGTTGCCTACCAGCTAGTCGATGACCTACTGGGTACATTTGGCGAACAAGAAACAACAGGCAAATCAACAACCAGCGATATCACAGAAGGCAAACGTACCTACATGGTCGAACAAGCTATGAGTGCAATGACCGTCCTCGAAAAAAATCGATTCGAATCACTCTTTGGCAACCAGGATGCAACGCCTGGTGAAGTTGAAAACGTCAAACAGCTCTTTGTATCAACCGGTGCCAAGACGAAAACCGAACAAACCATCCAGGAATATGCAGACACCGCCTCATCATCCCTCAAACAACTCGGACTCGACGAAAACAGCTACCAGAAATTCGCCGAACTTATCCGTAAAGTAACAGAGTGGGCTTACTAATGGGCCTTTACGACAACGTCGCCTACGAAAACAGTCGTCATCTGACACTACGCTATTCAACGTCGTTTGGTATTAGTAGCCGGTTCTTTAGCAAAGACCTCCAACCGCATATTTATGCGATCTATGGACTTGTTCGAATTGCCGATGAAATCGTTGATACATACAAAGGACCCGACGCCGCAAAATTACTAGACGATCTCGAACAGACAACCTACGACTCGATCAAATCAGGTTATAGCACCAATCCTATCGTGCATGCCTTTGCGCTCACTGCACGTGCCTACGGCATTAACGACACGCTCATCGCACCGTTTTTTTACAGTATGCGCATGGATCTCAAACCTCAGAATTATTCGCCTGCCAATTACAAAAAATATATTCACGGATCAGCCGAAGTCGTCGGGCTAATATGTCTGCGCGTATTCTGTAACGGCAACAATACAAAATACGACCAGCTTGCTCCTGGTGCCGCCGCCCTCGGATCTGCTTACCAAAAAGTAAACTTTTTGCGTGACCTGGCCGCCGATTACAAAGAACTCGGACGACTCTATTTCCCCGGCCTCACATTTGATGCGTTTGATGACACCGCCAAACAGCAAATTGTCGACGACATCAAAAGTGACTTTGCGCTCGCACTCCCAGCGCTACAACGCCTGCCCGCATCATGCCGCAAAGCAACATTGATTAGTTATGTTTACTATAATGAATTACTACAAAAGCTTGAACGAACGCCTGCTGCAACAATCAAAACAACTCGCATTCGCGTCCCGTCACAACGCAAACTTGGTTTAATCATTCAGACACTCGTTCGAGAAGGATGGAACTAATGAAAAAACGTGTCGTTATTATCGGTGCCGGTATCGGCGGAATCGCAACAGCAAACATGCTCGCCAAAGCAGGATATGACGTCACCGTCTACGAGAAAAACCATCAACCTGGTGGCCGCACGGGCATGATGGAAAAATCAGGATTCCGTTTTGACTTGGGACCATCATGGTACCTAATGCCCGAAGTATTCGAACATTATTTTGATTTATTTGGTAAATCCGTTGATGCCGAACTTGACCTCGTTCGCCTCGATCCGGCCTACAAAGTTTTCTTTGAAAACAACGACCCAGTCACCATCACGAGCAACGAAACAACCGATGCAAAGACGTTCGAAGCTATCGAACCGGGCAGTGGCAAAAAATTAAAGGATTATGTCCAGCGTGGCGACACTATCTATCAGTTATCTTTGCGGCACTTTCTGTATACGAATTTTTCATCAGTCCGTGACCTGACAAAATCAGACATTCTGCGCCACGGCCGCACAATGACACGACTCGCATTCATGCCAATCGATCGTTATGTACGCAAATTCGTGACCGATATTCGATTGCGTCAGATACTCGAATACCCAATGGTCTTTTTGGGTTCATCGCCATTCTCGGCACCCGCAATTTACAGCTTGATGAGCGCACTCGATTTTCGTGAGGGTGTCTATTATCCGCAGGGTGGTCTGTACACGATTATCGAACGACTCGTTGCACTCAGCGACGAATTAGGTGTCACATATCACTACAATTCACCTATCAAACGTATCGTGACACGGAATGGTGTCGCAGCAGGTATCGAACTTGTCAGTGGCAAAATCGTCGATGCGGATATTGTTATTTCGAACGCCGATTTACACTTTACCGAAACACAACTGCTGGCTAGCGGTGATCGTACCTACCCTGCTAAATATTGGGCCAAACGCGAAGCAGGCCCGAGCGCCCTACTTATGTACCTCGGGGTTAACGGCAAATTACCGCAGTTACAACATCACAACTTGTTATTCGTTGAGGACTGGAAGAAAAACTTTGACGCAATTTTTGTCGACAAAAAACTACCAACGCCCGCATCAATTTATCTCTGCAAACCAAGCCACAGCGATCCGTCCGTTGCACCAAAAGGCAGCGAAAATGTATTCGTCCTCGTTCCGTTACCACCCGGAATACGTGTAACAAAGAAACAACTGGAAAAAGTTGCCGATGGCTATTTGGAACAAATTGAAACACATATGGGCATCAGTGATTTGCGCGAACTAATTACGTTCAAAGAACTGTTCGGACCTGATGATTTTTCAGACAAATTCAATGCATGGCAAGGCACTGCATTGGGTCCATCGCACATTCTTCGTCAAAGCGCCATATTCCGTACGACGAACAAAAGCCGCAAAGTGAAAAACCTATATTATGTTGGTGGCTCGACCACACCGGGCATTGGACTCCCTATGTGTTTAATCGGTGCCGAATTAGTTTATAAACGACTAGCTGGCGATAAGCGTGGCGGACCAATCAAACATATTGATACCAATTTGGCGGACAAGACTTAATCATGCAATGGGCATATCTTGTTAGTCTTATCGTCGCCATCGCTTGTATGGGTCTGATTGATCGACGGTACAAACTGGCTCTATGGCGCGATCGTCACCGTACAATTGCCACACTCGCAGTTGCAGTCGGTATATTTATCGTCTGGGACATTCTCGGCATCGGCCTAAAAATATTCTTTCATGGTAATAGCAGCTATTCGTTGCCATTTACCATCTTGCCCGAATTCCCTATCGAAGAATTATTCTTCCTCACCCTGCTGTGCTATACCACGCTGATCATTTACCTTGGAGCGAGCAAACGATGACCACCTATATCTTACTCAATGTGATATTTATATTGCTTGTTTGTTTATTCCTCCGCTTGCACGGCGTTCGTTTCACGACATCACGCGCGTTACTGATCACGCTTGTTGGACTTCTTGCACTCACGGCCGTATTTGATAATGTCATCGTAGGTCTGAATATTGTTGGCTATAACACCAACAATATTCTCGGACTGTTCATCGGTGTCGCACCTGTCGAAGACTTCTTTTATGCACTACTGGCGGTTATAGTAGTACCTGCAGTCTGGCACAGATTAGGACCAAAACATGATTAGTGCACTCAAAAAATTATTTGTTATTTCTCGCCCGATTTCGTGGCCAAATACTGCATATCCATTTGCAGCCGCTTATTTGGTTACCGGCGGAACATTTGGATTAAAGTTCTGGGTCGCCACACTGTTTTTCCTCATCCCATACAACTTGTTAATGTATGGAATCAATGATGTATTTGATTACGAATCTGATATTCGCAACCCTCGCAAAGGTGGCATGGAAGGCGCAGTTGAGCAAAAAGCATTTCATCCTGTCATTATTTGGTCGTCAATTATCGCAACTGTACCATTTGTCATCTATCTGCTTTTGGTAGGCAGCCTGTTGACCAATTGTGTTCTCGCCGCACTTGTCTTTTTCGTTCTGGCATATTCAATGGCCGGGCTGCGCTTCAAAGAAATCCCCGTGCTCGATTCGATCACCAGTAGCATTCATTTTGTCGGCCCAATGGTATATGCCATGGTTCTTACCGGCCTCCAGCCACACTACGTACCGTACATTGTGGCATTCTTTCTATGGGGCCTCGCCAGTCACGCGTTTGGTGCTGTCCAGGATATCATTCCCGACCGCAAAGGCGGACTTGCATCAATTGCTACCGTATTCGGCGCACGTGCCACTTCGCGATTAGTAACGGTTTTTTATCTCGTGAGTAGCGTTATTGTGATACTACAAGGATGGCCCACAGCAGTTGTTGGTGTTGCGGGTCTCATCTATGTTGCCAATACACTTCCCTACTGGAACATCACCGATAAAACATCTAGTCAGGCCAACAAGGCGTGGCGTCGATTCATTTGGTTAAATCTTTTTGTAGGATTCGTTGTTACCATAGTCCTACTTTTCTGGTCTGCTATTTTATAACTAGATTTTTCGACTGTCGTACGCCCAGTGTAATAATGCCTGACGCTGTCTCGGTCGACATAGTTCATCGCCTGGGCGACAATGTGCTTTCACTTGTGCAACATGTCGACTCATTGCTTTCCATCGTTTGATCTGCCGTTCGTCATCCGGACAGCGGCGGCCCATATAATAGCGACAATACCACTGGAACCAGCCGCGCGGATCTTCTTCGTATATCCAGCCTTTTCGTTCCCATTCAACCAGTAGCTGACTAGCATTGATATTAAAATAATTCAAACTAGCATCACGAGTGCCGGGCGACAATTTGGCATTTGTGAACCAGTTAGCAGGAAATTCATCAGTACAATCACGCATATACACACCACCAAATATACCTAGCTCTAACATCTGTTTTGGTGTTAAATCTGGTGTAAATTCAGGCGCAAAATTCTCGCCTTCAGGTTCGGTCAATTCATAGCGATAACCTTGTTGCATTTTGTCATTCACGACAATAGTTTTAGTCATATGCTTTAGTATAAATTGACGGCATTGAGCAAAGCAAATAAAGATCTCATTGATTACACTGTACAAACTTCATATTATTGATTTACATATTTTTAATCTGTAGTACGACTTTGCCTTTGACATCACCTAATTCATGAACAGCAAATGCTTAATAAATTTCAGCAGAGATATATATGTTGCCGACACCAGGCATCACAATACCTTTTTCTAACAAATACCGTAGTTTGTCTGTTGATGAGCGTGTCATTTGCGAGACAACTTATAATACCATGCTCGACAATTGGCTCACGTGCCATCGATACGACAAAACTCAAATGTCTTTGAATACATGCCAAAGCATCTCCACCAAATGTCACTGGCAGCTGTAATGACATTATTTCCTCTATATCCTTATCAAAAATGCTGTCAAATAGATTAAAAGTCGAAAAGTAAACCTCTGCAATAATTCGATCGCCATTTGCAACTGGCTTTTTTATTTCAACGATATAAACAACAAATGCGTCAATTTATTATAGTATTTATAAACGTAACCTTGCCCAAAATGATACTGTAAGAGTGTCGTTATCTCATATGCTCATTAATAGTAGCGTTAGACAGTTATAAGCATGAGTAGTATTATATAGTTATGTTGAGCAATAAAATACATAAACAAAGATCAACAAAGGGGATCCTGAAACGTCACCTCAATAAAGTTAATGTTGTTGCTAGCACTATCATCTGTCTTATTGCAGTAGTCACACCTTCCCTCAACACACTCAATACTGCTAATGCTCTTAATACAACAAATAGCAAGCGAAGTAATTCTGTTAAGCAAACAAAATTTGTACTAATGTCATTACCGTCCGCCGAGAATCAGATATACACAAAAGATAACCGTCATTTTGTAACTGGCTCCAACGGTATATTTGAACTTATCGCTCAATCAAACAATAGCGCAACAGCGGTACAACGAGCCCAAAAGCAAAAGTGCCCTTTTGGAGGAATTGCAGAGGCAGCAGGCTATCTTTATGTCAATTGCTCTACGAATTTCGGCACTTCCTATCTATATGCCGCTAAACTCACAGCCGTACCTTCATTCACAAAAATATACACCTACAACTCAGTAAGTCTCCCAAACGGACTTACGTCTGATAACAATGGTCGTCTCTATGTCGCTAGCACATTCAAGAATCAAATACTACGTCTGACACCGTCGGCGAAAAATCCACTCGCAATCGCACGCACAGAGACCTGGCTAAACATATCTGGCACGTTCACAAACGGAATCAAATATGCAAACGACTACATCTATTGGTCGGATGCCACCACTGTCTAACGTGCTGCACTTAAAAAAGATGGAACACCCGACATAATTAAAAACATGTTTTCATCACTGTCACTTTCATTCTTCGATGACCTCTCTGTTGATAGTACCGGCATTTTAGCTGCAGATTACACTAACGGAGTGATCCGTAATTATGATCTCAATGGTCGTAGTCTCGGTACTATTGGGCAAAAACTCAATGGCCCTTCAAGTGTCACCCAAGCACGTGCACCATTCCCAGTAAACTCATATATTGTGACCGAAAGAGGCGCGAATCAAGTCTCGCTTATTACTACTCAATAACTTTTTGCAAATTAAAAACCCCGGTGTTGCAACAGTAAACTGCTACAACACCGGGGTTATGGGGTGTACTAGAGGTATTGGCCCAAACCGCCCAGATTGTCATCCACAGCGGTAATAGCGCGACCGCTATCCTCTTGCTTCTTGTGACCTTTGATCAGGGTACGGATATAGACAATCCGTTCGCCCTTCTTGCCAGATATCCGAGCCCAGTCATCCGGGTTCGTCGTATTCGGCAGGTCTTCGTTCTCTGTGAACTCGTCGACAATTGCATCCATGAGGTGTTGGATACGAATGCCCCGTTGTCCACCTTCGATCGCGGCCTTGACGGCGTACTTCTTGGCGCGACTGACGATGTTCTCGGTCATCGCGCCAGAATTGAAGTCCTTGAAATACAGAACTTCTTTGTCGCCGTTGGCGTACGTCACTTCCAGGAACCGATTGTCATCGACCTTTGAATACATACGATCCACTGCCTTTTCGATCATCGCTTTAACGCATGCGTCCCGATTGTTACCGTTGGCAGCCAGGTCATCGGCATGCAGCGGCAGATCTACCGTCAGATACTTCGAAAAAATATCCACTGCGGCTTCTTGATCCGGACGCTCGACCTTGATCTTGACGTCCAAACGGCCTGGGCGCAACACAGCGGGATCGATCATGTCTTCGCGGTTGGACGCACCGATAACCAGCACGTTTTCCAATCCCTCGACACCATCAATCTCACTGAGCAGCTGCGGTACAACTGTGCTTTCCATGTCGGACGAAACGCCAGAACCGCGGGTGCGGAACAGCGACTCCATCTCGTCGAAAAACACGATGACCGGCATGCCCTCGGAAGCTTTTTCACGAGCGCGCTGGAAGATTTCGCGGATATGCCGCTCGGTCTCGCCAACGTACTTGTTCAACAGCTCCGGCCCCTTGATGTTCAAGAAATAGGCCTTGCCACTCTTGTCACCAGTGCGTTCCCGTACTTTCTTTGCCAGTGAGTTCGCCACTGCCTTTGCAATCATCGTCTTGCCGCAGCCTGGAGGGCCGTACAGCAGGACGCCTTTTGGCGGGCGCAGTTTGTACTCGGCAAACAAATCAGCGTGCAGGTACGGCAACTCGACCGCGTCGCGAATCTGTTCGATTTGTCGCTTCAGACCACCGACATCTTCGTAGCTGATGTCCGGAACTTCTTCCAGCACCAACTGCTCTGCGGCAGGCTTGGGCACACGTTCGAACACGAACGCTTCTTTGGTGTTCACCAGCAACGTATCGCCGGCTTTCAGCAACGAAGCGTCCAACGAAGCAGCGACCCATACGATCTGTTCCTCGTCCGAATGCGACACAACAACCGCTCGTGGCGGTTCATTGCCTTCGACATCGTAGAGAACCTCGCGCATGGTGCACAGTTCACCCGTCCGGTTGAACCCACCCGCACCAACAACGGTGAGGGCTTCGTTCAAACGAACCGACTGGCCTGCCTGCAGTTCGTCCAGGTCAATCCCGGGCGACACCTGCACTCGCATCTTACGTCCAGACGTATACACGTCCGCGGTTTCATCGTCATTGCGGTTCAGGAATACACCGTAGCCGCTGGGCGGATTGCCCAGACGTTCGATCTCTTGCCGGACCGCCAACAACTGATTCCTCGCGTCTTTTAGCAACTCGAGGTTTCGTTCGTTACGCTGAGTGAGATCTGCGACTTTTTGGTTCAAGTCTGAGATTTCGCGCACCAGAATGACTTCTTGCCGTTGCCACTCTGCGCGTTCTTCATCGTTTGACTGTTCGTTGTTCTCGCTCATGAGAACTCCTAGAATTTGAAGGAACAAAATTTCCTACATCCACCTCTAATGCAGAATGTTTATTACCTTATCATAAATTCACCCATTTATCAATTGAACGACGTTGCTACAAGTACCGTTTTTCCACCTGGCCAGCATTGATGCCGTTCACGAGATTTGTGAACCCCATACCCCTGAGGATTTGGATCGCGACGTTCGAACGACTCCCGCTTTTGCAATACAAAATCAGTTCAGTATCTTTAGCGACACCGTCTAATTTTTTCGCGCCAGCCATTAGTTCTGCAGGCGGAATATTCAGCGCGCCCATTACGTGACCGGCCTCGTATTCATACGGTTCTCGCACATCGATAATCATTCTACTCATATACTTATTATAACGCCGTCGAGATTTCACAGATTGATTTCAGCCACATCATCTTGACGAAGTACCCTAATATTATGTACAATTACCTCTAGTATTCCGGCGTAGCTCAGCGGTAGAGCATTCGACTGTTAATCGAATGGCCACTGGTTCGAATCCAGTCGCCGGAGCCAATTTTGTGAAAGAGTGCTTTCAACAAGTACCGAGAAAGGTTTCAACAGATTGAGTTGAAGCCTTTTTTCGTTGATTTGGCAGTTCGCAAGTAGAGCCTTCAAGATTTTGTTCTTTTGGGCAGGTTGCGAACTTTGGAAGATACTACGAGCGTTTTGGGCTAGTTCTAACAGATGTGTAGCGGTCAAAATGAAACTTTTATCATTGTTTGTGTATTCAACGAGCCTATACTCTAATTCTTCCTTTTCTGATTTGTATTTAGTTACGTATTTGTCATAGTCAGGCGTAGTAATACTCGCCAACAGATAGTCCGTTACTACCTTTACCCTTGATGTCATCAAGGTTTATTGAAATTACATCGTCATTGTCTTTATCAGCCATTTCACTACATCTTTCCCAACACTTCCAAGTATTTGGTACTTATTATATGATATTAGCAGTATGAACGCTAAAAATAACGAACCCGAATATCTGACGCTTGCCCAAGCAAGCAAATTCCTACAAGTTAGTCAGCCAACGCTTCGCAACTGGGACAGAAACGGCACACTAAAGGCGTTCCGTCTAGGAACACGCAAGGCTATGCGATACAAAAAAGCCGACTTGATAAAGTTTATTGAAGAAAGTAATTAGAAAGAGAATATGGCAGAATACGAAACCTACACACACAAGGGAAAAGATTATAAGTTTAGGGTTGGTCGAGAAACCCCAAAGTTAGAAATGTTTGAGCTTCGCTCTTCTAAGTACTATAAGGACAAGCAAAAAGCGTTAGAAATAGTCTTGTACCAAATTGGCGTACCACCTATAGTCTTGCTAATCTTATGGCTAGTTCTAGGTGTTGCTGGCGTAAGCCTTGAGGATAATTTCCCTGCGATACTAGGTTTCTTTGCAATCATCTATATTTTAATCCTTGGTGCCGCCGAAAGTAGAATTAGTAAAGCGGTTGACTTTATCGGAGACTTGAAGGAAAAAGCGGTGAATAAGGAGTATGTAGAAGCGTACAATGAGTGGATAAAAAACCGAGCCGAGTAGCCAAGAAACAAACCAGGTAAAAAATGAAAAAGTTGAGAAGAATACTAAAAAGACGAAATAATTACATTGACATTACGTTGATAAAGGCACTTGAAGCCTGTTCTGATAATCCGCCAATAAAGCTGATTGAACACTGCAACTCACTCAATAACAGCTATAAGAAGCAAAATTACACAACCGTGGCTATTCTGCTTCGGGGTGTACTTGACTACATACCGACAATTTTTGGTTTTGCCAATACGGCACAGGTCTATTCTGGACCGAACGGCACAAGAACCTTCAAAAAGGCGCTAAAAGAGCTGGACCAAACAAACCGCCATCTTGCGGACGATGCTCTTCATACACCTGCCAGGAGAGATGAAACCCTAAAAGCTAGCCAAATAACAGCCGATAGTCTGCTCGGAAACCTGAATATCGTTTTAGCCGAAACCGTTCAACAACTACGAACAAATGACTTGCGTGATGAAGGTAATAATAAACTGATAGAAAAAAACGCCGTTAAGCCTAAGCGTCAAAAATCACAGCTTGATAACTTTGAAAACTACATCGTAAATGGAAACTGGACACAACAAGAGATAGACGGCACGACTGTTTGGATTTGCGAAGAAGATAATCTTTATCAGATACACGAAAGACGTAGCTATGACGAGTTTAGTGAACCGTGGACTAGAGTTTATCCTGATAAAAATGGCTCGGGTAAATATGATGTTGATTTAGTGTACGCAGGGACAACAGTGAAGCGTCTTATGTTTGTTTACTGCGATGGTGGTCGTATCAACGTAGTCTTGCCAGAGACTTTTATTCCAGAAAAGTACAAGTTACCAACTAGAATTATCGGGGACGGAGAATACCGCGAGTTTTACTGGGAAAAGAATAGTTTGAAATACAAGCTAATGAGCCTGATTGGGAGTTTCGACACTTACCAAACACCTGAGGGGGTCGCTAAACGCTCCGATATTACAATCAAGTAAGTATAGCTTGCTAAATTGCGTGGTTTTTTCTGCTCCCACAAATTAGGTATATAGACGGTGGAGTGCCTGAACGCCAAAACAAAGGGCGACTACCCCCCTATATAGACAGCACCAGAGTATAATCATTCTTGTAATGTTTTATGATAATCACTTATGGTATGCCCCTAGTTATTTGCTGGTATGTTCCGAAAATGCCGAGAAGGAACTTTCTAGTATAGGCAAACTGTCAGGCGACATATTGAAGGTGCTTGAAGAAGCACGAACAGCCTGCTTATTCGCACTTGGTATGACTGCAAACGATAGAATGGTGCGATACGTTCAGCTTGTAGACCCGAAAGTAGAAAGTACCCCTGACGCACGCATAATGAACAATGTTGCACCGCCGAAAGGCAGGCTAAAATGGGGTTCGTATGTTGATGTTGAAATTGTCCGTTACGAAAGCCATAGCACCGAAAAACTATCAGACTTTATCAAGCGGACAAAGTTGAATGACAAAAAAGTTTATCAAGATGGCACGGTTATTCTTTGTGGCATAGACAAAACGGCTGACGGCTTACAACTTTGGAAAGACACGGCTGATGACCTGAAAGACATACAGAATAACCTAAATACGTTCACTTTGGGGCGAACCGACCCAAAGAATTGGAATATGGTTTTTGCTCGTGTCCACCCAGAATATGACAATATAACCGCCTATAATGTCCACGATGTTACGAGTACCTATTATCACGATGTAAAAGGCATACAGATTGTTGAGATGGGCGGTAGCAAAATGAACAATCCGCCCAATGCTGGCTTCAATCCTTTTCTTGTTTCAACTAGCTAGGTTTTTATTTGGTTCTTGTTCTTCCAGACTGATTAGCGGTGGGTTATCTACGAACTTATGAACGTAGAAATAATCTGTAAGTTCAGTAGGTATCTTTTTCTTAGAAGCATAGTTTGGGAATATGTGCGGTGGTTCTAGCGACCCGTCATACTCATCTTCGCTAAATACGTTATATACACGACCCATAAGACCCTGTAAATCCCTAGCTTCGGCGAATAAAACACCGTCAATGAACGGGAAGTCCGTGCCTGGATAAAGGAACTGTTTTAGTACCTCTGCACCATTCTGCTTTGCTACGGTTGGCATACTTGCGTGTGTTGACCTAGGGACTTTAGGGTCAAGCGGAGTGCCGTTTGTTGAGATATGAACTTGTCAAGCTCCCGTTTCTTGCAACACTCGTTCTAAACTTTTAGATCGTTGGTTTTGCTCTTTGAGCCGGGCGGCGTAAGCCGCCGGGCTCATCTTGAGGCTAAGATGGATTCGCTCGTGGTTGTAGTAAAAGATAGCCATCGCAACCGCTTCATGGAACCGCGCGAGATCTCCATGTCGGTTCAGGTTGCCAAGCTCCAGCTTGAAGTTACCGAACCACCGCTCCATGAAACCGTTCTGCCACGGGCTCGCTCGTTTGCTGCAACTGAGCGTTATCTCCATCCTCTGGCATAGCTCTTGGTGTTTGTAGCTCAAGTATTCCGAGCCTTGGTCACTGTGCAGAATGGCGGGGCTTGGGTGTTTGCTTAAAGCGTCAAGCACGGCGGCGAGCGTGAGCTCGCTAGTGTGCCTCGTGCCAAACCGCCAGCCGACGACTTGGCGGGTTTTGAGGTCGAGGACAATCGCGAGGTAGTGCTCCTCGCCACGAAAGCGGAGGTGGGTGAAATCCTGTACCCAGGCGCCGGCATTCGTCATGTTCCGGTAACTCTGTCCGGCCCCAGGCCTCGCTTCGTTACGGAATACGGCAAAACGTTTCAGGGCATTGGGTGCCGCAGCTATCTCTGCTGGCGCAGAACTACTGCGCCGCTTCTTACTAAGCGTCGGTATGACGACGCCAGCCAGTGTGCGAATGCGGCGAGTCTTCTTCTGGCTCCAGCCAAGATGCAGGCTCAGCCGACGGACACCGTAGAACGGGTGCTCGGCATGCACCGCAAGCAGCGTAGCAACAGCCCTTACATCCTCGGTAGTCTGCCTACTTGCAGTTCGGTAGTAGCTTGTCCGACAGACGCCCAGTGCCCGTGCAAACTTATCTCGCCATCCTGGCTCGACTTCATCCAGGACAGCTAGCCTTTTGGGCGCTGAGACTCGGCCGTGAACCGGCCAATGATTCGGTAGGCGATTTCGAGCTCTTTTTTGAGCTTGTTGTTCTCTAAGATGAGGTTACGATTACCGTCAACCACACCATCTCTGAGCCAGTAGTAGATGCTTTTGCTGTTGACGCCGTAGTGAGCGCTTGCGGCGCTCACAGTCATGCCGTCGTTACGGATTTTTGAGACGATTTCTGATTTGAGCGCGGGGTCGATTGGTTTGCCTTTGGGCATGGTGAGTACACAGTCCTTTCATGCACGGGGCTACCGCCCCGTGCTTAGTATGGTAACAGATTACGATCTAACCGGTTTAGACTGTGTGTTGATTATATGGGGAGCCTGACA
>JAUPWL010000020.1 GCA_030916565.1 Patescibacteria group bacterium | reverse complement strand
TCGAAAACGCTGTAAAGGGCATGCTTCCTAAAAACAAGCTGTCTCCAGAGCGTATGAAGCGTCTTAAGGTCTTTGTAGGCCCTGAACACAATCACGCTGCTCAGACACCTGAAAAAGTTGAAGTCAAAGGAGAGGTGAAGTAATATGGCTGAGAAAAAATACTTTTACGGCCTAGGACGACGCAAGAGTGCAACAGCACGAGCACGTCTTTACACTGGCAAAGGCACTATCACCATCAATGAGAAGCCTGCAGCAGAGTACCTAGACGACAACAAGACATTGCTTGCCGAACTAACCGATCCACTTGCCCTCGTTGGCAAACAAAAAGACTACGATATTACTATCTTGGTCTCAGGTGGTGGTACGTCTGGTCAAGTTGATGCTATGAAACTAGCAATCAGCAAGGCAATCACCGTTGATAACGCTGATCTACGCAGTACACTCAAAAAAGCCGAATTCTTGCGTCGCGATCCACGCGAAAAAGAACGCAAGAAATACGGTCTGCGATCTGCCCGCAAACGCGAACAATACTCAAAACGTTAATCGCATTGCAACACCAAAAAGAGCCCCGTACGGGGCTCTTTTTGTATGTCAAAAGGTATTTATAACGAAATTTTAAAATCGCTATATATTTGTAAATATGCTTGTGCTATGATAGCGGCGTAATTATATGACAGGTGAGGGATCAATGGATCGAGAATCGGTTGATAGACAAACAAAACACGTTCGCGACGTGAGTCGTATTGAATCGCAGCTCAGCACACTTACACCCGAACAATCTCGAAACTGGTTGGTTGAACGCCAAACTACTGCGTCAATACGCTGGGAATCATGTAGCAACAGCTATCGCACACTATTCATGGCTCTAAACAGACATAACAAGATCCCTGTCGACAAATTCGACATCAAAATTGCCGCCGGGTCATCCGACGATACTGCCATTGATACCTATATACGCGTATGGCGCGACCGCAAAACCAACACGTTTAATGCACGTCCTTTTACTAAAAACGGCCCTATAGAGGACCATTCATTCAATAAGGAAACGTTCGGCAGTACGTATATCTATCGTCACGGGACGAGTTTTGCCAAAACGGCCACTCTGGTCGTTAATCATGATGACGTTCATCCTCTCATTTGTCTGGAACGCATCGAAGGCAAACAGGTCATCGAGCAGACCCCTCAATCAACCGCGATTTTCATTAGCAGCATCGACAACCATATCCTACCACTACTCGAAGATACCGAAGATACATTGCTACTTATCTGGGACGCCGTTCTCAATCACGACCTCAATCCCGACCATGCTGCGACCGTCCGATTGGAGAGTTTTGAAACATAACGAAATATGGTTTAATGCATGCAATGAGTGCCGAAAATTCTCCCCATTCTCATCAATCCGAAACGCCGATCGACGTATTGCGCCTCGAAATTGACTTCTATGACAGAGCTATCATTGCGTATCTGAAAAGGCGCCAACAAGTGAGTAACACGATCGGCGAGATCCGCAAAGATAGCGGCGGCCCGCAAATCAACACGGCCCGCGAAAACCAAATATACGAATCATATAGTGAACTGGGACCAATCGGTCACAAACTAGCGGCGCTCGTATTGGAAATGGGCCGTGGACCTGACCTGACGATTCACGAAGTACTGGATGATTTCAAACAGGGTAGAGTGACATACGAATCGGCTATTAAAACCCTCGAATCACGACAGTGGCCAACGGGTGTACATATCCTCGATGTGGTTGAGCGCCCACATAACATCATCGGGCCCGCCCCAGACCCAAACAGTAGCCTATGGGTCGAGTTATTGCTCGAGGACGGCCGTATTACCGTTGAACAGTACGATCGTATCGTTCAAGCTATTACAGCAAGTAATCAGCACGCCGAAGATAACGCAACGTTGCAGGCGCCCAATGAAAATGGTTAAATTGAATAGTAATGAGTGTTCAATACATTACTACCAGCTCATTTTGGTTTACCGACAGTCACCCTGGCGGTTTGTTCCAAGTTTTCTAGCACCGAAAAAGACATCGATCAACCGCCGACAGAGGCGGATTTTTAATTAAATAAGGGGAGTAGCAATGGAAAAGCAAACGTCCGACCATGAAAAAGCACTAGAAATGGCTCAGGAACGCAAACGTCAGCTCGTTGAAAAGATGCAAAAACGAAACGCGTGGAGCCCGTTGCGTCAAATTATCGACGAATGTATCGAACGCGCACGTCCTGTCTCAGAAACAGTCGAACTGCCAGATAACGGAACAAACTGATTATCGACAATTCAAAGCATACACTCGACAAGAGTTTAAGGTATAATAAACCTAATGACCAAACCCGTTATCCTCACTGGGCTACGAGCAAACAATAACCTGACAATCGGGAATTATTTTGGTGCGCTAATGCCAATGGTCGAAATGGCCAATCAAAAGGCTGGTGAATATCAGATCAATATGTTTATTCCCGATCTGCATAGTTTTACCACGCCGATTAATCACGATGAACTACAGGGACAAATCATGCATAACGCACGTCTGTTCGCTGCTGCAGGTTTACCGCTCGACCACGACGATATCTTGCTCTACCGCCAAAGCTACGTACCAGCACACAGTGAACTGACATGGATCCTCGACTGTTTCACTGGCGTTGGTGAAATGGGCCGAATGATCGAATACAAAGACAAGTCAGCTAAAATTGGTGACGACCGTGTCAGCGTCGGCCTATTTAACTATCCTGTACTTATGGCGGCCGACATCTTACTCTATGGTGCTAAATACGTTCCTGTCGGCGAGGACCAGCGCCAACACCTCGAATTTGCACGAGACATTAGCGAGCGTATTAACGCACGATTCCACGATATCCTGACAGTTCCTGATCCGCTTGAGAAACAGACTGAATTCTTTGGAAAAGGCCAAGGACTCCGCATCAAAGACCTCGCCGATCCGACTAAAAAGATGAGCAAATCTGACGACAGCGGCAAGGGCGTCATATTCTTGACCGACAACCCTAGCGAAGCAGCCAAAAAAGTCATGTCAGCCACAACAGACGACAAAGCTAGCATCAACTACAATCCGATTGAACAGCCTGGTATCAGCAACTTGCTGCAGATTCTTGCGCTTTTGCGCGGCCACCCACTTGACGATGTCGAGGCTGCCTATAAAGGCCAGTCGAGCTATGGTGATTTCAAACGTATCGTTGCAGATGAAGTTGCAGGCTTTTTGACGGCGTTCCAGGCAAAACTAGCCGATGTGAGCGATAACGCAATCATTGCAGCATTTGAACGTTCTGAACAGGTGGCTAATCAACAGGCGAACGAAACACTACACCGTGTTCAACAAGCAGTCGGATTGCGACCACGAGGTTAACCATGCGACTTGATGCCTATTTAGCACAGTACTGGCCCGAGACGTCTCGTTCAACTTGGGCAAAATACATCAAGGCCGGATATGTCATGGTCAACGGAGAAGTCGAGACGAGCTCGAAGCGTCTCCTCGATGAAGACGACGAAGTCACGCACCAGGTACCAGATGCACCGAATCACGATGAGCAGACGCTCCCGATTATCTATCAGGACAAAAACGTCATCGTCATCAACAAACCTGTCGGTGTGTTGTCACATAGCAAAGGCGCCATGAACGACGAATTTACCGTCGCAGATTTCTTTAAACGATTCACTACATACAACGTCGACACCAACCGCCCAGGTATTATCCACCGACTCGATCGCGATACAAGTGGTGTTATGATTGGTGCGCTCAACGATGAAACCGCCAAATTATTACAGCATCAGTTTTCTGATCGCAAAGCTCACAAAACGTATGTCGCTGTCGTCGACGGCACGCTCAAACAGCCAGAAGCATTGATAGACCTACCAATTGGTCGCAACCCGAAAGCACCGAGCAAATTCCGCGTTGATCCGAATGGCAAATCAGCCAAAACTGTCTATCGCGTACTCGCCAATAATGGCAAACGCAGCCTCGTAGAACTGAACCCACAGACCGGTCGTACGCACCAGCTACGCGTTCACATGGCACATGTTGGTACGCCAATTTATGGCGACAAAGTCTACGGCAAAGAATCCGATAGACTCTACCTGCATGCCGCAAAACTAGAGATTACCATCCCAGAAGGCGAGCGAATGCTATTCGTCGCTGACGTTCCACCAGAATTCGCCGCTATGGAGAAGGCATGAGCCTTGATAGTCTCATACTGCATCCCAGAACCCGTCAAATTGCCCAAAAAATAGCAACAAATCTCCCTCATGGACTCATCATCGACGGGCCAGTCGGTATTGGTGTACGCCAAACAGCAGAAGCAATCGCACGCGAAATTGGTGCCACTGTCTTCGTCATTGAACCCAAGAAAAAGATCAAAGGCGAATTGGCAGTTGACCTGTTCGAAGGGAGTGTCATCATTGATGATATCCGCGACCTCTACCATCAGACACGTACCGGACAGCACGACAAACACGTATATATCCTTGATACCGGTAGTAAGTCAATGACCCGGGGTGCGCAAAACGCCTTTTTGAAATTACTCGAAGAACCTCGGAGCAATCTGCATTTCATCATCGCTACCCACCAGTTTGACCAACTACTGCCAACAATCGTATCGCGCTGCCAGCGATTACCACTCCATCCAATTACTGACGAGCAGACAATGGAATTGATTACTTCCCTCGACATCACAGACGCCACCAAAAGCACACGCCTAGCGTTTGTTGGGCGAGGATTACCGGCACTAATCAAACGATTGGCAGATGACGAGACACTCTATGCAGCACGTATAGCAATCATGCGTGATGCCAAAACACTTCTCGGCAGCGATACCTATGACAAACTCATCACTATTCATCGCTACCGTGAATCACGCGCCGATGCACTGACGCTCATCGACGACGTCAACCACCAACTGCGTACTATTTTGCGTTCACAACCGAACAAACAGCTGGTCGCTACCATCGAACGATTCCTAGAAATCAGGGCCGCCATATCCGCTGGTGGGAATATTCGCCTACAGCTTACCTCTGGTGTGCTATAATAGATAGAGTATGTTAGGTCTGATCGTCGTAGCATTTATGGGTGGACTTGCGGTATTTTATCACCGCTCTATGGAAGACGCCCGCCTCGAACTGCCAGCCAGATTATCTAACCGTATGGAAAAACTTTGGGGCGTTGCCCAAGAAGCGCTCCG
Organism: Patescibacteria group bacterium; assembly: GCA_030916565.1. Classification (GTDB taxonomy): domain Bacteria; phylum Patescibacteriota; class Saccharimonadia; order Saccharimonadales; family Saccharimonadaceae; genus UBA2112. The sequence goes on along the minus strand of JAUPWL010000020.1, from coordinate 10,167 downwards.
TGAAAAGAAATATCTTCGCGCCGAAAAAGCGCTCCTCACTATCCTGCGCGTCGATGAACGTAACGCGACAGCTTATAACCGTCTCGGCATCCTCTATGCCAAACAGCAAGCATTCAAAGACGCTATCGAATGCTTCGAAATCGCTCAATCACTCGAACCAAGCGCATCCAGCCTGCACAACGTTGGCCTAATCTATTACGAAACAGGTGACTATATCAAGGCCGGTTTGGCATTTGAACAAGCCCTTGAGATGGAAAACGACCTCTCTGCACGTCATATTGCGTACGCAAAGGTCCAAGAAAAACTTGGTAACGAGAAAAAAATGATCGAATCTCTCGAACGTGCCGTCGAAATTGACCCAATTCCTCAGACGCTCAATATTTTGGCAGATGCCTACGAACGCGTAGGACAGGGCGAACTATCTCTTGACCTCCGTCAAAAAGCCGCAAAAATGATCATTCCACAAGATCAGCCAAAGCGCGTGATTCAACCACGAAAAGTCATCTAAATCTTGAACATTTGTCACCCCTGATGTACACTTATATTTGTACTTTTAAAAGTACACTTAACAACTCAAATATCTGCCGCTTTAGCTCAGTTGGTTAGAGCAGCTGTTTTGTAAACAGCAGGTCCTCGGTTCGAGTCCGAGAAGCGGCTCCAAGACAAGTTATCAAATATTGATGTCTTGTCTGGGAACTAAATGTTGTTTCCCGAATTTTTAAACCAAGATTTATCTGTTTGAAAATTCGAGAGGAGGAACAACGAAGAGACGAAGCTTTTGCCGCTTGTGGCGAAACAAAGTCTCTAGAGTGAGTTCCGACGAGCCGGAGTCGTGTAGCGGCAATCACAGGAGACTGTAAATCTCCCCTCTTTCGAGTTCGTAGGTTCGAGTCCTACCTCCGGTACCAAATAAAGGTGGCCACTAGTTGGCCGTTTTTATTTGGTACACATGGCCACTAGTGTTGTCGTCTTGGAATAACTGATGTAATTTGCTACAATTTACCGAGTACCTATCAGAAACCCAAACCCAAGAACGAGCTCGTGCGAGCTTTAGGGGGAGGAGCACCGTTATTAAATTCACTTCAGTAACAAGCGGAGGGGCAAACCCCTCCTAGATATTTACGCCGCGATAGCTCTGCGTGAAACGCAAATTATTCGTAGAGCGCTCTACCACGGAAGATATTGGTAGAAAATACGCGAATTAACAGGTTGCGATAGGTTACATTACGCCGCGATAGCTCAGTGGTAGAGCACTTCCATGGTAAGGAAGGGGTCCTGGGTTCAAATCCCAGTCGTGGCTCCACATTGTCATTATGCTGCCGTCAGACACTGACGGTTTTCATTTAACGAAAGGGTATACGGAATGACCGCCGAGAAAGACACTGCCTGGATCCTGAAAGAGCTAGAGCCCGTCGTCGAAGAGCGCCTGAATTGGCACCTGGATAAAACATCTAACTGGAGCCCGCACGATTATGTGCCGTGGAGCGTGGGGCACAATTTCTACGCTCTCGGTGGTGAAGATTGGGAACCGACCCAGTCAAAACTCGGTGAAGCAGCCATGTCTGCAATGTACGTAAATTTATTGACCGAAGACAACTTGCCATCATACCACCGTGTGATCGCCAAGACATTTGGTTATGACGAAGACAATCCATGGACAGCATGGGTCAACCGCTGGACAGCCGAAGAAGGCCGTCACAGCATCGCCATGCGCGACTTCCTCGTCGTCACCCGTGCTATTGATCCAGTTATTCTGGAACAGGCTCGCATCGATCAAGTCACCCAGCACTTTGATAGCGACAAATCACCGCTCGAAGCAATGGCGTATGTCACCATGCAAGAGCTTGCGACTCGTATCGCACACCGCAATACTGGCCTCGAATCAGAAAAAGACGGAGAACCACTGGCAAACAACCTATTAAAACGAATTGCCTTGGATGAAAACTACCACATGATTTTCTATCGTGAATTGGTCAAAGCTGCGTTCGAAGTAGCGCCAAACGACATGATGCAGGCCGTCGCCAAAGAAGTCATGAACTTCCAGATGCCTGGAACGACCATACGTGAGTTTGGCCGACACGCAGTCACAATCGCCAACGCAGGAATCTACGACGTTCCTTTGCACGCACTCGAAGTCGTCAAACCAACGATGAAACTATGGAACATCGAAAAACGTACCGACGTGAACGGTAAGGGTGCCGAGGTGCAAGAGAAGCTTGGTCGGTTCCTCAATAATAAACTATATCCGTTGGCTACGAATCTTGTCAGCGGGTGGAAGAGCAAGAGTGATCAACACCCGTACCTTCCGTTGTCTGAACAACGTGATATCTAATACCGAAAAATACTAGTCAAAAGCCATTTTTTGTGCTAAAGTAGACAAAGTTGTAATAATAAATGTGAGTTTAGTATGCCTAAAAAAGCGACAAAGCGAAAATTAGTTGGACTAGTCAGTGATCTCAGCAATCACCGTACTTATTACACGACTAAAAACGCTCAAACAACGACTGAGAAGCTCGTACTGAAAAAGTACGATCCTATTGCACGCAAACACGCTACGTACACTGAGACTAAAAAGAGTCTTGGCCGTAACGAAGTTAAAGCGCGTAAATCTTAATCGGTTACCAACAAAAATCCGCCCATCCGGGCGGTTTTTTGTTTGTCTATTAATCTTTTTTCATAGTATCGAGCAGCGTCGACAGGTATTCAGCATGACTCCATGTCAATGGTGATGGCGAGATAAGAGAATGATCAATTGGACTGATCTGTTCGGCCATGATACTCGTCTGCGTACTAATGCCGTTCACCCACGCCAAAATCGAACGTGCCAGGTCAGGATCGTCTGTCTCCAGACTATACTGGGCAATCCATAACGTCGTAATAAACCACCAGTTACCATGGCTGTTTGGATCGGCGCGATGATAGGTATCCCACTCATAGCGTGGGAATGCCACAATACCAGATTCTACCGATGAAAATGTCTTTTTAAACGTTTCGACTGATGTTGCTAGTTCTGATGAACCAATCGGGAACAATCCAAACATGAATGCACCATAGATACTGCTAGCATCGATGACTTCGTCGTATTCAATCATACCGTTTTTGACGATCAGCCCCTTATGGAAACAGCCTCGTTTCGAATTATAGAGATATTTATGTGAATTCTCATAGATATCACTTGCGGCTGAGCGCCATTTCACAGCGTCATCTTTGTCACCGACGGCATCAGCCAGATCTGCCGCAGCCTGCAGTGCTGCGTAGACGATTGATACAGTGAACGTCGAGGTGAGGAATTTTTCTTCCCATAGGTCATAGCTTGGTCGAGGCAGTCCGGTCGTTTCATCAATAAATTCCGCCATCCAGTCCGCCATAGGTTTGATCATACTGGCATAGAAATCACGGAGTAGTCGCGGATCTTTGTGTTGTTCATAGAACTGAGCAAACACGAACACGACAAGGGCTGTTTCATCCTCTTGGATAGGAGGGGCAACCAAACCGCCGTCATGAATATAAGGATGCCAACTGGCACCGAGACCACCATCGGCACGGTATTTGTGCATCAGGTAACCACTTGGGTGCATGACGCGGCGGCAGAATTCAAAGAACCGATATGGCTCCTCGGTATAGCCCATCCGAATCAGTGGCCATAGCACCAATGATCCGTCTCGTGGCCAGCAGTACGCATAGGCATCACGATAATAGTTCAACATTGAACTATCAGTACTCGCAATCACCGCACCACGTTTATCAATCTGCGATTTGATAATCATGACACTACGAACAAATGAATCATAGAACATTGGATCGAGTTTTTTCGCCGAATCTATCGCTGGTTGCAACCATTCGCGCCACCATTTCGCCGTTGCATGCAGACGAGAGCTTAAACCAGTTTTGCGTAGCTGTTTATCGATATATAGTGCTTCACGTATCGATGAACCGACGGCGATCCAATAGTGGACTCGCTCTGAACTCTGGGCTGGAACCTGTAATTTGAATCGAATTGTCGAATCGACACGGCCATGTTCGACATTGCCACCGGCCAGTTCGCCATCGTCGGCATCACGATGTGTTCCTTCGTGCCCCTCGATGCCAAACAGACCAACACTATGTTGGTCAAATGGTTGATCATTATATAGTCCACTGACGACAAACGCGCGTTTGCCACGGTAATGCAAGATAGCATCGCTATCGGGCAGGTATTGGGCCGTATCGGTATTGCTGCGAGAATCATCAATTGCAAACGCCTGGTGCATGAACAGGCGCACTTCACGGTCTCGATCGGCCAGGTTAACAACGTGAATATTACGCATGTACAGGCTCATGTGTGCGTCGACACAGTCATCAATCTCGAGCAATATCTGGAGCGATTCGTTCTTGGCAATTGTATGGCCAATCAATGCATGCTGCGGATAGCGGAATTTGAATGTCCAGTCACCACCGTCCAGCCAACTCATCTGACCGTCGACATAGACACCGACACGGTGACGAGTACCTTTACCGGCAGCATGGTTAGCGAGGCCGACGTAGGGGTAATAAAAGTCATGCACCAGCCCATATTCGTTCAAACCGACATGCAATTCACCGTTAGATAAAACGATTGGCCTAGCCATTGTAGCGCCTCAATTTCCCACCCGATACCATATTATTCCTCGTGGACTTTCTGGCCGTCCGCTACTGCAGACTCATAGTCGTGACCAAGATGATGAAGCTTCATAATCCGCCACCTGACATCACGGATCGCGTTCATATAGTACAAGAATGCGTCATATGGTGAATCATACGGACTAAAGTACGCGTGCACGTCACCATCTGTCAGCCATTTGGTTGCCATGTAGTACAAGTGGTCAGAACTCTGCAGGTTCCGCCAATCACTGATCAATTTTTCATCACCACTGCGGACAATGTCTTCTTCCATGGCGTACAGATGCTTTGCGGCTTCGTTCTGCATGCTATTACCGAACCACGCCGATAGATCACGTTCGCTATCTGCCCAAGTAACTGTTGTTGGCATACTCAATTCACCAGCAGGCTCAGCAGACTGCGCAGCATCCGTAACTGTGTAGAATTTGGCGCCATCCTGCTGCAACCATTCACCAACGAACTGCTCAAAGAACGTAAATATACCGGTATCGGCCCATTGGTGTTCGCCAAACGTTTCAAAATCCATAAATAGGTTCATGAGTGGTGCGTCACCAAGTGATGTGTTGATCCAATCAACATATTTACCAGATGTCAGCGGCCATTCATTCCAGGCCTGGTTGCTGAATCGGAATGCAATATCGTCGCTCAGGTGGTAATTCTTGAGTAGCAATCGAATGTTTTCTGTACCAACAGGACGATAAACATGGTTCGGACTGCGCCATTCGAGAACACTATCCCAACCCTCTGCAAGGACTGTCTTGTACCCAGCAGCGTCAGCCCATTTTGCCAGTTCGTCATTATACGCCAACTCGGTATTGCGGAACGCGGTTGGTGTCACGCCAAATACGTCGTGAATCTTTTTACGGTGCATTTCGACCTGTGCCTCAAATTCGGTCAAGCTGTAAAAGAACGCCATACTGTGATAGAACGTCTCGGCAACGATTTCAACACGGCCAGATGCAACAAGTTTTTTAAATGAATCGAGTACATCAGGGGCGAATTGTTCAGCCTGATCAATGAAATCACCAGTAATACTGAGTGAAAAATGGAAATCAGGGTGAGTATCAAGTAGTTTTTGTAACATTGCAGTCATTGGTCGATACGATTTATCGGCAACCTTGTGGAATATCTTTTCGTTGTTCAGTTTGCTGTCGTCACGCAGATCAAAATATTCATGCTGTTCACCGATGTCGAACACACTATACGGTTTGACCCGATATGGTTGGTGAACGTGCAGATAAAGTGAGATGCCTCGACTCATGCGAACACCCCAGATTTTACTCGTCCATACAGGTCGATACATTTGGTTGCGACGTCTCGCCATGACAGGTGAGCGTATTCTTCTTTGACGCCGTCCTTCAGACTTGATTCAAGAGCAGGGGAAAGGGCGATACCAACCAACTGGTTTGCAAGCCTTTCGGTGTCCCAAAAATCAAATCTCAAGATACTCTTTAACACTTCACCGACACCAGACTGTTTACTGATCAGCAGTGCGCAACCGTGGTGCGCCGCCTCGAGGGCAGTCAAACCGAATGGTTCACTGACCGAACTCATGACGAATACGTCTGCGACTGAATACACGTCTCGCCACTGTTTACCACGGACGAATCCGGTGAAATACACTTTGTCTGCGATGCCCAAATCAGCCGCCTGCGCGATCAGTTCGTCACGCTGTTCACCGTCACCGGCAAACAAGAATACCAATCGATCGTATTTTTCGCATGCGCGTGCTGCAGCGCGCATGAAATGCGTCAGACCCTTTTGGACAGTGAATCGAGTCAACGTCGCTACGACCGTGTATCCTTCGTGTTTCAGATCCTCGAGGTAACGGTAGTCACGTTGGTCGTATTCGTACCCCTTGAAACTATCGATATCGATAGCGTTATGGACGACCTCAACCATGTCGGCTGGGATGCCGTAGCGTTCAACGATGATGTTTTTGGTGATATTACTGACGGCGATGATGCGGTCGGCCATCTGCAGGGCCTCTTGCTCGATCTCGTGGACAACTGGGTTGCCGTACTGTTCGCCAGATCGGTCGAACTCGGTCGCGTGAACATGCACGACCAGAGGCGCACCGGTCAATTCTTTGGCGCGGACACCTGCTTCCATCGTCAACCAATCATGCGCATGAATAACATCAGGCTGAATCTGTGGTGCCAGACCTTCGACAAATTTCGTGTAGTGTTTTTGCACGGCGCGCATGGTGGTCAGATCACCGGCATCCTCGACATCAACGCCGTCGAGCGTCTCAAGGCTTTCCATGTATTTGCTATCGTAACTGCCCATATGGACACGATCCTCAGGGCGCAACCCCGTAGCGTTATGGACGGTCATAAAATCAACACCAGGGTGTTGTGCAGTGTAGGGGAGGACAAAATCAATAGTCGCACCCTGTTGGGCCAATGCCTTGGACATGTGATAACAGGCTACCCCTAGTCCCCCACTGTTATAGGGTGGTAACTCCCAACCTAACATCAATATATTCATTTAATCGCCCAACGGATCACTGCAGATGTCCGGAAGCTCCTTGTTTTTTTATAGTTCAATCTCGGTACCATTATAGTCATTGAGCTCATGTTTTGGCAACAGTTTTACAGATAAAAATTACTATTTTTCAGAGATTTTTTTCGCATGAGCGTCATACTTCGAAAATGCTCATTTTTAACAGGAGTCAGGCCTAATTGCCAATTTATTATACTTATGTTATAGTAGAAAAGATGGATTCACAAAACGTTATACAAAAATTCGGAGATGACATAAATAAGTTCCTGATGCAGTCACATGACTTTCAGGCTGTGCTGGTATTGGCCATCATTATTGCACTTGCAGTATGGCTGAGCCGTTTCTTGTCTCAAGCAATCGTCGGCATCGCCCAAAAGGTCGCCGTCAGAGGTGACAATGAAACACGCGAGGACAAATTCATCATGTATCGCCAGGTCGAAACATATCTGAGCGTGGCAGTCGCCGTTGTTCGCGCCCTCGTCGTTATGATCGCCGTCTACGTTGCGTGGCGATTACTACTGCCGTCGTGGGGTAATTCCGCGACTGCCGCTATCGCTACGAGTGCATTTATCGTTGTATTCGCCGGTCAAACGCTCGGTATTTTGCTGCGTGACATTACCTCTGGCGCGACGATGATCATCGAAAAATGGTTTTCGATTGGTGATTATATCCGCGTCGAACCATTCATGGACGTCAGTGGCGTTGTCGAGCGTATGACACTGCGATCAACCAAATTACGCAGCCTCAACGGCGAAATTATCTGGATGCATAATCAGCAGATTCAAGGTGTCCACGTTACACCTCGCGGTGTTCGTACGATTGCCGTTGATATCTTTGTCAAAGATACAGAAGCAGGCGTAAAGGCAGTTCAGCGTGTGGTCAACGCCATGCCAACTGGCGCTACCATGTTGGCACGACCGCTACGTATGACCAAACCTGAACAATGGGGTGAAGGAGTCTGGCGCATCACTGTCATCGGCGAAACAACTCCTGGACGCGAATGGTTGATGGAACAGTATTTTGTCAACGCAATCAAAAAAATCGATGAAGACGCGAAAAAATCTGAAAAGCTATTAGCTCTCGATCCAATCGCACGCTTTGCCGATCCAATCGCCGACAAACGTTTCAAACGTGCCGTTCGTGTTGCACAGAACAAATAATATTAACCCTTTGAATGTGGTACAATAAATCCAGTACAGGGGATTAGTACATCGGCTAGTATAAAGGTCTCCAAAACCTTAGAGGTAGGTTCGACTCCTACATCCCCTGCCATAATGGATAAAGCGCATTTTCGGCGCTTTTTTCGTTATTTTGACCCCTGTTATTTTCGCTATTTGTAAAAGTTCTATCATTTGATTTTTGAGTTCCTAATAATTCGCGTGTTTTCGAACTGTACTTTGCGATTAGTTCGGCTCGATCCTTCAAGCTAACAGATACGGCATCGTTCTTGAACACGATATTTTCAAACAGTTCTATCAGAATCTGTCGCTTTTCATCATCGTCCTTTTCGTCGTAGTATTTAGCTGCTCGTTGCGATAGTTCTAATATGTAGATACCACGTCGCTTGCGTTCTGTGACTGTGCTATCAAACGACGCCATGGCAAGCTCTAGAGTCTCTATCTCGCTCATAAATGACTCGTGCTTGGACTCGTATCGCTCCTGTGTAATAACGCCTGCAAGCTTGTCGTCGTACAAGGCTTCGTCCATAGACTTAATACGCTCTATGCGTGTCTTCGTGTTCTGTTCGACTTCTGCACGGTTATCTGCGGCCTTTTCGACGTCGGATCGCATACTATCAACAACCCACTCCAGAATACTCTTAGAGGGGCATAGAAGGCGCTCAAGCTCCTGCTTTACAATCTCTTGCACGACATCTTCTCGTATATATTTATACTTACGATTCTTGCATCGCTCATCACGGCGCTGGCAAGCTCCGTAGTAACGACCTTTTTGTAGTTGCCAGGAGACCTGACTGCCACAGGTCGCACAGGTGACGACACCCTTGAGAGAGACATTGTGCCGCACTTGTTTCTTAGGTCGCTTACCATGTAGCTTATCTTGCACAGCCTCCCATACTTCACGCCTTACTATTGGCGTCTGAGCGCCGGGGTATTCCTGTCCATTAAAACGATTGATCCCTATATAAAAGGGATTGAGGAGGATTTTATGTACATGACTTTCTGGTATGGGTCTGCCATTGCGAGTTGTCAGGCCGATTTCTCGCATCTTCGCAGCAACAGATTCAATTGATTGGCCGGGTTTTAGATACAGTTCAAACATTGCCCTAACTGAATTTATCGTGGCTGGATTGGGGACGTGTATACGTTTACCATGATCGGTCACGGTCATATATCCAACAGGTGGCACGGCCGGTAGCCATCCTTGTGCTAGCTTTTCCGCCCAGCCCTTCATGGCCTCTTCTCGTAGATTGTCGGTGTATTTCTTTGCAACGGCTAGGTGGATATTCCACATAAACTTAACGTCCGACTTCGACTCTTTGTGTAATTGAATGTTTTCTTTGACGAGATGAAGCATTCGATCAGCATCCTTGCTAAGCCAGTCATCAATAGCAACGGCATCCTTCATGTTACGAGTTAGCCTGTCGGTCTTTTCGACTGCTAGATGATAGATAGCGTTCTTATTCATGTAGGTCAGCAGTTCTTTGAATATCTTGCGACTTTGTTCCTTTGACGCTGTTTCGGCTATCTTGAATATCTTCTCGACAGCAAACCCCTTATTGGCGCAGTATCCCGTCAGGAGCTTAACTTGAGAATCGAGGGAATACCCCTCGTCTTCTTGAGATTTACTTGATACGCGAGCCAGTATTACAGCTCTGCTTTTCTTATCCATTATCTTCACTCTCCATTCGCGAAACCCCTAAGATCTCTCTGTCGCCAGCGAGTACCTTATATACGGTTATTAGACTTTCTCCGATGCTTTTCGCCTCTTCGTGGGTAACTGGTCGATTTTGTTCAGACTCAAGTATCTGGCGCAGCTCTTCGATGCGCTCGTTGCCGACCTTCA
>JAUPWL010000004.1 GCA_030916565.1 Patescibacteria group bacterium | reverse complement strand
TGGTGGTGGTGGTGGTGGTGGTGGTGGTGGTGGTGGTGGTGGTGGTGGTGGTGGTGGTGGTGGTGGTGGTGGTGGTGGTGGTGGTGGTGGTGGTGATGGAGTCGTTGGATCCGTTGGAGTCGTTGGATTCGTTGGAGTCGTTGGAGTACAAGCGCTTCCTTTCGTATAGGAAACGAAGTAACCTGACCTGCCCCAATAACGAGCCCTACTGTCAGATGTTAATCCGCTCATGTAGCCTGTTGTTGGCGTTCCGTCACTATCTACGTCGCCTATCAGACCGGTAATATTCGATAATACAGCGCCTTGTATTTGCACGGGCCGATCGGAGTTGAAATATCTTGTATAAGATTCTGGTGCTGTAGAGAGGCAGCCGGTAGTACTACCGTTGAGTCCCGACGGAACACCTTCGTTATTGTTGATACCAAATCCCCAACAGTATGGATTACCGACTATGGCATCTTTCTGATTGGAGTCGACGGCTATTGCGCACATGGTTGCATTGCTCGCACGGGCTAATCGAATGGCATTTTTGTTTGCTAACGCGCCCGTAGTATAGACCAGTTTTGGAAATGTCTCTATGCCTGATATGCCATTTCCGGCCCCGATACGGCCATGCGCCCTGCTGCCCCAACATGCTACTTTGCCGGTTGTCGCAAGAGCACAAGAAAAACTATCTCCGGTCGCAATATCCATGATTTCTGCACCCTTGAGAGCGCCGCTTGTATTGACTTGTGTCGGGTTTGTCCTGTCGGTGGTCGTGCCGTCTCCAACTTGACCTGCATTGTTTGTCCCCCAACAATAAGCTTTTGCATTAGCAATTACGCACACATGATTCATGCCCACACTGACTTTCTGGACTAACTTATTGCCTAGATCCCCCGATGAAATCAACTGCGGGGTGCTTTTTGTTGTGTAGTTGTTGTAGCCATACTGTATATCTTGACCCCAGCAATACACTTTGTGGTTTTTCATAGCGCACGTAGTACCATCGCCAGTAGAGATAGTCTGGAATGTATCAGCACCTTGTGCCTGTGCATTTTGTGTCGTTGTAGTTAGTAGAAATACCGCGACAAATACTACGAGTGTCAAAGTAATAGCGAGCAATTTAACCCACTCACCCTGCATAGTAGTTTTTAAATACATACTGTAAGTATTGCACAAGCGTTATTGATGTACAACAGCCACAAGTTGTAAAATTTACGATGTCTATACGGTAGCTGTTGCCTGTGTCAAAATTCGAAAAACCAAAGACAATACCAATGCCATGGCTAATCCACTGAGAAAGCTAACAAGCCGTAACACTTCATTCGATCCGCTATGCGCCATAGACAGGTATACGAGTATGATGCCGAACGCGAATATAACGATGCATTGTCTATTTATAGTATTTATGCTAAAATATAATCATAGTCACAGAGGTGGCTAGCGGCTTACCAAACGGAGGTAGCAGTGTACGGTATCTACGAGGCGGTATATCACACCTCATGGAAAATCGATGATCTGCGAATCGATGACTTTGTGTTCAGGGCAGCGTGCGATGGTGACGTTTCGTCACAGAATCGCATCATAACCCAGTACAAGTCCAAGATTCGTAAAAAGTACGGAGAGGATAATCCCCGACGACCCCAGTACATTAACTGGAACGATCAGCACTTCGACATCAAGCGTCTGCGCGATGCCCGAGTGCCAAACACTCGTCGTCCGGCCGGAACAACACTATCCCCGCGCTTGTCGCAAGGTACGTGTGATTGCGAGTGTACCCAGTGTGATATTGGATACCATTGTCACAGTTCCCGCCGAGACTGCAGCCTGCGTCCCTGACGCTCGCTGACCGAGAACGGTTAGGCCCACATGAGACATTCTCATGTGGGCCTTTTCAATTACTACGATTCTTCGGTGGCGGTATTTGGCAGGATCACGTCAGGCGCCAGATCGACGTCCCGCGTAAAAAATCGATGAAAATCAGTTGTGCGCAGATTATGCCGTTCACTGGTCATACCGGTAAAATCTGGTGTGTAGTTGATCAACCTGCCCGCCTGAGACATCATGAACGGTAGTAAAAATCCGGCCATGAAATAGTCGCCGTTTTCTTCGCTGCCGATATTCCATCGTGATCGCGCATGGTCGAATAGTTCTTCGAACGTCGCGGTAACATTGGGGTATTGTTGCATACTGCGCCATGCAGCACGACCGAAACTTTGGGCACGGGTGTGTTCTTGCATCAGCTGGAGATCGGCCGACAAATCGACAGTTGGCATCGGTAAATAATGCGTGTCGTTGTTGAACGCCATTGCCAGTATGTAACCGGTAACGGCGAACCGTCTGTTGGTGGTGTGTTCTGAATCCCATTTGCGACATAGTTCTACGCCGCCATGATAATTTTTGGCTGGTCCGGTGTTTTCGATAAGGTTGGCAGGTTTTTGGTGAACATGAATATACGTACCAAATTGGCCATGTTCCATTTTGGTGATGCGGTCCATCCACTCTTTTACCCTTTTGGCTTTGTGCACATCAGTGATGTCGCCAATCGGAAAATGTTTGTTCGACTGCAGCTTTGGTATCCCGTTCCCCTCGTACATTGCGACCAGTGTATCATTTTGGTCAATGAATATGAAGTAACGTATACTAAAAAGATGAACAATTCTCAAAAATACGAAGGCACGAAGCTAAAAGATTTCACGCCAACAGATACAGTGACAGAATTACAAATTATTGACGTGTTCAAAGGCACCGGCGACGTTGTCCCCGAAGGCGCAACCATCACGGCGCACTACACGGGCGCGCTGGTCAAAAACGGTATTATCTTCCAGAGCAGCCATGATTTTGGCCGTGCGATTACATTCCCACTTAGCGGCGTTATTGCTGGCTGGACTCAGGGTGTGCCGGGTATGAAAGTCGGCGGCATGCGCCGTCTGGTGATTCCTGCGGCGATGGCATATGGTGCGTCTAGCCCAGCGCCGAACATTCCGGCGAACAGCGATTTGGTATTTGATATCGAACTAGTCGCAATCGAACGATAAGTCCTCTGCGATAATATCGATACCGGGTACAGATGTGCCCGGTATTGTATTTATACATAAAATATGTTAAAGTATCTGCATACACAACCCGTGTTGTTCTAGTAAAAGGAGTTGATACAGTTGACGATGTCAACGCAGAGTGGACTAATCACGCTCAAACAAGCTCGCGAGCTGCGTGGATGGTCCCAGTATGGACTGGCTCGGCGTGCGGGTGTATCGCAACCGACTGTGTCCAAGATCGAAAACGGTTACCTCAACTGCGCCACGTCCTATGATGTTGCATACGCGTTGAGCAAGGCATTGGATATCCAGATAACAGATATCAATTGGCCATTTGGTCTAACTCATCGCGGTCGGCCGATGGGTTCGAGTGCTGTAATCCGGCATGATGACGAACAGGCTGCAAAACCCCCCAAATGCGCTTCCTGTTTCACCATCCTCCCCCGCAGTGGTCACTGCGATTTCTGCAACTAGGACAAACCCCCGATTCGTCGGGGGTTTTTCTTTCACTATTCTTTGCCGATGATGATGACTTCGCCGTCGATTTTGTCACGGAAATAATTATCGTGGCTGACATAGATAATCGCGCCAGAGTATCGCGCCAGCGCTGTTTCCATTTCTTCGATGCTTGGCAGATCCAAGTGGTTCGTTGGTTCGTCCAGGATTAGCAGTTGCGGGTCGTTTGCCAGCATTGTGATCAATTGGAACCGGGCTTTTTGCCCACCGGACAACCGTTCGATAGGTACTTTGCCATCACCTTCGGTGAACAAATAATCACTCATGAGGGACCTGATTTTTGTCGTGGTGATTGTCAGGTCGCGGTCCATGTACATTTTTTCGATAGCTTCTTCGAGCGGCAGTTTGAAATACGTTGGCGAAACTTCTTGTTCATACACACCGATACGAACCTGTTTATCAACGGTCAGCTCACCGTCAAACTGCGTCATTGATGTATTGCCGAGGATTTTCTTGATCAGCGTTGTTTTACCTGCACCGTTGCGTCCGCGGAACTCGACTGCTTCACCTTCGCGAAGGTCGATATTTAGGCCTGTAAATAGCGGTGCGGTATACCCCAGGCTTAGTCCTCGTGCTAATACCAGGACGTGTTTGCTGCGAGAATCGTTGTTTTTCAGATCGATTCGCACATTTTTGGCTTTGAACTTTTCATATTGGGCAGCCGTTTTGTAATTCAAATCGGCGGCAGAATCTTTGTCGATCCAGAACGTTGGTTTTTCTTTTTTCTGCAGTTCGGCCAGTTCTTTACGCGATTGTTCTTCTAGCCGTTTGAACCGCTGGATGGTGCTCGGAGTGCGTGATTTTTCTTTGAATCGTTGGTATTCGATCACCTTGGCTTTTAGATTCACAATGCGTCGTTCGATCATTTCAAACTCGTTCATTTGCGACCCGGTGCTGACGGCGTTTTGTTTCAAATACGCGTCATAGTTACCTTTGAAACTCTGCGACCCGCCATCCTTTAATTCGACAATACGGTCGACCTCGCGCAGGACATCACGGTCGTGCGTAATGACCAGGACAGATTCGCGTGCGGCTTTCATCCAGTCGACGAACTGCTGTTTGGCAATGTAGTCCATGTGGTTAGTCGGCTCGTCGATTAACGCCAGATGGGCATCGGAATGCATGATTTTTACCACTTCGACCAGTCGTTTCTGGCCGCCAGATAGTGTGCTGAATTGTTGGTGAGCGATACCGGTCAACTGAAAATTATCCAGTTCGCGTTCGATCTGGTCTTCGATTTGGTAAAACCCTTTGTCATCGAATCGCTGCAACGCTTCGCTATATGCGTTGATCATTTTCATGTCATCGCCCATTGTCATCGGGTATGTTTCGATGATGCGGCTTAGGTCGCTGTATTCTGGCAGTCCCTGCAGGACATATTGCAGCACGGTTTGGTTGCCGACGTTGTGGTGCTCCTGTTGGGTTGCTACAACGACGACACCATTTTTATAGATAATATCGCCAGTGAAATCTTTGTCTGTTCCGGCTAGGATACCAAATAATGTTGATTTGCCTACCCCATTGCGGCCAATGACGCCGATTTTTTCGCCGTCATTAATAGTAAACCGCACGTTTTTCATGAGGCTTTTTGATCCGAATGATTTTTCGGTGATGGAAATATCAGCTATCACAACTATTCATAATAACACCTTTGACCTCTATAACCTAAGCCGTTGGGTTATGGCCGATTGCAATTGATGCAATATCCGGGATAGTTATCTGGCTGGCTAGGGTGGGACTTGCACTTGCCTTTGATACACCAGTAGGCACTACTGTCGACATCAAATCCGGCTGCCCATGATTCGCTCGGGAACTGACAGGCGCTAAGCGGTCCTCCCTGAGGGCAGAATCGGACGCTCATCTGGACGACTTCATTGCCATCTGACCCGGTGAACGTATCATAGTCATACACGCTGCCCGGCCATGGTGCGTTGGGCCAGTTATCAGAGGAGCCATTAATATATGGTGTCACTTCGGCGGGTATACCGCGTGCGACATCAACCGGATAGCGACCGTTTGATGCTTGATACATCTGAATCGCCTTGGCGATGGATGATAGTTCATCTTGAGAACGGCCAGTGTATGCTCGTTTTGTTATCCCGTTGTAGGTTACCAAAATCACAGCACCAAGAACGCCGATGATGACAACGACAATCAACAGTTCGGCAATCGTGAATCCTCGCCCGCCCGATTTATTCATTGTGCTTATGAGTATGGCAGCGGTGCCCTGTTTACGCAAGTTATTGACCGTTATAATTCGTCCAATCGGTTGCTAGGTCGAACCCATACGGATGACGGACGGCGAATCCGCCGGTGTCGTAGACTTTGCCTAGTCCCATGCTGGTTTCGACAATCGAACAGCGTGGATAGTGGAACAGATTGGCTGCGACGAGTATGTAGCCATCTTTGTCGATCTTTGCCCCGTCGTAACGGATAGTATAGCCGCCAGGGCCGCAGGTACCGATGACAATGTTCATCGGTAAATCATAGTATGTTTCGCGGTGTGCAATGCCCAGGCTATCGGTGAATATCTGTGCACCTTTACTCTTGGACAATGCATTCGGGCCTGGTCCGGTACCGAGTGATTTGGGCTGTCCGGCTAGGTTTTTATTCGTTCGTTCAACGGCCACCACAGTACCTGCGCCATCGTTGATAATGTTTTTGCTGACCGAAAACGATGCTCGGTCGCCTTGTTGCAGCGCCGCTAAGTCTGCCCCGGTCACAATGTCATTGACCGTCAGTGCGGTGGTAACGATTTTGATTCTGACCGACCCATCAATAACCAATAATGGTCGAGCGCGGTAAATATTCACGACGTTGTCGGTTGTGTCCAGGCGTGTGTCGAGCGCTGGTTCGACTTTGTCCTGGTCGGATAGCGTGACGCGTGCAGTGGCCAGTGCATCACGGACTGTTGCAGATCGGGTCAAAATAACGTGTTCAACGCCTCGGTCATAGTACGTCACCAGGCGTTGTTTGCCGGTCGGGGTATTCGTGAATAGCTGCATTGTCACCAGCAAACCAACGATTGCAATGAGTGCGGCAAGCGCTGGGATTCTATGTCGATACTGTCGGTAGAG
This sequence comes from Patescibacteria group bacterium, assembly GCA_030916565.1. Classification (GTDB taxonomy): domain Bacteria; phylum Patescibacteriota; class Saccharimonadia; order Saccharimonadales; family Saccharimonadaceae; genus UBA2112. Next base: position 36,162 of record JAUPWL010000004.1, on the reverse strand, counting down.
GCGTTTGTATTTTTTTTGCATCATAAAAACCGCTGAGGTTATAGCTATTATGCCATAAACATAAGAGATTTGTCGCCACTAGGTCTTTTTGCGGCGTTTCAGATGACCCTTTTGTTTTCGGATATGTTCGTAATCCCATTGGATACGAGCTGATTTTTCTAACCACCGGGCGACATCATAGGGGTCGATTTGCGCTATGTCTGTATACAAAATTTGTGCAGCTTTGAACGAACCTTCTTTTTTTAGTTTTGGTTCTTTGAACGATTGGCCGCTCCAGAACAGCAATTGCACACCTGCTTTGCGGTGGCTATACCCCACAATCGGGTTGCCACCCAGGAACCAGACGGGTGCGCCGTACCATATTTTGGATGTTGCTTTTGGCAGTCCCTTTTCGATTTCTTGGGCGAGCAAATTTGCGATTGCAGCGTCGTTTGGTGCCAGTGATTGGTTGTACGCCTGGATGGTTGTTGGTTTTGTGACGATCGCAGGTTGCATTGCGGTGGCCATCGCAGGTGTTGGCGGGACGGGAATTTGCTCGGCGGTTTTGTGGATTTCGGCGAAATCAGCGCGGTCAGCTAGTTCCAACATCTGGTCTGGACTGAGTTTTTGCATTTCTTTGTCGTCTGGGAACAATATTTCGGCGGCGCTGCGCTCGTCGTTCGCATCGTCGATTTTGTAGATAATCATCGCCGTCGCAATCAATGTTAGGAGCGTGATTGTATAAGCGGCAATCTCTTCGCCCTCCAGGTCATACCCATTCGGGATCCACACGATAATTTCGGCCAATGTTTCCTGACTGCTGAGTAACCGAATATGCGGTCCGTCATTCCAGTGCACGATGACATGGAACAGTTCATGTAGCGCGATGCTCAATATAATTCCAATTACCGCAATGATGATTTTGGTAATCCAAATTGCATATCGTGGTTTTTTGGTTTGTTTCGTGTGTGAGGATTTTTTCACGTTAGTACAACTATATAGTTTTGAGTGGCCAAAGTCAGTACTCAGTCGGTATAATGTCATTATGAATAACATTCCGGAATGGGTAAACTTTGTCATCCTGCCATTAATCGTGTGGGTAACCTTTTGGAAGGGCCTGGCGCTGTGGCATGCTGCACGTCGAGCCGAATCAACATGGTTCGTTGTTTTGCTGTTTCTGAATACGCTCGGTATTTTGGAAATCATTTATCTGTACAAATCAGGTAAATTCAAATCCGGCCAACTGTTTAACAAATAGCAACCTACGGTCATTCGTCTGTTATCCATCATCGCCCGGTCAACCGACCGGGCGATTTCACTTCTGTATTAGTGATGCTGATTGCGTATAATAAAGATATGAAATCAAACAAACGTATTGTTATCTTTGGCGCGGCCGGACGGGTCGGCAGTTTATTGGTTGAATATGCGCTGGCGGATGGTTATGCAGTCACGGCATTTGTACACCGACACCATCGCTTACCTGACCATCCATCGCTATCAATTGTAAGCGGTAATATCTATAACGACGATGACGTGCAGCGTGCAATCAAAGGTGCCGATATGGTTATGAGCGCTCTCAGTAGTTGGGGCACCAAGAAAAAAGACGTCCTGTCGGCCGCCATGACATCGATTATTCCCGCTATGCAAAAACACGGCGTGACACGGATTGTTTCACTGACCGGTGCCGAAGCCCGCGCGGCTGGCGATCATTTGAGTACGATCCATCGATTCGCACATTTCGGTATCGGTATTATCGGCGGTCCGGTACTACGTGATGGCGAACACCACATTAAATTATTAGAACAAAGTGACCTAGACTGGACGGTAATACGTTCGCCAATCATGCGCGCGAATACCGATCAGAGCTATCGCCTATCGCTCGACCGACCGTTTCCATGGGCACTGATCAATCGACCAGCAGTCGCCAGGGCAATGGTTGATCAACTGTCTGACGACACGCATCTACGCCAGGCGCCATTTATTCATTGATCTCGTTAGTCCGCTATTCTGTTGTTTTGCCGTCGAATTCCGGTGCGTCAGATGTCGCGTCTAACTTCGTCAGTCGTGTGATGCCGTCCCGGTGGTGCGGTGGCGCATAGATTGTATATAGTTGTAGTGCATCCGAATGTGATGTATTGATCACGTTGTGCTGTGCGCCGGCGGGCACGACGATGGCACTACCATCGCTGATGTCGTATTCATTGCTGTCAATAATGACTTGACCCTTGCCGCTTTCGATACGAAAGAATTGGTCGTTGTCATGATGTGTTTCCAGTCCAATGTCATCACCCGGGGCGATACTCATCAGCACTAATTGCATATACCTACCCGTGTAGATCACGTGGCGAAAATTCGTGTTGTCCAACGTCTGGCGTTCGATATCTGTAACATATCCCTTCATAGGGCCTCCAGTTCATTCAGTTTATATAGCAGAGGTTATTTCTAACCTATTACTATTATACGCTTGTTCTTCAGTCAAATTTGCTAGGTGGATTGTCATCAAAAATACAAATATTTTATAAATAGAAGTGACAGTAAGTATTTGAAATATAGTTGAAATATGATAAAAATGTACTATTAGTATGTAGATACATACTAACGTTCTAGGACAAGGAGTAGATATGAGTCTGTGGGAAATGGTCGTTCGGGCTGGAATGACCACATTGGTAATTATGGCGATTGTTAGCGTGTATGAGCGCAAGTTGCTGTGGTTTCCGGTCGTTCCGGGTGTTGTGTCGTTTTTTGCAGGATACCTGACGGATGACGCCACTGTTGGTGCGCTGACATTCCTCGTTGTGTATGTTGTGTTGGCACAGCGTCATCCGATGCGAACACGTCAGCTAGAACGTGATGAAGCGCTACTAGATGCTAGGCACCGTCTTTCATAACAGAAAGACTAACCATCTCACCCTCTACAACAAAGCCGCGCGGCTATATACCGCGCGGCCTTTTTTTGCCCGCATACATACTATACTTGCATTATATATAAAAATGTTGTATAATGATTTTATCTGCTTGCATTCGCATGCTGACGTTCTGGAACAAGGAGTAAAGCTTTATGAGCAAGAGTACCAAGAAATTGACGTCATTTGCGTGGCAGGGCTGGATTAATATTATAGTTCAGGTTGCAGCGATTGGCAGTATTGTCTATGCCGCTACATTGTCGCCTGATGTATCATATTCGTATTCTGATCGATTGGCTGTGTTTTTCTTTGCAATTGCACTATACGCACTAGCTATGGTTGTGATTGTGTTGACCAAAGGCACAATGCTATACTGGCGACAAAGCGATGAGAATCCTTGATCCCGTACCTTTCCTACTATATAGCCGCGCGGCATATACCGCGCGGCTTTTTTCTTTTTAATTTTTTACTTTTTTCGGTCCGGGCTTTCGGGCACGACGATCCACATGATGACGTATGGTATGAATCCTGGCAAACCGCCGGGTACGAGCAACGCAGCTGCCAGTAGACGTATGATCACAGGGTCGATATTAAAATATTCTGCTATACCGCCACACACACCGGCAATCATGCGATCTTGGCGTGAACGGTACAGGCGTTTTGGTTGTTTAGTCATAGTTATATTGTATACCAGAGTCGTTGCTACTATATAATGGTGTTTATGGGCAGCAGATTGTTGCCTCGTTGTGTTTGAGGGGGTGCTATGTTCAGCCTCATTTATGTCGAGCTAAAGCCAACATGGGTTCCGGTGGGTTCGAGCGCGTACCGACATCAGGTGCACGAAGGCCACCGCTGGAGTATCAGCCACGTTAGTCCCGAAAAGATCGAACGTCTCGTGCTATTGCTACGCGGCGTCGGCACTATTACCGAAAAGCTGCAGGCCTACCCTGCATCGATCGAAGTCGTATCGACACTGACGACTAGCGATGCCGTCGATCGGATAAACGACATTCTGGACAAGGTATTTGGCTAGTAGCCCCACCTACTCATACAAATACAGGCCGCGTATATGCGCGGCCTGTTTAAATTGGTTTATCTTATGACAGCCGATTATGGCTTTAACTGCATGTAATGCAGCTTTTGTTCAGGTGGCAAGTGTTCAATCGCGTAGCGCAGCGTCGTGCGTGGCATGTCGTGGGCGTGTTGGTCCAGGTATGCGGTCAGTACGCTGCGGTCGACGCGTTTGCCGATTTCACGCAGCATCCAGCCGGTCGCTTTGCGTATGAGGTCCTGCTGGTCGTGGAGTAGTATGTCGACGATATCGAGCGCTTCGTCTGCCCTACCTTGTTTGATGTAGTGAAACGTCGCTAGCATGGCTATGCGTCGTTCCCATAGCGATTCAGATTTGGCCAGTCGTGTCAGGACGGTCATTTTGTCTGGTCGGTTGTTTAGGTATGGCCCGACGATATGTTCGGCGCTGGTATCTACCAAGTCCCAGTTGTTGATGCACCGCGCGTGTGACAAATAAAAGTCATAGATTTCTTTTCGTTTTGCCTCATCTGCGCGCGGGTACTGCCACACCAGGATGAAAAGCGCCGCCAGGCGGTCTTCATGCCATTCGCTGAGTAGCAGCTGCTCGGCCTCGGCTAGAGGCAGCGTTTGGAACGGCTTCACCGCCGCGCGAGTATTCGGCACGGTCACACCAAGGAATTTATCGCCCTCGCCATACTGCCCGGGCCCGGTCTTGAAAAACCGCGGGAAAAACGCGGCCTTGGCCGGGTCAACTTGCGCACGGAGCGCTGCCTGGACGTCTTCGCTTTTCATTCAATCTCGATCACTTTGTATCGCGAACCGGCGCCAGACTGTAGCCGCACAGAGGATTTTGGCACCTTGAAATGTTTGGCAATCAGCGCAATAGACGCGCTGTTTGCCTGCCCCTCGACCGCTGGTTCTTTGACGTACACTACATACGTACCGTCCGACTGTTCCTCCAGCAAGGATTTGTGTTTGCTATTTGGCTTCACCTGTATGTGGATTTTCATGGGTTAAGTATAGCAGTGGCCGAGAAAGATAGTCACGGGATGTCTTCAATTTCAGAGGTCCGATATCTCATGCTATAGTCAGTTCATGCTACGCGATTATAAATACACCGAGAACTGGCGCTTACTCGATTTTGCTATGGAGATGTTTATATCACTACCTCCGCGGTTATCGCTTGTTGGATTTACCGAATTGTCGCCCGATTCGTTCGTTTGGAAAATATTCGATGGCCAGACCATGTATTATCTGTACGCAGAAGATTTTGTGCCAAGCCTCGACCATGTCCGCGAACAAATCTCATTTTTTGCACCCAAAGGCACATCGTTTGAGTTTATAACGGTCAAAAAACAGGTCGCATTTGAAGATTCACTGCCCAACAAGTCTGCGCATACATACAAGCCGCCGGTCGACGAGTATGAATTTTCCAAATACGCCGCCCAGTCCGGTCACGATTTCGTGTTTTTGTTACAGTCTAGCGAAGCGTCTGAAGATTATAGTTAGTTTGTCTTGGTAGCTTGTTCGTATTTGTTATACAGTGCATCGAGCGTTGCTGCGTCAAGTGGTTTTGGATCACCTTGATTCAGCGAAAAGTATCGTTGATCACAAATACTTGCGAGCGAGTCCCATTCGACGACGTCATTCTCCTCGGTGATCCGAGCTAGTGAAAAACAAAAACCATTCAAATACTCAAGCACCTCCGCGTTGTCGGCGAAGTCTCGTATCATGTCGATCGTATCTCGTGCGAGTATGTACTGTTGTTTTGCTTGCATACGGTCATTATATAACGAAAACCCCTGCAGTATCAAAGCTGCAGGGGTTTCGCTCCTTCTTAGTCTGTCAGTTTTTTGCGTCTGACGGAGGTGTGTGGCGGTCGGTGCTCTTCTTGCCGACGTTTTGGTTCGTCCAATGTTGGTATTGGTCGAACCATCGGTGTCCGAAGAGTATCGATAGCCATCGGCGTAGTACTGGGTCGAATGCTCGCGCCCGCCATCGCGGCGTGCGAATATGCCTTCGGCGCCAGCCGGACGACTTCCGGATCGCATACGGCTGTTATACAGTGTTGAGCCTCTGGAATCAGTATCCGTGAAATTTTGAGTCCCATGCGGATCGAACGGACCACGCTTGTACGTGACTGTACCGTTTTGATCGAGCACGTAGTGTCCGTGTCCGGGTCCGTTGGGCTGACCAGCACCACCGAAGTAGATGTTGGTATTGCCGTCCGAATCTGTAGACACCCATACTTTGTCACGATACCCATACGGCACGCCCGCCTTGGCGGCTAGTGCGTGCTTGTCCGATTTCTTGCGCGACGATTCGGCCCTGACAATTTCCAGCCGGGCCTTGAATGCCTTGGCGGCTTGGTCAAAGTCGGCCTTGGCACGTTTGAACTCGTCTTGTGCTCGCGAATGGTCGGCTTTGGCCGAGTCAAACGAACACTTGGCGGAGTCAAAGTCGGCCTTGGCACGCTGAAACGTCGGTTTGATTGCATCGAGTCGTGCTTTGGCAGTACGAATCTCATCAACCAATCTGCGGCGTTCCTGTACATAGCACTGGGCCTCTTCCTTGTGGCGACGCCCTTCTTCGGCGTAGCTCTTTGCACTAGCACCGTCGCGTCGATCATATGCAGCGGACGCACTATCGTATGCACGCTTCATGCTTTCAAACGCCGCTTCTTGCTGTGCGTTTAGCCGGTCGATTCGCGGTCCGTTGTTGTCGCGTACCCGCTGCAGATTTTGCCAGGTGGAGTCTTGCTCTGTATAGGCGCGCTGCTTTTCTTCATACGCGTGGTTCATCGCATCACCTGCACCAGTGCGGCGCTTCCATGCGGCATCCTGTGCGTCATACGCACGTTGCTTGCGCTGAAACGCAAGGTCTTGTGCTGCTTTCAAGCGATCAAGTTCGGCATCATGGGCCATTTGCATCACCTATTTCTGTGTAAAGGAGCGAAAAACACTTGCCGGTTGGCAAGTGTTTTTATTTATACAATATTATTATATATTTTGCAATGTGTTTATGGATTGCCCTTGGAAAATCCCGGCCGCATTACTGCAGCCGGGGTGATTGTCGCCGAGGGCGAAGTTGTCAGGAAGATGAATCTTGTTTCACGAGGACGACGACCGCTCCGGTGACGCAGACGATGCCTGCAATCAGTAGCGCGACTCCTCCGCCAGTACATGCTGTCATGATTAACAGCAGACCGATGATGAACAAAAACAGCATGAGTGTATTCAAAAAAGTTTTCACTTTTACCTCTCTGATCTCGGAAGGTTCACCAGTATTTGGTGCTGGTGTGTGTACTATAGCATGAACAATCTGGGGTGTGAATAATGCTTTCCAGGGAGTGCCCCGGATTCACTTTATCGCAATTGTTCTTTGAGTGATTTTAGCGCTTTATCTTGCCAGCCGGTATCTACCTTGCCCTTGAGCGGCAGTAGGCTATTTTTTAGCAGCTACTTGATCTTTGGACTGGTAGATTCCCCATCCTAATGCGACCAGCGCCAGGATAAAGAACACGGCCATTGCGACTGTATACGTGTCGGATTGCCCGGTAACGAATTCTTCGCCGCTGACCCATGCCAATAGTGAAAATCCTGCCGCCAGGCCACCGGCTATTTTCCAGTTTTTGTCCTTTAACACGAGGGCGCGGACATATAGGCCGATAGTGCCCACTACGACCAGCGTACCGACGACGATATGCGACAGGACTAACCCGTTTTGCATTGCAAATTTCCAGTTGTCTGCAGCCGAACCGGCCTCTGGGAATTCGACGTACAGGCCGACGACCGTCCCTATAATATATAGGGCGACCAATAGGACGACCATGCTGATACTATGATTGCGAAGTGCTTGGTTGTGGTTTTTGCTCATGCTTTGATGATAGCAGATGTTTGATGTCGGAGTAAGATGCCTATGAATTAGTAATTCTTGCCGCAGCCGTAACAATGGCGTATCGCGGTTCTCATTGCAACCATATCCGGTGTACAGCCACCTAAATATACCTTGCCGGATTTTACATCCTCATCTTCGAGCGCGTCATCATCGTACATGCCCCATTCGATCTTGGCGGTCCGTGTCGATCCGCACCACATACACTTTACGCCACGTTTGCTAACTTCATCGGTCATATCTAACATGTCCGGTTCGGGGTTCATAGGAACAAATTGTTGCCAGAGCACATTGAATATCTCCACCATTGCAAGCGTATCCAGTTCACAGTATTTCAGTAGATCATCAAACACCTGTTCTTTGTCATCGCGAGACTCTTCGAGTACCGCTTGTATCCATCTTTGCTGTGCAGTGGATCCATTTTGGATGCCTAATGTTTTGTATGATAGCTCTGGCATGAGGACAGGCATGATATTTTTGATCGACCAGCTTCCGCGAAATGCTTTGTCGACGTACATATCGTCCTTGAACGGAGTTCCTAGATCGACGATACGATCATTCACCTTTTCGTAAAATTCCCGGTATTCCGGACACAGTTCCCCCATCAATTTATTACAGTTCTTTTCAAACGACATATTCCAGGTGATGATTGATCCGCGTGTACCTAGTATCGATTCGAGCGATTCGGTCATACGGACAATTGGGTCAGTTTTTTCACGGTGGAGATACCAATCGTGTAGCGGCTCATCGTCGATCGAGTCGAGACGATGTACCGATACCTGAAAAGGTATTTGTTGGTACGGCGATTGGCCGTCAAAATACGGCACAACACCGCTAAACGTCTCGTAATCTAAAAAGTATAAAGGAAATGTCAGTTCGCCCAGAAATGCACGAATCGCATCACGATTGATGATTGGTTTTTCTTGCTTTGTTGCCAGAACTTGCAACTCCTGTTTGGGAGTTAAGTATGTACCTTCTGGGATGTCGGCAATATATAGTATGCCGTCATCTTCAAATTGCTCTATTTGCAGTGGGGTTAGTTTTACTAGGTCGTAAATACTATATTCTGGTAGTTCAACCAGATTGCGATAGATTGTCAGCCACTCGCTCATCGCACCCAGCCCTACGTGTCGAGGTGAGATGTCTGGAATTGATGATGATCGCATGACGGCGAGGGCAGCGTCGATATTACGTTTCGTTTCTTCACCGAGTGCGAGAACCTTCGTCGTGACATTTTCTTTTATAGTCATCTCATGTCCAATGCTCCCCGCTACGAAATCTCTGTCGACATATATCACTGACACATCGCGCACTTTGTATCCGTTTCGATGCAGCACTTCTGTTTGAAATGCCAGGTCGTATAGATGTTCTTTTTTGACCGACGTGCTGGATTTAATTTCAATCAGATCAACCGTATGTTCATTGACGATCTGCACCACGTCGCATATGCAGGCCAGATCCTCCGTTTCGAATTTCGCCTGCAATATTACTTTTGACCCACGTTCAATAGCTTCTTTTGTTCGCGGGCCTAGACTGGCGTATGAATCATAATCCGTCTTGTCCCAATGCATCCGTGTTGCACCTTCGAACTGAATCTCGGCATAATGTTCAAATTTCGCACCATTCGCAAACATAGCCTGAGTATTGTCGTCAGACTTTGGTATTTTATCTTTGTCATGTTTTTCCAACCATAACCACGCCGGATGGCGCAAGTAATTCATATAATTGGACTTAGAGAGGATCATTACGAGTATTAACTACTTAACTATGTCTAGTAGAGTTTCATAGCTGTCGACAACGTCGTATGTTACGTTTTCACTTGCGAGTAGTTTGAAATGCTTACGTGCATAGTCAATTTTTAGCTCCTCGGATTTTTTCAACTGGAGGGTACTCATGGAACCTTTTGTTTCTGCAACAAAGTAGATATGTTTTATATCTTCGCGGTCGAATACAATTGCCCAGTCGGGATTATAGTCACCTACTGGCGTTGGAATTTTAAATCCTGTCGGCAGTTTGGCGTATACGGATACTTCACCCGCCTCTAGGTCTTGGGCAAACTTCCGTTCATTTTTAGAATCATAGCGCAATAGATCGTATACGTGTTTCTTTACTTCTAAGATACTATCGCCGTCGCCACTGCCTTTTTTGCCGCGCAGCTGACCAAGTGTGAATATACTGTCGTCGTATTCATGGCTTGTCTTATGATATGTTATACCGTTGATCAGCGTTGCTGCTTTCTGCTCTTTAATAATCCGGCTCGCCTGTTGGATAAACTCCTCCGGGTTCACGGTGTAGTTAGCAAAGGTATCGGCATTGACACCTGTGAGTATTTTCGCGGTTGTTTTGCGTGTCAGGTGCGCTGATTTGGCGACTTCGCCCACCAAGTCGTATGTCGTGCTACCAAGTACGCTAGTTGATTCTTCTGTGCGAGTATTTTCGCGTACGAAGCCTTCGCCGTCACGTAGAGAGTCGGTCGAGAGTATATCGGCTTGTTCGCCTTCTGACACGTTTACTCGTACGCGGCGTACGTGGAGCTGTTTGTCGAGCGCTTGGATTGATTTTTGTACCAACTCTTCACTATCAAAGTTCACTTCGTAGCTTGTTTTGACTTTTATGCGGTTCCACAGTTCTTGGAATTCTTTTTTGGCAAAGTTTTCGTTCGGCTTGTAGTTCTTTTCGCTGATATTTTCAGCAAATCCATCTTCGGCAATCTGGAATGTATTGGTGTCGTGAGCGGCCTTGGCAAGTTTCAATATTTCAATCTTGAACGGTTCAAATGTGTCAGATAGCTGTACCTTTTCGTCGGTTACGTCGGCAATCAGTTGCTCGGTCACCTTGAACTCGTCATCCAGATAGCCCTTGTTCCGTAGCTCAAAGATTAGGTTCATTGCTACTGTGGCATCGAGCGCCAATTTATCACCGGCGTCATTAACAAGCGTGCGGCCAACGAGCACGTCGGTAGTTAGTGCTGGTGAACGATCTTTGAGTGATTCTACTACCTCGCGCTGCAAATCGGCCACCCAGTCTTTGTACGATTCACTTGCGATCACGGTCAGGGAGTTTACGTCAAAGAACTCGTCTTTTAAGATGTCCTGGTCCATACGCTCACCGAGTTTATTTACAGCAATACGCAATCCACGGCCAATTTCTTGTCGTTTGCTGATTTCCGATTGGCTATGTTTGAGCGTGCAAATCTGGAAGATGTTAGGATTGTCCCAACCTTCGCGGAGAGCTGAGTGGCTAAATATGAATCGAACGCGGTTGGTGCCGTTCATATCGAGCAGTGTTTCTTTATCTTTCATGATCAAGTCATAGGCACTTACGTCATCGCTACCGCCCTCACCGCGCTTTTCGCTACTGTTGACCAGACGCCCTTTGTTGTCTTTCGAGAAGTAACCTTCGTGAATTTCACTTGCGTCAAACTTCTCGAGGTATGCTTGATATTCCGGATCAAGCAGCCCAATTTGTTTTACGGCCTCGTCGTATTCTTCTTCGAATATCCTTGCGTACACGCCCGGCCGTACTTCACCACCATCACCATATTCACGGTATTTTGCTACTTCATCTATGAAGAATAGTGACAATACCTTGATCCCACGGCCAAATAGTTCACGCTCTTTCTCTAGGTGCGATTTGATAGTCTCGCGAATTTGTATGCGACGCACATGTTCTTCGCCGACATCGCCGATCGCCTGGCCTACGTGTACGGGGTCCTGTAGTCCCAAGAATCGCACGGTATTAGTAATACCATTTATTTCTGCTACTTTGTAGCCTTTGTATTGCTGTAGTTCGTTCGAATTGTCGTACAGATCAAAACCCTCGCCGACTCTACGGACAATGCGCTTGATACCGGTTGCTTGTTTTTGATCAAATTCGATGATCGCAGTCGGGTTGTGTTTCGGGAGTACGTCGATGCGGTCCAGGAACACATAACCGCTTGTACCGGTATTGCCGACTACTTCAACTCCCTTTGCTTTTACCTTTTTTACCAACTTTTCGTTATAAGCGTCGATTGGATCGAGTTTATAGATCTTGTTAAAGAGTTTATCGGGCAGATGAGTCGCTGAATAGCGCGTGATAAATAGTGGGTTGAATTCGTTTAGTGCTGCCTCGGCCTTTGGTCCGAAACGTTGCGGCTCGTCCATGATAACAATCGGGTTTGTGCGCTTGATGATATCAATCGGGGCTACCTGGCCTGTCGCATCGAGGTCAGTATTGTAGATTTTGCGCGAATCTTTGCTACTCGTTGCGAATGCTTGATAGTTCATGACGATCACTTCGATGTTTGCCGTGTTGCCAAAGTTCTTGATGTTGGCAATGTTTGACTTGTTCTTGGTGTCGTATATAAAGTAGCGCAGTTTTTTGCCGTATTGTTGCTGGAAGTATTCTTGTGTCAGCGAAAGCGATTTGTATACGCCCTCGCGGATTGCTACGCTCGGCACCATGATGATGAATTTGCTCCAGCCATACTGTTTGTTTAGTTCAAAGATACTTTTGGTATATACGAATGTCTTACCAGTACCCGTCTCCATCTCTATACTGAACTGTCGCCCGCCGTATGTTTTGCCGGGCTTTATCTCGCCACGGTTTTGCACGTCTTTGACGTTTTTGTAGATATCGTTGTCGCTGATTTGCAGTTTGCGATTGGCAAAGGCATAAAGTTCTACAGAACCTTCGCGTTCCGCTATGATCCGCAGCGGGTCAATACGCGGCTGCCCTGCAAAGCAATCTACTAGCGCGTTGACTGCGTCCGTCTGGTAGTCCTGGGTTGTGAATCGAAAGTGATTCGCCATGGGCTACAGGACCTTTACTTCAGTGTCGGGCGAAAGTTGCTTCATACGAACGTCGATGTTTATTCGTGCTTCGTCGTTTGCAAAGCTCGAATCTTTGAACACAACGCGTAGCGGCTTTTCCTTGGCTATTTCATCGACAATATCCACGCTTACGGTGTCGTCAAAGCACGCTACGAGTGAGTTACCGCCCACAAAGTACACGGTATGGTTGGCGATTTCTTTTTGCTCGACTGGTAGGTCGAGCGTCAGACCAAGGCTTAGGATAACTTCAATCAAGATATCTTCGGCGGTGCGATCTGACTTGATAGTATCGGCTACGTCCAGCAACGTTGTTTGCGAAGTTTTACTTGGGTGCAGCCTTGTATCGGTAAAGTTGCTTGTCGATGCTGAATATGCTCTGAATCCTTTATCTACTGCCCTTCCCTCTATATCTTTCGCAGCTAGTTTAATACGCTCTTTTGTTACGTAGGTAAGATAGTGGGGCTTGTTGATTGAGTCGAGATAGGCGATTGCATTTTTTATGATTGCCCTCTCGTTTGGATCGGTTGCTGTTATTAGTGCTTCATCAAGATTTTCTGGAAGTTGAACCATGACGAATCTTCGATTGGAGCTATCTTCGGCGTTAGCGGCAAGTACTGCGTGGGCGGTAGTTGCAGAGCCTGCAAAAAAGTCCAATACAATATCATTATCTTTCGTGTGCAGCTGCACTATTTGCTTAATCATTTCCATTGGCTTTGGGTTTGAGAATACTAAAGCACCAAAAACATCCTTGATCCAACGGGTGTCAATAGAGTTATCGAAGTACCAAAAGTTGTCAGGTACGGACATATTGCCGTTGGTTATGTAGTCTTTCATACCAGGGGGAGTATTCTCGTTACCATAGTAGATTAAACCTTCCGATTGGAGCCTCTCCAACTCTTCCTTGCTCTTACCCCAGCCCCTTCCAGGCACTGGACATGGTTGTCCTGTGTGTGGATTGATTATCGTGTAGTCTTTTGGTCCATTTTCCCTAGAGAGGTCTGCGTCTTTGAAAACGCCCCCGTCATCGACTTTATTCCACCGACTTAGGTGTGCGTATTTTGGGCGTTTATAAAGATCTTTTACTTCACGATCAATTTCTTCTAATGATAGTCCTTGAGATTTGAGAGTTGTAAATAGTTTTGAAACATCTGAAGCACCTTTTTTACTCACGCGCCATTCGATATCACCAAGTCTGTCCTTTTGACGCGCATAGCACAGGAGATATTCTGTCGATACACTTACAAGCTTAGCCTGGTTTTTTGAGGAGTTATTTTTATGGATAAAGGTTGCTATATAATTTGATTCACCAAATAGATCGTGGCAAATGTTGGTCAAGCTATTTAACTCATTCTCGTCGATTGAAATGAATATCACACCATCATCAGTCAGTAGGTCTCGCGCCACGATCAACCGTTCTTGAATCATACTTAGCCAGTCGCTGTGATAGCGGCCGTTGGTTTCGGTATTTTTTACTAGCTTGCCGCCAGACTCGTCATCGCGTACGCCAAGCTCTTCCTCATACTCGCCCTTGTCGGCAGTAAAGTTGTCTTTGTATATGAAATCCTTGCCCGTGTTGTACGGCGGGTCGATGTAGATCATCTTGATCTTGCCTAAATAACTTTCTTGCAGTACCTTGAGCACCTCGAAGTTATCGCCCTCGATAAACACGTTTTGCGTGGTGTCAAAATCCACGCTATCTTCGCGTACCGGCCGTAAGGTTTTGGTAGTCGGCGTATTCGCCTTGAGTATACTCGCGCGTTTGCCCGGCCAGTCTAGGCGGAAACGCTCGCGATCACCTTCGACTAGCTGATCGCTTAGGTGCTGTCGCAACAGGTCGAAATCAACCGCCTTTTTCGTGACGCCATTTTCGTCTTTGATTTCAGTGATTACGCCCGGAAAAAGCTCCCCGATCCGTTCGATATTATCACCTAATATATCCCTGCTGTGTAAGTCTAGTTTTTCCATAGTTAGTACTATTGTACTAGATGAAGTGTGATTTCTTTAGGCAAAGTCTAGTATTTTGGCGAGCATATGCTCTACTTTGCTTTCATCGTGATAAGCAGCGTATGCACAAGCATCGATATTTTCTTGCGGATCCATATGATCCCAAGCGATGATGTTACCGCCACTGTTCATAGCTAAAACACTGATGAAAGTTCGAAGAGTTCTTCCGTTACCCTCGCGAAATGGATGTAGCATATTAAGTTCGGAGTAGTAGTACGCCAGACGTTTGGTGTATTCTTTTTTGTCGACTATCCGTTGTAATAGATCTTCTTGACGTAACTGATCGAATATCTTTTCCCCCTCGGCGGATATAAATTGATAATCACAGAATTTCGTGGCATCCTTAGCGATGTTGATTACGCGAAACTTCCCTGCCCAATCATAGATATCGCTAAAAAGTTGTTTATGGATTTGAGCATAAGTTGCGAGAGATACTGTACCTAGTAATGTAAAGCCATTGACTGTCAGACCTGCGATTTCAAGTGAGGTTATGTCAGATTCTGCATCATCAAGTTCATCTTGATCTAAAATGCCAAACTTATTGTGTAGAACGCCAGTTTGCTGATCTATGTATGGATCACTACTAACATCGTAATAGTCTGCCATATCTTGAGCTATTTTGTTCGGTGTGCAGAATTAGCTACTCGCAAAATTGTATTCCTGCGTACGGCGTCGAGAGACATCTTGCCGCTAGCAAAAGACCGAAGCTCATACTGTATTTTTCTCGATGGCTTCAAGCCTTCTGCTCGTACGGAACCGAGAGCAGCATTAACAGCCTTCTGTCGTTGTGCTGTTGACTTAATCATGCTTATATTATATCAAATTATTACGCTTAAGTCAATTGATTTAACTTATGCTTTTTTTGCTGTAACTCTGTGTTCAGTGCGACTTTTTTGCTAAATTGCCTTTCGCTTCTGATCTTGTTCTCTAGCACGGCAATTTCTTTTTGCAGTTGTTCACGCTCCGCATTGATGGCGATAATGTTATCGAAAGATTGATCATTTGCTTGCCCTAAATCTTCGTCGACGAGGATAAAACCTGTAATAATCCGCTGATAGATAGACTCTAGCGTGGTGCCGGTGAATGAAATGCTTGGCAGTTGGTTCCAATCTGTTTTGTAATAGCGACGCCGAGCGTCGATTTTGTGCTGGATGACGTAGCAGGTGTCCTGCTGGTGTGTGAGTATAAAAAGAATCGGATACGGGATGGATTTGTCGATAATCGTAAGGGCCTTTTGCGGGATCGCCTTTTGTTTGAGCTCTATATGAAAGATCTGGATTTCGTGCACGGATGCGGTCTCGGGAATGTTGAGCGTTGATTCGGATAATTTGTGACGCCATGTGATGCGACCGATAATATACGTGAATTCGTCGCGAATAGTAGTGGATACGTGTGTGCGCTCATAAAACTTTGCCTTGGGTATGATACGGTCGACGAATGTGGATGCGGGCAGATCAAACATTAGCGGACAACCATAAATGTCACTAACTCAAAATCTTTAAGCCCCTGCAGTCGCTCGGTCGATACGGTAGTGCCGCCAGCGCTGAACAAGCTGTCGATATCGGACGCATCCTTTAGATCGATAATCGACCCGATTGCCTTTGTCAGCAGGTCTGAGTACTTCTCCATGTATTTGCCATCGTTGGTTTCTTCGTTGAACGCTTCGTAGAGTTCACGGATTGGCTCGCCTACTCCTCGCGCTATGGCGCGCATGGTGTCCAGAGTGTTTTTAATGCTCAGGTGGTCGGATATGACTTGTCCGTCGTCGCTGACATATACGAGATAGAATGGATGCAGTTGATTGGTCTTGTCGATATTAACCGCCTCGTTGATATTGCGCAGAACATAAATAACGCCAGGATCGGCACCAATCTCATAGCGTTTCGGTGCTACGGCGTGCATACCGGATGGTGTGTCACGGAAGTCTTGACCCTCTTTGATCTTTGCCACGAGGTCCATACGAAAATCGTTAAGCCCAAGATCGGTTATTGACACTCCGGTATCCATGTCTTCGATATCAACCACTTCGTTTTGCAGACGTTCAAGCTGTTGTTTGCGGAATACAAGATCGGATGATTCGTTGGTGAGGACGTTGTCTTCGCCCGTAGCTGCCATGTCGACGATCATCATACGATCTTCGACACGCGCTTTGAGGTTGATGTAGTCGTCGAGTGAAATCTGTGGCCAGAAGTTTACCAGTTGTATGCAAGTATTTTGCGAACCGATACGATCAATGCGTCCGAATCGCTGGATGATGCGTACTGGGTTCCAGTGGATGTCGTAGTTGATAAGGGTGTCGCAGTCTTGAAGGTTTTGACCCTCGGAAATACAGTCTGTCGCGATAAGAACGTCTATTTCTGGCGTGCCGTCGTATTTTGCATGGCGGTTTTTTGACAGTGGCGAAAAGTTGATCAGCAGGTTATTGAACTGCGTGCTTGTGTCGAGATTGGTCTTGTTGTCGGAGCCGGTGATCATGGCACTGTATAGGCCGTGTTCCTCACGGGCCCATTCAACGATATTTTTGTACAGGTAGTTCGCTGTGTCTGCGAATGCAGAAAAGATAATAACTTTCTTGTTACCTTCGTTTATAGGGTTTTGTAATTTGTTTGTGATTTCGCGTTTGAGATCGTTGAGTTTTGTGTCGTGTTCTGGAGTGACGCGATGAAGCTGCTCTAGTAATGCTTTTGCAACGTCGAGATCTTGCTGCATGTCTGCCTTCCAGCTGAGTGTATCGAGATCGGCGATGTTGATCTGGACCTTGGTTCCGATAGATTGTGAAAATTCATCATCAAAGTAGTCGTCTAAGTCGTATTCTTCATCATCTGCATCATCGTTGCGAAGTGTGGCAGTTGCTGTACCTGCGAGCCCGGACTTTTCGAAGTCTTCGATTGCCTTTAAGTTATTTTCGATGTTGTCGGCGAATTTTGTGAGTGTAATGCGGAATGAGTCAACGGAACTCTCGAGACGCTTTAGAAAGTTGACGCGCATTAATTTTTTGAGGGTTGTTTCGCGACTACTTTGGGTAAATGTAGTGTTGTGCACATCTGTATCGTAAAGTTGGGCGTAGATATTTGCTTTTTCGGGCAGGATGTATTGTGTTGGAGTGTATATAGACAAGTTAAGGCGCGTAAGCCTGTCGTAGAGTGATTTGACGCTTGGAAAGTCTGGTAGGTCTGTAATTTCACTACGAATAGTGACAGGCTTGAGACGTGTGGGGAATGTACCGATATCGGCAGCATTATAGTACCGTGCGATATGCTTGCGACTACGCGAGATCGTGATACCGTCGAGCAGTTTGAAAAAGTCGTAGTTGTTGCTCAGCCGTTGAAGTAGCTCGGTACTTGTCCTCTCGGTTGCAGGGAGCTTGGACCATTCGTTGAATGTTTTTTGTGCTTGCTGCAAGATAAAATTGATTGATTTGTTTGTGTCGAGCTTTTCATCAACTTCGTCTGTGTGGCCTTCGTACGCAAGCGCTAGCTGGTTTTTGAGGTCGGTAAATCGGTTATTGACTGGCGTCGCAGAGAGCATGAGAACCTTTGTCTTTACGCCCGCGCGCATGACATGGTTTAGCAAGCGTTGGTATCGTGTTTCTTTATCACCTTTGGGTGAATTGTTGTTACGGAAATTGTGAGACTCGTCGATCACAACAAGGTCATAGTTGCCCCAGTTTACCCGCGACAGGTCGATATTATTTGAATATCCCCCATCACGTTGAAGGTCGGTATGATACAAAACGTCGTAGTTGAAACGGTCTTCGATAAGCGGGTTGTCGTCATAGTTATTGAGGAACGTTTGCCAGTTGTCTCCGAGTTTTTTTGGACATAGTACAAGTACGCTCTTGTTGCGCTCTTGATAATATTTGATGACGCCAAGTGCAGAGAATGTCTTTCCGAGGCCTACACTGTCGGCGAGGATGCAGCCATTGTGGCGTTCGAGTTTATTGATGACCCCCAATACGGCATCTCTCTGAAAATCGTAAAGCATATCCCATACTTTTGACTGGCGAAAGCCTGTTTTTTCATTGGCGAGTTCGTCTTCTGTGATGTCTTCTAAAAATTCATCAAAAATATTAAACAACGTCAGATAGTATACGAAAGACGGAGAGTTCTCTTTATATAGATTGGCGATAAACTCACTAACCTCTTCGGTAACATCATCGAGTGCGTTTGTATCTTCCCATACGTCGTCGAATTGTTGGACTGCTTGCTTGGCCATCGTCTGGTCTGGGACTTTGATGACTTGGCGAAGCATCGAGTTGTCGTTTTCGAATCCGAATCCAGCGCTGCTGAATTCGTCGATACCATTGTAGAAGAATGCGTTGTCGGGATATTCAATGATTGTCTGTGGTTGGATATAGCGATTACTCTTGTTCGTTTTAAATCGAGCTTTCTGTTCGATCCATCTTTGAGTCTCTTTTGCTACCGCCCTGCCCTTTAGCTCATTCTTGAGATTGATCTCGAAGTCAGTTCCGGCAACGGCACGCTCCGCCGGATATTTAATCGAAAATTGCCGTCGCTGTTTTGATTCCTTAGCTTCCTTGAGGAAAGTCGGTGTCGTGTATATGAAATGGAATGATTCAACCTGTTTGAGCTGCTTTTTGAGAGCTTCAAAACCGTATATCGAAAATAGGTTTGCCGAGACACGCATCTTTGCATCTTTTGCGATACTATGCTGCAGGTCATCGCCAACTTTACGAGTTTTGTTGTCGAAAAAGTTGTCCATCTTCCGCTTATTATAGCTTAAAATTAACCATTACGTTGTGATATCAAAACTCCATTGTCCAGAATTTAAAGTCTAATTCGATGCTGAATAGGCAAAGAATTTGTTATATTCTGATCATCAACAGTACATAATGAAATGGTTTAACCCAATGGGTATAATAAAAAATATGAATATCGATGCAAAAACCAGACAAGCGATACAGCATACGTATCATTGTTTGATTGGATGTGGCATTGGCGAAGTGCTAGGTATGGTGATTGCGAGTTTGCTAGGTTGGGAGCGGTTCGGTCGTGTGAGTTTGGCGATTGTGCTGGCGTTTGCGTTCGGGTATGCGCTGACCTATCGCAGTGTGCGACGACATACGAAAACGGCTGTCGAGGCAATGCGAGTGACGCTGGCGACGGATACTGTGTCGATTGCGTCCATGGAAATTATTGGCAATATCATGGAACTAATCATCCCGGGCGTCATCATGATGACGATTGTGTCGCCGGGATTTTGGTTGGGGTTGCTGGCATCGATGTCGGTTGCGTTCGTTGTCACTGTCCCGATCAATCGATGGAT
This sequence comes from Patescibacteria group bacterium, assembly GCA_030916565.1. Classification (GTDB taxonomy): domain Bacteria; phylum Patescibacteriota; class Saccharimonadia; order Saccharimonadales; family Saccharimonadaceae; genus UBA2112. The sequence continues at coordinate 16,250 of JAUPWL010000004.1, read as the reverse complement.
GATCAGCCGCAACCCGCACGTGCATCATCACATGTAGAGGTGAAGTACCCGGAACGTGCTATTATTACCACAACAAGTAACGTGGAGTTGAAAATGTCTAAAGGTCAAAACAAACGCAAAGAAGTCAAAAAGAAAAAACAAGTCAAAGTCGCTGTATAGCGCAATAGATTTCTAAAGGGTTGAAGTCATCGGCTTTATTTGGCGCGGATGGCGTTTGCCTGGGTGACTGCTGATTGCAGTAAATCGCGCGTGGCATCGACGAGCGTGTCGATAGTGTCGTGTGCGGTAACGCGGATATCGACGCTATTGTCCCGTGCGGACGCCGAGGAGTAATAGCACGAGGCCAATCATGCGGTCTTTGTCACTGGGGTTGCTCTCGGCGACGAGCAGCGTAATGGCAGTGAGTGCTTGCGGGCTGATTTCGTGCGTGTTGAGCAGATGGACTTTTTGCAAAAACCATACGAATGCATAGGCACCAGAGCGTTTGTTGCCGTCGACAAATACGTGGTTTTTGACGGTGAAATACAGCAGGTGCGCGGCTTTTTCTTCGAGGGTTGGGTAGACGTCGTTACCGTCGAATGATTGGAACACATTATGAAATAGCGAATCGAGGCCGCCCTTTTCTCGCTCGGTGCCGAAGAGTTTGGTTGCCTCGCCGCTGGCGATGAGTTGTGTTTTGAGTTTGGATAGCTCTGATTGAAGTTCCTGCGAGCCAACGTCGATATGCTGTTTGACGTTGCCGCTACTAGGCAGGTCGGACTTGTCATATGCGTCGAGTGATAGCCAGGTGTCTGCAAATGCTAGTGCGAGGTCAGCGGTTTCGGTCGAGCCGACATGTTCGGTCCCACGAGCAAGCAGCTTGAGATCCTGCAGTGCGCGCGTGAACTGCGTGCGGTTGTGTTCGATACGCGCTGGGTTGATGGCATAGCCGTCGCTGATATAGCCGCGCAGGGTCTGTGTAGCCCATTTGCGGAACGCGGTACCCTTACCGGAACTGATACGGTAGCCGACGGCAATAATCATATCGAGATTGTATTGTCGGACTGTTCGTTTTACTTCTCTATCACCTTCAAGTTGAACTTGTAAAGAATCTTTACAAGTTGCGTTTTCGAGCAATTCACCTTCCTCGTATATGTTTGCAATGTGAATGGTGATATTTTGTGGCTTAACATCAAAAACCTCGGCAATTTGCTTCTGCGTTGCCCAGATGGTTTCGCTACGGGCGTCAATCGGTAGTTCGATTGCACCATTGGCTGCTTGGTAGATGGCGAGTGATTTGTCGGTAGTCATTACTAAAAGTATAGCATTATATGGTGGACGGGTACCGGTAGCGAGCGGACACGATTCAGAACTGTATTTTATTAAACAAACTAGGAATACATCGTCGGCGTTATTTAGCGCGGATGGCGTTTGCCTGGGTGACTGCTGATTGTAGTAATTCGCGCGTGGCATCGACAAGCGTGTCGATAGTGTCGTGTGCGGTGATGCGGATTGACGGCGTGATAACGGCGACGGCTTTGCGCGGTTGTAGCGAATCAAGGCTGGTGCCGAATGACATGCCGATTGGCGTGATGGCGACGTCAATACCCTGCGCAAAGGCATGGAGCGCGATGCGGGCAAAGCCGGGGCGGAGTTTTTGCAGGACGAGCGGGTCGACTTTGTTGTGCGTGCCTTCGCCGAACACTGCCATGTTCTGCCCTGCTGCAACGATGTTGCCGGTGCATGCGATCAGGGCGTCACCCGCCCGTTCGACGATGTCGGTGTCGGTATGGTCTTTTTTGCGGAATGTTGGGATAGCGCCCATCATGTCAACGAAGTGGCGCTGGGTGCCGTGGAATAATTCGTCTTTTGCCAGGACGCGCGTATGGCCGACGTCTTCGGGTGTCATTTGATGCGCGATGGCTGACGCGACGAATTGGTCGGAATGGTTGGTTAGGTGGTTGAGCACGAACACCTGCGGTGTGTCGTCGCGGCGGAAGTCGTCGAATTCGTCGTAGGCATCGTCGACGTAATGAAGCGTTGGTTTATAATAAACATCGAGGGCTTTGTACGCCAGTCGAGTGACAGGACGTGGCCGACGGTAGGACTGGTACCAGTCGTAGACTGCTTGATAGTTGTTCAGATTGACGGTAACTTTGGGACTGTTCATGATGTTCTATGGTACCACGTGCAGGCGGCCGATAAAACTTTATATGACAGCATAAATGTTAGATCATACAAATATCAGGTATTGGCGTAAAGTCACTATGCCGCGCAGTCCGGTCATGATTTTGTGTTTTTGCTGTAGTCCAGCGAAGCGCCGGAAGATTATTTAGATCACGCCTGATTAAGACGGGATAGGACGACTGATTTCCAGTCTTCAATCAGCTCATTTCGATAGCGCTCTTTGTCGGCTGTAGATACATCATCTGCAAAATACCAGTCGGCGTACTCTTCGAGATCCCAGCCTATTCCAATCGTTGCGTCGTCTTGTGAAAAAAGCGGATGGAGATATTTTGCTGTGGCTATCACGTCGGCGACATTTCCAGTCGTAGATAAGGCGATATTGAGCAATTCTACGGCAATGTCGAAACAATCCTGGACGAGCTTTTTATCAAAATTTTCGCCCGGATATGAACTTATATCATTTGCAATGATGATCAATGACTCTGCTGTCTCGTCCGTGAATACATCGGCATGCTCGTCCATCAATCCGAATCGTGAAGACACGATTGAATTCAGTCCGGCAAAGTCAGGATTTCGTTGCGCGAGGTCATCGATACACCTTGCTGTATATCTCCTTAATTCTTGTATTGATTCTAATATATTCATCTCTTTAGATTATAACTTAAAAATGAGCCAGTTTTTCGACATGGCTCAGGTCGTTTTTTTATGCTCCAGGGCCGGTGTAGAGTCCGCGATCTCGTACGTTGAGATTTGGCCCCTTTTCGCGACCATAGTGATTGTGATTGCCGCTGCGGTGGAATGTACGTTTATCCGTATGCCCATCAGAAAGTAATATTTCATCTTCTTTTGAGCCCCATCCGAGTGCGAATGTCACCGGGCAACCTTCGATGTAGCCATGGTGTGCCAAACCCCATCCGCCACGATGGCCTTTTGATCGTTGGAATTCGATGTATGAATTCTCGTCGGCGAAATTTTCGGGGTGATTAGTATCGAATGGACGCCTGTCATGTGTTGCTTTGCCGAAACGGTCAAGTGTTGCGTGTCCATGTCCAAATCCGTCGGGTCTGCCTGCGCCGCCATAAAAAACATCATAGCTACCGTCTGAGTTTCTCCGAACTTTTGTGTTGTTTAGGTACTCGTAAGGTACGCTTGCCTGCTGTGCTATATTACGCCAGTCTTCCCGTTGTTTTTGGCTGGCTGCCTTAATCACTTCTAGCCGGAACTTAAATGCCTTTACAGCCTGATCAAACTCAGCCTTGGCCTGTTCGAACGCTTGCTGTACGCGCATATAATCGGCCTTTGTTGCGTCGTATGCGCGCTTGGCAGAGTCAAACTCAGCTTTTGCGCGCTGAAACGTCAGTCGCACTGCTTTGTGTTGTGCTCTTGCCGATCGAATCTCTTCAACCAGTCTGCGACGCTCGTTAACGCAGCCTTGTGCTTCCGTTTTGTAGCGGTGTCCGTCGTCTGCGTAGCTACGTGCGCTCGCGCCGTCGCGGCGATCATGCGCGGCAGACGCGTTGTCAAAGGCTTGTTTCATTTTCTGAAACGCTGCCTCTTGCTGGGCGTTGAGCCGATCGATCTGCGGTCCGTTACGATCACGTATCCGTTGCAGATTATTCCATGCATCTGTTTGCTCTGCGTATACGCGCTGTTTTTCATCGTATGCGTGGCACATTGTGGTGTTTGCATTGACACGGCGATTCCATGCTGTATTCTGTGCGTCATAGGCACTTTGTTTACATTGAAACGCTGCGTCCTGTGCGGATTTCAGACGATCCAGTTCGGCATCTTTTGCCATCTACATCACCTATCTGTGTAAAGGAGCGAAAAACACCTGCCGGTTGACAAGTGTTTTATTTATATAATATTTATCTAATTTTTACAATATCGCTAGAGATGGGGAACGTTCATCGAACGTAAGGTCTAAATATAAAAATTGCCCCGGCCGCATTGCTGCGGTCGGGGTTGTTGTCGCCAGTGGCGAAGGTGTTAGGATGAGGCGTCTTGTTTCACCAAGATTACGACTACTCCAATGATGCAGCCGATTCCTGGAATCAAGAACCAAAGTCCGCCGCCGCTACAGCCGGTCATGACTAGTAAAAAGCCGATAACGAATAGCAGCAGTACGACTGTGTCTGAAAAAGTGTTCACTTTTTACCTCTTTCTGTATCGGAATGTTCACCGGTATATGGTACTGGTGTGTGTACTATAACACCAGTTGCCTTATGTGTGAATAATGAACTATTGTGATGAACATTTATTGACTATAGGTACAACAATGAGTTGTTTGACAAAAATAAACTAAAGTAGTATAATTTTGATTGACATATTCGCTCAACGAGGATCGAGGTTCTATATGCAGGATGTTCGCCCCAGCTATCACGCGGTCGACCGAAGCAGGATGAAGTACGAGAAGAGTTTGATCGATAATGAGATTAGCGGCCAGCGTCGCATCGTCAACATCGCGCTGCGGATGTCCGTGCGCGCCGTGAATGGCGGTATCGATCCCTATAGCGTCGACGTGAGCGAACGCAAGCTGATCAAGCCGGTGTCGCGGATCCGACGCGCGATCGCCTACCACTAGGCTACTCTCATCGCTAACCGAGAACGGTCACACGCATCGAAGCCATCGGTGCGTGTTTTTATATTCCAATACATAACACGAACTAATGTGATTGTTGTGGATAGTGTAGATTGGGTGTGAACAACAGATTTATTTACAAATCATAAAAAATATGATATAATCTATAGATTCAAACATACAACATGTATGATATTGAATGCACTCGTCCGTCTGTGATGACGGCATGACAAATCGGAAGGTATATAGTGACACAACGACGTGTATGTCATGGGCTGTTTGCGGCCCTGGCTACGTTAATTACATGGAGCGGCATCGCCGCACTAAAGGTTGCTACAGCCGTCGTGTTGACAACAACCGTAATCTTGGTGCCTGGTACCAAAGGACCAAACGGTACTGCGAATGAAACGCCAGTATTTCTGAAAGACGTTCTGCAGCACGAGTTGCAAGGATGGGTATATCAGCAAGCCACTGATGGCTGGGCAATGAATACTTATCCGCGCTCCATGGGGGAATTGACAGGAAAGAATGATCCACTGTTTGACAGTTCTGTCAGTACTGGTGCAGTCAATTTGGACGTCCTGATTACCGACACTAGGGCATCCGGAGCTATCGGGTTCGGCTATTCGCAAGGTGCCACAGTTGTGACACAGTGGCTGCGGGATCACGCCAACGGCAAAGATTCCAATGCTCCGGCTGCGGATAAGATGTCATTTGTATTGATCGGCAGTCCTAACCGTCCTAACGGAGGATTGTTGGCCAGAATGCCCGGCCTGTACGTACCGATACTTGGAGTAACATTCAATGGTGCAATGCCCGACACACAATACAAGGTGACGGACGTTATGCGTCAATACGATTTGTTCGGAGACTTTCCGATCGATCCTTTGAATGTTCTGTCAGTGTTGAACGTATTGGCAGATGCCGGTAGTATCCATGGTAATTATTTGAATGTTGACGTGAACGACCCGAACAATTGGGTCGAACAGCACGGCAATACCACGTATATCATGGAATACGCTCAGCGCCTGCCGCTGCTGCAGCCACTGTACAAAATGGCCGCTGCTCAAGGTATGACCCAGACGCCTGTGTTGGATGCTATTGAACCAGTGATGAGATATTTGGTTGAGCTGGGTTATGACCGGACCAATCAAAGTACGACGTCGACGTTCCAGCCTGGATCATCGGTCGTACGGTTGGCCCAGACGCTGCCGGAACTACGACAGGCGGTCAACCAAGGAATCGGTATATTACAGTCAGAGCTGCATGAACTGTCGGTTCAACCGGCGACGACGCAGCAACCTGCTGCCAGTTTGCCTACTGTGTCTATTGAACGGTTGTCAGGTAGCCGTACGCCCAATCGTCGCGAGTCACAAGTGACCAATGACATTGGGCGTTCTGTAGTCGACAGTCGCAAAAAGGACGTTCAGTCGTCAGCATCCATCCGCTCAGGGCGCCCTGCGCGGTCTGCCACGTCGCGTCACTCTACCCGATAAGTCAAAAGCCCTGTCCGTTCAGTGATCCAATCCAGGATCAACTGTTCGGGCGGGGCTTTTTCATTGCGACCTGTTGCCTATTGTTCTGCTGTGAAATGTTCGGCCAGGAATCGTTCGAGACCCGATTGCTGTTCGGTATTGAGCCGTTGGTTGAGCAGGCGTGATGTTCGTCGGCTGTACGGGTCGGAATAATTGGATGATGTTTGCACTGGGCTGATGCGTGCATAATGCAACGCGCTGAATCCGAGTTGGTTGAGGATCTTTGCTTCATCATGCAGGCTGATTTCGGGACAATCATTGCAGATTTCGAGTGTCATCGTGGTCATGTGGACACTGCCGTCGGTCAGGATATCGCAACCACTCGACAGCCGTGATTGGTACCGCTCCATAGCAGCACGGAAGTGTATATAGGTATTCATGTCATGCAGGAAAAACTCGCCCGCCCTATTTTGCGTATGTCGGATTCGACCGCATGGTACCTGGGCATAGTGCCGACTGATTCGTTCAGGAGCGCCAGGTTGAGACGCAATAGTTTGCTAGATAGCAGTTCGCGTTCGAGGCGAGCGACCCGTCCGAGGGGATACGATTCGCTGTCGAGTTCAAGTTGTGTGTAGGCATCTGGCAGTTGATCCGCGGTGATGTCGCCACGTGTCTGTCGGGCACGGAACATGTCCGATGCAAACGTATGGAATTCCCCGGCGCTGCGGTCGAGTGGCTCGATGCGTTCGGTCGTGGTTGTATGCAGGCGTGCCTGCCAGATAATTCCACCGCGATCCAAGTTGACGTTCCTAGTAATAATATTATAACATAAATGCATTTTTGTATCAATTCACCTGTGGTGTTATGTGGCAAGAAAATCCCCCGGTTCATACAGAACCGGGGGTGGTGGCTAGTACTAGCCGATGTTGCGCACGGGTGTGCCGACTGTGCCTGCGAACGTAACCTCTGTACCGGGTTGGTATTTGGCGTAGACGCTGGCGGGTACGATGTAGTCCACCGAAAAACAACCAACAGCGATCGAGTCCGTCGCCGGGTCATAACTGGGGTGCGTGACAGTCGTGCTGATTTGTGCCAGTTTAATGTCGGTACCGCACTGTTCGATAGTGACGGTATAGTCGCTATGCCATATAGCCGAAAACGGATCGCCGTAGACGTCGTGTTGTTTGCTGTCGACCTGTGCCGGAACGCCAGCAACAATCAATCGGTCCAATGTACTACAACTGGTCAGCGCGGCGCTGGCCATGAGTGCTGCGACGGATGCCGCCAGGATAGTGCGCATGTGGCTCCAATCTGGGAAGGTGCTGTTGGGTACTATAAATGACTGCGCGCGCTCGGTCAAGAAACGCAGGTGGATGCAAAAAGCCCCGCGTATCAACACGGAGCTTGATGCTCGACGTATCGATACGCGGGGCGAACAGTCAGAATGTTTGCCATGGTTGACGCATATAGCCTAGCCTGCCGCCACGCGAAATGTAAAAACCAATTCCGCTGAGCATGCCCATAATCAGTACGAATGTTCGCAGACCTTCGTTGGATGACTGATCGTTATCTGCGGCCGCACTGTTCGTTTATACTATTTAAACATATCTATAGGATTTAAGCAACTGACCTATTAGGTCATAACGATGCCGTTCCAGAACGCGACGTAGTTAGCAAAATCTTTGCCGACACGTTCGACAGAGCCGTCCTTTGGTTCGGGATAATACCAAGCGCCAAAGTCGTTGGTTTTGCCATCGACGACGACATCATAGTAACTACACTCACCTTTCCAGTGGCAGGTTGTGTGGTGGTCGCTATCCTGGAAATATTCACGTTTGACAGTAGTTGGCGGAAAATACCAGTTGCCTTCGATACGGATTAAATCTTGTTGTGGTGCTTCGGCGATAACGACGTCGTTCCAGATAGCTTTCATGTGGTTCCCCTATTCAGTGTTACCACTTATTATACGCTATTCTTTGTATAGTTCGCGCGGTGCAGTGTCGAGAAGGTCTGTGATATGCTGTTCGAGGTTTTCGATAATTTCATCGAGGACCCATTCGGCGTATTCGTCACCTTCGGATACCACTGACAGATCATTCCATTCAATGTCATCGTCTGCGAGGATTTCGTGGAGGCGTTCGATACCAATCTGTTCGTAATGTTCGTCGTCGGTCGGTTCGTTTGCGGATTCGAGTAGTCCATCGACGCGAGCGCGTTCATGCCCTGCCCCATAGGCCGCAGCGTTAGTTTCGAGTTCGGACATTGGTGGCAATTCGAAAGCGGTGTTGGTATCGATAAAGGTCATCAGGCGCAGGCGTGCCCGTAATGTTTGGTCGATGACGTTGGCCCAGATTTTGACCGCTTCGTCGCGTTCGATAGTATCGAAAATGACTTCACTCAGTGCTTCAAGGTCCTCGATGTATTCATATTTGATTGTCTCGACGGCGTCGATGACTTCGGGCCATGTTGATCCGGCGTCGCCAGACATGGTCAGTGACAGTGTATGGAGCATTCGGTCTTCTTTGTCGCGGAAACTAATCCACGATTCGATAAACTCGTTGTGGTTATCAACATCTTGCTCGTACGGTTCGAGTTCGTCACGGTAGAATTTCTCAAACTGACTCATATATACGCATACTATATCACACAAAATTGATAACGCCAGATAATTATTGATTTGTCTGATATAATGGTGGTCATCGGGTGCGCTCAACGATGCACGCGATAGCACATTCCATCTATTGATTGCGAGAGTCAACATGTATGAGATACCTGAGATACTGATGTTTGTCTGTGCATTGCTACTGATGGGCATATTAGCCACAAGGTCGCTGCGGTTACGAGCATTGTATGGTACGCTGTTCATGACGTCAATTGCAGTGATTACTGTGATGTTGGCTGGCATTCATCTGCTGGTTAATGTGCTGCCGTCTGTAGCAATCGTGTTGGTGCTGTTTATTTGGATGTCTGATGAGTTCGTTGTACGGTATGGGATTCAGACGACGAAAGATATGACCGATACGCACAACTATGACAAATAGCCATTCCCCTAAACCCCCACTCGCATGAGTGGGGGTTTTCAATTGTCGGAATATTATGCGTTTTTGTAACGTTGGAGATGTTTGAGCATCATGGTGATGGCGCACTGTTCATCTTGGCCAATCGGGGCTCCATCATAATAAATATGACTGAGGTCTAGTGGCAATGACAATAGTCCGTATGCACCGGCATCGTTACGGATAACGGCGCGTTTGACGTCTTTGAATGCGTTTATTGGCTTTTTTTCTTTGCGATCCATCCATACGGTATATTCGGTCGTTATTTCGGCATTGGTCTCGTCATTGTGTTTGAGTGTGATCCAAACGTACCCGCTCTGGATATCCTTGTAGATGTAGGGATTGCGACCCTGGAGCGTTATTTCGACAGAGTGCGGCGGATCAATAAAATGCATCAGCATAATATTGGCAACCCCGGCCAGTTCTTGTTCGGTCAGCTGTAATTTGCAGTAACGTTCGTCAAAATACTCGTACATCGACGGCGTGTCACGTTGCGTGACAATGTAGTCGACATCATCGTAGACATCACAAGCAAACTTCTCATAATCCGAAAGATGATTAGGATTGTGCGGTCCTCTTTCCATGGGCAGAATATAGCACTATCGATAATCGTGGTCAATCAGTGCTGATTTATTCGCGCGGTTTTTTGGCTGGCCACCAAACTTTGCGACCGATATCGTATACCAACGCAGGTACGAGCAGTGAACGGACAATGACTGTGTCGTTCAATACACCGAATGCAACGATGAATGCGAGTTGCGCGAGGAACAAAATTGGCAGTACGGCAAGTGCGGCGAATGTCGATGCCAGGACGATACCGGCAGATGTGATGACACCGCCAGTTGCGACCAGCCCGACCAGGACGCCTTTGCGTGTGCCGCGATGTAGTGATTCTTCGCGGACGCGAGTCATGAGGAAGATATTATAATCGATACCGAGTGCGACAAGGAATATGAATCCGAATAGCACGATCGATGGGTCTGCGCCTGGGAAATTAAACACGTGGTTAAACAGCAGTGCTGACACGCCAAGTGTCGCGGTGAATGACACGATGGTCGTCGCGAGGAGTAGTAGTGGTGCAAAGACGGCACGAAGCAGCAACGTCAAGATGATCGTGATGACCACTAACACGGCTGGGATAACAACCATTTGGTCGTGCAGGGCTGCTTTGCGAACATCAAGTTGAATTGCCGCTGCACCACCGACGCTGGCAGATGTATCAACATCATGAATGGCAGTACGGAGGCGTTCGACGGTGTGTTGCGCATCGATCGAGTCACTAGTGCTTTTGAGTGTTACTTCGAGGAGGATCTCGCCGTCAATGACTTTTGGCGTTGCATTACCGAATGGATTAAAGGCAAACTGAGGGCCGAGTGCTTTTGTTGCCTGTTGGATCTGTGCGGTAATTTTGTCTGCCGTTTTGCCGTATGGGATTGTCCCAGTTGGCGAATTGTTCGCACGTGCATACACGGTCGCGACGTCGCTGTCTTTTTCGATGGCCGCGACGACTTTATCGACGTTGTTCTGGGCGACGATGACCTGTGTCGGTGCACCTGATCCGCCTGGGAAATGTTTGTCGACGAGCTTTTGACCTTCACGTGCATCTGATGGTCCGAGGATCAAATCACTTTGCGCAACACCATCAGCACGGAGCTGTAGAATACCTGCGGATAGAACGAGTAGCGTCAGTCCACTGACAATCCATACGGTTCGAGTGTGTGATTCTACCAAACGTGCAACACGTGGCCAGACACTGTTTTTTGGTACGGTCAGCGCGGCGTCTTCGCCGTTGAAATGTGGCATGCGTGGCCAGAATAATTTGCGTCCACCCATCAGCAGTAGGCTTGGGAGGAGTGTCATTGAACTGATGACTGCCATAACAATACCGACGGCGCCGACTGGGCCGAGGGCTTTGTTAGAGTTGAGGTCTGATAGCAATAGACATAACAAACCGGCAACGACGGTTGCGCCAGCTGCTGCGATTGGTTCGATAGATCGTTTCCAACTGGTCAGAATTGCCTGGTAGGTTTGTTTATGTCGAGTTAATTCTTCGCGGTAGCGCGAGATGAATAACAGTGAGTAATCGGTTGCTGCACCGATAACGAGGATGAACAGAATACCCTGTACCTGACCGTTGATAGTCACGATGTCTGCCTTTGCCAGATAATAAACGGCCAATATAGAGGCCGACAGCGCAAACATCGAGTTGAGCAGGACGAGGAATGGTAGCGTCGGAGACCGGTAGACGACGAGCAGAATGACGAACACGACGGCGAGTGCAACCAGAAGGAGGATACCGTCGATGCCCTCGAATGCCTTGCCTAGGTCGTAGAGGAATCCGAATGGTCCGGTGATTTTGAAATCAACGCCGAGGTTGGCGGACGTGAGTGAATTCCTGAGTTCTGGCACAAAGACACGGTAATCGGCGTCGTCTTTGGCGTTAATCACCACGAGAGCAGCTTTGCCATCATCTGAGACAATTGGCGGCGATACTGATCCGCTGACTTCGGGCAGCGACGACAGTTTGAGCGTCTCTGTCTTTATTTTGGTGACTGCATCGTCAGGAAGTTTCTGATCATTTTTAGTGAAAACAACGATAGCAGGGATTGATTTTTGCGTTTGGAATTTTTGCAGTTCGTTGCTGACTTTTGTCGATTCTGCACTAGCTGGCAAAAAGCTCGACTGGTCGTTCGTTGCTACTTGGCTGATTTTTCCGAAGTAAGGCCCGCCGATTCCACCCAGTGCTAACCATACGAGTATGATTGCTCCTGGGAGCAGTACCCTTACCCATTTGGGTAGAGAAGTTGTTTTTTGAGCCATATATTTAGTATAGCGATTGAAGCGATGACATGAAATAGAGAGTTGAAATTCTGTTGACATTTATATGTGGACAACTGTATCGTGGTGCAAGTTGGTGCGGCGCTGTGCCGTCCACGTACCTATGAATGAGAGAAGGGAAAGATTCAAATGTTCTTTGGAATTGTTCTGCTGGTTGTTGCTGCGATGGTTTATCGTTACAGAGGTTCTGTTGACAATCCGGTGACACGGACGGTTGTTGCGTCGTTGGCGTTGACGCTCGGACTGTGGGGCGCGCTGAGTATCGTGTCGAATGTTTGGTTCTTGGTTCTGCTGGTTGTCGGCCTCGTTGCCTACGTGTATTACCAAAATAGCAAGAAGTAACATCTCCCCTACTCAAACAAAAAGCCCAGCCGTAACGTATGTTATGACTGGGCTTTTTTACTATCACAACCATCAGTATGAATTACAAATAATCAAACAGTTGTCAAAGGGTATTTGATGGCATTACGGGGACATCGCTCTGTTTCACTGCGCCCTTCCGTTCTCTCGCTCAAGAAAATACTTCGTGCTTTCTTTCGCGTTAAATCTCACCGGTCCAACGCTTCGATGTTCTCGCTATACTAGCGAGGAACATCGGCTAGCTACTGTACAAATCAAAGATTTGACAGTAGACGAACACTTCGGCGTTCGGTTCCGCCGCATGAAATGCGTCAAAGAAAATAACCCATCACAGGGATGGGTTATTTTCTTTGGTGAACTACCTGACATCGAAATGGAACGAAATCTGTAGCGAAATACTCGAACTATACAACTATATGAGGGTTATAACAGTAGCAGGATATATTCCAGCTTAGAGTAGAACTAATAATATATAGTTAATATTCTTCTACTCGCCCATAGTGGGGCGTATAATAAGAAGTGATATGGGGTTGCACAACTTAGCTATTGATACTAGTATTGGCATAAGCAGTATTATGCAAATAAAAACAGAAGCAGAGCTGGTTCACGAGCTTTCAAAACGCTTACAATCCGCTTTCAAAACAAACACCACGGTAAAAGAATTTTCAGCTGGCTACGGCATAGCTGATTTAGTCTTTGTAAAAAACTTCAAAAATCATAATCAAACAGCAAGATTGCCGTTAGACAATTATTACGCTGTACAGGTTGCTCTCTCAACCTTCAAGAACAAAGAGTTTACTGTAAACGATGTGCAAAGAATAACCGGACTAAGCAGGGTATCATCGCTTAAGGTAATTAAGTTGATGATCGAGAGAGGATATGCCTTAAAGGCCAAGGCTGGATATGTACGCATCAAGCCCTTAGAGAAAAACTCTGCAAAAAAGATTGTCGCTATTGAGGCTAAGCTAAGTGATTGGAAAAGTGGCATTAAGCAAGCACGCAGGTATAAAAGTTTTACAGATGAATGCTACTTAGCAATATTGGGAAAATACGAAAAGAATATAGACTATAAATTATTAGACGAGTGCGGCGTAGGCTTAATAGTTTTTAATGAGGAAAACGGTACAATTGAGTTCAAGCGGCGGGCTAAAAAAGATGATTATTTGTCCTTTTACGAAGACGCTATGGGCGTGTTCGCCAAAGAGCTCTTCTTATCACGCGCTCTCACGAGTTAAAATTTAGCCAACACTTCTTTCCATGTGTTTAGGTAGTTCGGTGAGCCGAGCTTAATAGTCTTATTCAATTCCACCTGGAGGGCATACGCCGTATCGATCTTTGCAAAGAAGTAATCTTTTCGTTCCGCTGGTTCAAGGGCATTCATTTCGGCAATCTCTTTCGCCCTCTGGTGCATGAAATGGAGCCGAGGCTTTTGGAAGTTATCGCTCATTTCGGTATCACTACAGCCAGTAACACCCAATCCTGATGTGATTGCATCGAATCCTACCGTTAGCAATCCGAGTCCTATTGCAGGCACCCTTCCAGCAATAAGATTTGATTTGTTGAACTCTTTTATCGCAAGCCCAGTATAGATGTAGTTATAGAGCTGAATTTCTGTTGTATCTTCATAAATTTTATCAATAAACATTTCGAGATAATCAAAATTACAATTACCATAATCCTCGATGATCGTTTCCCGCTCAGTCTTACGGCAAAGAATCTCTGCTTGAGTACAAATGGTCGCGAGTAACTTGTATTGTGAATACCTTGTACGTACATAATCTGCACTCTCACGAAGCATTTTAAGATTAACTTCGTACCAGTCATCTTTAGTATTATCAAACCAGAAGAATGGAGCTGTTAACATATTACAGCCATTGGATACCTGTAAATCTATCACCTCGGCGACATAGTCTTTTATTTGTTGAACGCTTGAGAAATCAGATGAGTCGAGAACATCGTATCCGCTAGGTGCATATGGGAGTGCCTTCAAGCCCGCCGTCTTGCTAAAACTGGAGAATGTTAGTCGACTCGTCCCAGGATCGGCGATAAAATCAAAAGATGCACCTTTATCTCTCAGGGCTTTGTGAAGATTTTTGTATCCTTTATGAAGATTAATCGGGAAATCTGCACCATCAAACTGCTCACCAGTTGCAATATACGCCTTAACTATTTCGGTGTCGGTCTGAATTATACGTGCATAGAATTTTAGCTTATCTACAGATACTGTGCCTTTTTTAATTTCTGGCTCATGGAATGCCTTTATTATATCTTCAACTGTTTTGTATCGCCTGAAAGCATCTTTCTCTAAGAGCTTAAGGACAATATCTTCAACACGATTGGATATTTTCGCATTGATCTTCGAGGGATAGGGGGGCTTTTCGTTAATGGTTTTATAGATGATCTGCGCGTCAGATGATGGATAAAATAATATCTGTTTAGTCAATAATTCGTACAGCATGACACCTATAGAATAGAAGTCGCTCGCTGGAGTAATTTCGCGCTCACCTTTTACCTGCTCCGGAGACATATAAAAAAATGTACCGAGTGGCGATCCTGTCTGCGTAATTGATGAATAATCAATTATTTTAGATAGACCATAATCAAGTATCTTCACTCCGTTAGAAGTAAGAAATATGTTTTCAGGTTTGACATCCCTGTGAATAATGCCTGCTTCATGAATACTACTGATGCCCGTCAATATCTCTTCTACTAATGCCAATGCTTCTTTTTCGTCGTATATCTTGTCTTCTGAATTCAGCCTCTCTCTTAGGGTCTGGCCTTCGAGGTACTCCATTACAATATACCGATAGGTTGTAAAGTCCTCTGTGTACTCACCACTGTCGTAGTACTCTACTGTGTGTTCGCTTTTCACCTTGTTGAGGGCGGCTATTTCGCGATCTATTCGCTTCATCTCTAAATCACTGCGAATAAATTCTGTCCTGATGAATTTTATTGCGTAGCTCTTACCGCCCTTTTCGGCACGAAATACAAGCCCGAAGCCTCCCTTGCCCAAATACTCTACAATCGCGTAGCCGTTTACAGTCTTTCCCAACATGTTGCTTAATTATAACCCTATCTGTTGCACGATACTATACCCATCTTTATGATAAAAACCCCTCCTATAGCGTTAGGACATGCTCCAGGGGGTGTATTGATCGCTAGATACTCATTCATTATTCTGTTTATAGAATCGTCTAGCAACAGCGGACAAATTTTTTCTCAGATTTTGAGGTTGATTGAGGATAGTTATACAGTGGTCAGCTAGCTAGCGCCTTTGGGTAATGCAATTTCATTGTATGTTTTTTCGGCTCTCTTTCTCTCCTCGACGCCTTTGAAGCCAGAGCCAGCAAATTTTTCAGCACTAACCTGCGTGATTAGGTCACCATATCTACTACAAATGTAAGAATAGTATTTTTCACCATCGGCAGGACAGATCCAGCTACCTCCATTTTCGACACTACTGCCGTAATCAAAAGCACTAGGTTTCAAGTACCCTTTGTATTTATCTTGAAGACACGACTTATCGAAGTACTGGTCCTTGTCGCCATCGCCATCAATATCTCGGAATATACTGCATTGTGAATTTATATATGCCCACCGCTCCTGTCTGTCAGCTTGCGTTCCGCCAAAGGCACGAGCGTACAGTGATTCGAGCATCGTTGTAGACCACGTAAAGAATTCGTCATAGGAGTGCTTCGGTTTACGCGCTTCAGCCTCGGCTCTCTTTCTCTCCTCGACGCCTTTGAAGCCAGAGCCAGCAAATTTTTCAGCACT
>JAUPWL010000019.1 GCA_030916565.1 Patescibacteria group bacterium | reverse complement strand
GCACGATGCGCTCCTGGCTCGACATGTCGTAGTTGCGAACCTCGCCCTTTTGGGCGGCCTCCTCGACGGGCGTCTGGCTCTCGCCAGTGACACCCTCCAGCAGGGCATCGACTTCTTCCTGGGAAAGAAAATCCTGGGCCATGGAAATCCACGCCCGGCGAGGGCGGGAGTTACTGAATGATGAAGCTTGAGAATAGCACGGATTGCACGATGGCTGAGGGGTCGGCGGACTCGGCTGGAGTGTATCCACGGGATCAAGCGGTAACGGCACAATACCAGGCGGCTTTGCCGGGTTTGTTGTCGATACCTTCGGCGGCAACGTTGTCGTTGTCGGCGGTGGCGGCGTCGTCGTCGTCGTCGTCGTTGTTGTTGTCGGCGGTGGCGGCGTTTCTGTCGTAGGTGGAGGCGGCGGTGTTGTGACCATATGAGGCGTCGTCTGCGGAACAGACGGCTTACTCGGCACGCCAGGAACTGGCGTCGGCACAACAACGTTACCACATTCGTTACGAACAAGAGTCTTACTAATCGGTTTGCCATTGGCATCTCGATAAGTAAACTCCGTTGCAGTGCCAGCCGGAATAGCTCCAACTGACTGAATGGCGGAACCGTCCGATGCTACACCGGCGTTTGCGCCCGTTGCCGGGAGCGGTGCCGCATGAGCATCGGTCATCATCCAGACCAGGTGCCAGTCGTCATACATCTTCTGACCTTCCTTGGTCCAACACGCACCGAGCATATGAGGCTCGGTGACGAGAGACCATGGATCCGAAATCTTCGGCTGGTTCAGTATATCGACGAGTGACGAATGGTTGTAATACCACTGGAACACACTTGGATCTGTCGCACGATCAGCGATGAACTGCTTGCTTTCGGTGGGATCTTTGGGGATACCACCGGTAATAACGTCTTCGCCCGTGTGCGGGTCGAGGTACGTCACTGACAAACCGTCGCATGCCGTGTTGGCAGACGTCGGCGCATCAGGCAAAGTGTTGATCGATTTGGGACTATCGGATCCACAACTCGAAAGCGCCAAAATGAGTGCCGCAACAATTGCGCAAACACCTAAAATGGCACCGGCGATCTTTCCGGCCGACCACTCCTCGGGCTCGCGTTCGCTTTCAGGCTCACGCGTTCCCTTCTGTGGGGTCGGTCGTGGTGTTTCGTCTACCATCTGACCTATCCTTCCTATACTGTGGGCTCGCGGCGGATGCGAGCATATTGGTCCGCATCCGCGGTTCGCTGCCCATGGTAGGGGAACAGCTAGTTGAATCCTCGTAGTCACGAGATCTCAACTAGCCATTCCCCGGGAAGGATGAATAACGTTTATATGTACGGGCATTGCTGCGATTGCAGCGCAAATACCACAATCCATAGGGATGGTGGCAAAAGCGCTGCAATGCAACAAAAACATGTACTATAACAATCTGATTTGTTAAGCTGTCCACCGTTACACAAGCTTTTCCGCCTCTGTGCAACCGTCTTTATTAGATTATCACAAAAACGGCAAAAAGTCAATTCCTATGATACATTTACGCAATAAGCACAAGTGAAATCTTAAAATTATGCAAAAAACAGATATGATTTAGCCATAATTCGACCGATAAACAGCAGAGATATATGAAATCATAAAACTCATCAACAGGGGTGGACAAAACGGTTCAAATTTGGTATATTTGTCAGAGTCCACTGCCAAAGCGGTGTTAGTACATTGCTAAATAGATTCGGTCTCCATTTGATCTCAAGATCAAATTGCGCCCAAATTTTTCGGAAATGGTCGAAAATACAAGTATTTTCGCTTCATTTCTCTCAAAATTTGGTCTCATCGTCTAACGGTTAGGACACCAGGTTTTCATCCTGGCAATCCGGGTTCGATTCCCGGTGAGATCACCAAAGAAAAAAGTTCAGGCTTTAGCTTGGACTTTTTTCTTTGAGCGAATTCATTCGCTGGAACCGAACGCCGAAGGGTTCGCCTACTGTCAAATCTTTGATTTGTACAGTAGCTAGCCGATGTTCCTCGCTAGAATAGCGAGAACATCGAAGCGTAGGACCGGTGAGATCACCAAAGAAAATATCCCATCGTCTGATGGGATATTTTCTTTGGCGCCTCCTGCGGTGGAATCGAACCCTGTTTAGTAATCCACTTTATCCAAATCATCAACCCCACTGTCACCCGGGTCGTTTGTTTTCCATTTCTGCCAGATCTTGTACCCAAAATAGACGATTTGTATTCCGCCTAGTACTAACATAATCCAGCCGAAAAACGCGACAATGAAAGGGAAATCAATCAGACCGACTGCGTGGAGTAGCAGTGATCCGCCAGTAAATACCATAAACATGCCCAGTAGCGCGCCAGGCCCGCCACCTATGCCGGCTAGAATACCTCCGACCAATATCAGAATGGCGGGTAATGTAAGTGCGAGGCCGTTGAATTCGATCGAGTGCGATACTAATAGACACCCGCCAAGAAAGATGACCAATCCTATAAAGATTCGGAAATATTCTCGGACGAACGTCGGACGTTGCTCGTGCACAATCTTCCTCCTGTTCCTTTTATTATACCAAAAATAGCTCATTCATATCTGGTGACAAACTTTTGCATACTGGACAAAAGATGTATAATGTTGCAATCCTATTCATACAATCATTAAGGTGAATTATGAGAGGGAAGTACACCATATTTCTTGTACTCCTGATAACCCTGGTCGCAGGGTTTTGGGGAGCAACAATACTGGCACGACAAAATACTGCGTTGCCTTCCGGAGTGACGACAACGCCGCCGTTAACTGCGGTGACTCGGACAACAACGTCGACACTGACACCAACGACGGTGACGGTGACAGCATCGCCCAAACCTGTTTGGCCTACGGTAACTGCTCAGACGCTTGTCACGCCGGTACCTAAGGGCTGCCAACAAGACAGTGGTTCGACGGCGGATTGGAACACTGACGACGATATTGGCAACGGCCAAGATATGGTTAGCGGACCGATTGCTGACGTATTGCCGAGCGCAGGTTCGTGCTATGACACAATTGTGTTTCGCATTGCATCGTCTGAAGCACCGGGTTTTGTAGCGCGGTACGTGCCACAAGTAACCGATGACCCGACGGGTGTTCCGGTGTCTTTGTTTGGTCTGGCAGATTTGCAGCTGACAATCTATGCTCCTGTTGATGGTGCATCCTGGAATGGATACGAATACCGCACTGGGGGCGAGTACGGTAGTCTGCGCCACATTAAATTTGCCGGGTCGTTCGAAGGTGTAACGACATTCGGTATTGGTGTCAAAGACAAGGTTCCGTTTGCCGTTGAATACTCTCGTGACGAGAGCAATGGTACCGGTACGGTAATCGTGTACCTCGCTCACGAGTGAGTGTCACAACAAGCCCCGTCCATGCACATTGTTGCGTGGGCGGGGCTTTTCACATTCCAACAGATGTCATCGTGCTATAATCCTAGTAATGAGTAGTATTTTTAAACGAACAAAAATATTGGCTTCTGTCGGGCCACCAATCGACAGTTATGAAATGATAGAAAAAATGGCAAAGGCGGGCGTGAACGGCTACCGTCTGAATTTTAGCCACGCCAAATACGAGGATGCCGATCGACAAATCGACTGGATTCGCCAGGCTAGCAAAAACGTTGACAAACCCGTCGCAATTTTGCAGGATTTGCAGGGTCCCAAAATTCGTTTGGGCAACCTGCAGCACAAAATTGATGTCAAAAAAGGCGACGAGATCACGCTGGAATACGGCATCGAACATGACGGGGCGCTATTGTTGCCGACACAGTACAACCTGGCTGAAAAGGTAAAAATAGGTGAACCAATCTATATATTTGACGGCAAAGTCCGTACGACAGTTATTGATATACCTCGCGATACGGCTGTTGTGGTCCGGGTTGAAAATGACGGCGTATTAATGAGCCGCAAAGGCATTAACCTGCCGGATACTGACTTTGGCGGTGATATTCTGACTCCCAAAGACATGCGTGATATTGAATACGGCGCGACCAAGGACATTGATTACGTCGCACTCAGTTTTGTGCAGTCTGCCGAAGACATCAGTAACCTGCGACAGATATTAGTCAGCCACGGGTCGGATGCGCAAATTATTGCCAAAATTGAAACCAAGGCGGCGATCAAAGATGACGTATTGGAGGCGATTGTCAAAACAAGCGACGGTGTTATGGTCGCTCGTGGTGATTTGGCGGTCGAAGCCGGTGCCGAAATTGTCCCGATTATTCAGCGCAAAATTATTGCTCTTTGCCGAAAATACGGCAAATTATCAATTGTCGCAACGCAAATGATGGCTAGTATGGTTGCCGCACCAGAGCCAACTCGCGCCGAAGTGAGCGACGTTGCAACGGCGGTTATACTGGGCGCTGATACGGTGATGCTCAGCGACGAAACTGCCAATGGCCAATATCCAATTGAATCAGTGGCAGCGATGAAAAAGGTCATTCTGTACACACAAGAACATATAGCCGTCGCACCTCTGACAGATATTTTGAAAGGCAAACGAACGGCGCGCGACGCAATCAGTGCATCTGCTGTCAGTTTGGCGGAACAAATCCGCGCCAGTGCAATCATTGCGGAAACTAGATCGGGCGCTACGGCGGCGAATATTGCTGCACATCGTCCCAACCTGCCAATTATTAGCGTCACGAGCGAGCCGCGATCGGCGCAGCAATTAGCGCTCAGTTATGCTAACAAATCATTTATTCGTCCCGATGGCGAGGTTGCTGGATTTGATTTGGCTATTGAACTTAAATCTCAGGGATTTTTCGGTGAAGAATCGCCGGTGACAGTCGTCATCGTCAGTGGTCGCCAGCCAGGGCTCATTGGTGGTACCGATACAATTCGCGTCCGTGTGCTAGAATAAGCATAAGAGGAGATAAAAGGGTGGGATTCTTTAAGCAAATAATTCGTGATTTACCGTTGCATCACGGCAAACATTACCGTGTGCTGGTTCGTGTTGACTACAATGTGCCGTTAAAAGACGGCAAGGTGGGTGATGATTTGCGTATTCGTGCAGGTTTGCCGACGTTGCAATATCTGTTGGAACAGGGCTGTTCACTGGTGTTGATGAGCCATTTGGGACGACCAGAAGGGCGTGATTTGTCATGTAGTTTGGAACCGGCGGCAGATCGTTTGAGCGAACTACTCGGTAAAAAAGTTATTTTTGTTGATGACACGATTGGCGATGCGGCGTTTCAGGCGGTCAAAAAGGCCCCAGAGGGCAGCGTTGTGATGCTGCAAAACCTCCGTTTTGATCCACGCGAAGAAGAAAATGACATGGAATACGCCAAAGCAATCGCTCGGGTTGCTCAAGCGGACTTTTTTGTTCAGGACGGATTCGGCGTTGTCCACCGTGCGCACGCTAGTACTGAAGCAATCACGCATTTTCTTCCCAGCGTATCTGGCCTACTACTCGAAAAAGAATACGTCACAATTTCTCAGGCAATGGAAAATCCTGCACATCCATTCGTCGCCGTATTGGGTGGTGCCAAGGTGAGCGACAAAATCAAGGTTGTCGAGCGATTCGTCAAACTGGCCGATACGGTGCTCGTTGGTGGCGCAATGGCAAATACATTTTTGGCGTACAAAGGTCATGCGGTAGGCAAAAGTAAGGCCGAAACGGATCAAAAAGAGACGCTTGATAGTATTTATGCTGCTGCTCACAAAAAAGCAGGCGACGATGTCGATACGTTTGTTGTCTTGCCAACCGATGTTGCTGTTGGCCATGAATTATCAGACAGTGAAAAACGGGTCAATAAAACTGTCGACCAGATTGCCGATGATGAGATGGCGCTTGATATCGGTGATAAAAGCATTGAAAATTACACAGCAATTATCGAAAAAGCCAAAACTGTCATCTGGAACGGTCCGCTCGGCATGTCGGAATACGATAATTTTGCCCATGGATCGGCTAGGGTCGCGTTGTCACTCGCGACGCATCCTGAGATTACGTCGATCGTCGGTGGCGGTGATACGGCTGATTTTGTACTGAAATGGGACGCCAACAATGGCGGCAGCTTTACCCACGTTTCCACTGGTGGCGGGGCTGGATTGGATCTGATGGCGGGCAATAAATTACCAGGGGTCGAAAGTTTACTCGACGCCCGATAGAAAATACGATAAACTAAGCATAAGTATTATGTCAGCAAAAAAGAAACTCATTGTCGCGAACTGGAAGATGAACCTTAATATTCATGAGGCGAGCGTATTTGTGCATCAACTGGCACAAACAATTGCCGTGCACCGTGATGTCGAAGTGGTGTTGGCGCCGACGCTATTGGCGCTACAATCGATTAGCCTACAGGTTGATCGTCGACAGTTCAAATTAGCTGCACAAAATTTCTACTGGCGCGATTTCGGTGCATTTACCGGTGAAGTATCGGCTGCGCAACTACGAGGACTAGTTGATTATGTCTTGGTTGGTCATAGTGAACGTCGACATGTGTTCCATGAACATGCCAAAGACATTCGCAGTAAAGTCCAGGCTGCACTTCGTTCAGACCTCAAACCGATTTTGTGTATTGGC
Source organism: Patescibacteria group bacterium (assembly GCA_030916565.1). GTDB lineage: Bacteria > Patescibacteriota > Saccharimonadia > Saccharimonadales > Saccharimonadaceae > UBA2112. The sequence continues at coordinate 9,788 of JAUPWL010000019.1, read as the reverse complement.
GAGACAGCTCACGAACGTAGTTTGGGCGAAACGAACGGCGTTATTCATGATCAGTTGCTTGCGGGTCTCGCTAATGTCACCAGCGAAGAATTCCATAACGTCGTTATTGCCTATGAGCCTGTTTGGGCAATTGGTACTGGCAACAACGCAACGCCGAAAGACGTTGAAAAAGCTATCCAAACAATTCGTCGTCAAATTGAACACCTTTATGGAAAAACTGCTGCCGAAAATGTCCGCGTTCTGTATGGCGGTAGCGTCAAAAGTGACAGTGCGGCAACGTATCTGGCAACTACTGGCGTCGATGGATTATTAGTTGGCGGTGCGAGCCTGAACCAGCATGAATTTACGACAATTGTTGAGGCAGCACATCACGCTAGAGAGAATAACTAATGGCTTCTGATATCGATTTTGATGAACTCGACAAGGCCGTTAATAGCCTAATGGGTGGTGTCAAAGAGCCAGAAGACGACATGCCGAAGACAAAGACGCTTGAAGTCAAGGACACATTAAAACCAGGTGAAGATCTAATGTACGACAAACTAGGCGAAGTCGCACGTGGTATTGGCAGTGAAACGCTCGAAGGTGAACGTGAAAAAACCGTCGTTGAGGATTTTTCACCCGATGCTGAGACAGATGGACCTGCGCCAAAATTACCGGTCGAGGAATCTGACGACGAACAAAAGAATGAACAGCCGTCTGAGCAAAAGTCAGAAACGGAGTCAGAGTCAGAGCAAGAACCGAAGCTCGAACAAACAGCTGACGTTCGTCCGCCTGCTGCTCGTCGACCAACGACAGGCAGTCGATTTATGGATGTTGTTCATCCAGCGCTAGATATGAAATCGACGACAGCGTCAACGATGCCAGTTCCGAGTCGTCCAATCATGACTGTCTCTCGTGTAGAAGAACCACCGACGGATAAAGACCATGAGACGACAAAGCAGCAAGATGAACTACTTGTCACGCCATTTCTCCCAGACGCAAACGCAAAAGTCGAAAAACGGCCACTCGGCGGTGCAGATCTAGAACCTCAATCCGAAGAACCAGAGGAACAGGGTGTCGAGGTATTCGGCGATGGTAACGATAGACAGGACGATGCGCAGAAGCTCGCTGAGCCGAGTGATATTACACCGGAATTGAGCGAAGAAGAACGTGCTCTGCAGTCGATTGAATCAGAGCCTGTTGACGAGTCGCTACTGGATGAGGACGCAATGCGTCACGCGGAATCGGGCGACACGGGTGGTATTCATAATGATGAAGCGCGCGCGGGTCACAATAAAGACCATCATGACAAAAAAGCTACGACACCTACTATTTATGATATTGAAAATTATCATCAACCACTTAAGGCTGCGCCGAAAAAGAAAATGGGCGCTCTCAAAATTACAGGCATCGTACTTGTCGTAATTGTATTATCAGCCGCCGTAGGCGCTGGTGCAGTTTATATTTTATTCAGCATTGGTCTGTAACGGCACACATCCTGTATACTGGAATTAATGGATAGTCTCGAGGGTTTAAATCCGGCGCAGTCACAAGCTGTGCGCCAAGCGTCTGGTCCTGTGCTCATTTTGGCGGGCGCGGGCAGCGGAAAAACAAAAACGCTGGCGCACCGCATCGCGTATTTGATGCAACACGAATCGGTATGGCCGAATGAATTATTGGCTGTGACATTTACCAACAAAGCTGCCCGCGAATTACGCGAACGTGTGTGGAAATTAACCAACCCTAGCGGCCATGATGTGCCGCGTTCATTCATGCCCTGGATGGGTACATTTCACGGTATATGTGTGCGCCTCCTCAGGCAGGACGGTCAGGCGATTGGTATCACGCCCAACTATGTGATCTATGACGAAGATGATCGCCAGAGTTTGATCAAATCGGCGATGAAGGAATTGTCGATAGATGCGCAGCAAATCAAACCACGCGCCGTCAGCAGCGTAATTAGTAATGCGAAAAATGAACTAAGAACACCTGAGGACTTTGAGGCCGCGTCGACTTATCCTCACCTTCGTCAAATTGCCAAAATTTACGCACGTTATGAAAAGTTGCGCAAAGCCGCAGGTGCGTTGGATTTTGACGACCTGCTGATCGAAACTGTACGGTTGCTTCGCGATAACAAAGAAATCCGTGAAAAATGGCGTACATCGTTCAAACATATTCTGATTGACGAGTACCAGGACACAAACGCTGCTCAGTACGCGATTGTGAAATATCTGGTCAATGATTCGCATAATATTTGCGTCGTCGGTGACGACTGGCAGTCGATCTATAGCTGGCGCGGGGCGGACTTTACGAATATTTTAAATTTTGAACGGGATTATCCGGACGCAACGGTTATCAAATTGGAACAGAATTATCGATCGACAAATGCAATTTTGTCGTCGGCACAGTCGGTCATTAGCAAAAACAAAGTTCGGACAGACAAAAAATTATGGACTGATATCGGCGAGGGCGCACCGGTTGAAGTACACGCAACCTATGACGAAACCGAAGAAGCCAGTTTAATCGCGGGGCGCATCGCGACACAGGTTGGGATGAAGGTACGAGGTTATAGCGATTTTGCGATTTTGTACCGCATGAACGCACAGTCGGCGCCGCTCGAGCGCGCACTGCGTTTGCAGCGCATTCCGTATCAATTAGTTGGCGGCGTACGGTTCTATGACCGCAAAGAGATCAAAGATATCATCGCGTATTTGCGCGTGGTCTATCAGCCAAACGATCGTTTGAGCTTTAGCCGTATCGCAAACGTGCCGGGGCGTGGACTAGGTGCGACGAGCATCGAACGCTTTTTGACGTGGCAGGGTGCCACGGGTATGGATGTCATCGATGCATTAAACCGTGTGCATGAGGCAGATGGGTTAACGCCTCGTGCTAAAACAGCACTTGGTGCATTGGGCACTCATTTGCGAGATTTACAGTGTATGTTGTCCGACGGAGAAGCACCAGCAGATATTATCGAAAGACTTATCAAGGTTGTGAATTATCGTGATTACTTGCGCGATGGGACGCCGCAGGCCGAGGAGCGTGAAGAAAACATTGGATCATTGCTATCAGATGTTCGCGTGTTCGCCGATTTGCCAGAATTTCTCGAAGAAACAGCATTGATATCTAGCGCTGATAGCGCTGCAGGTGATGATAAAGTAACATTGATGACGCTGCACGCCGCCAAGGGATTGGAATTTCCGGTCGTGTTCATGGTTGGTATGGAAGAAGGAATATTTCCGCATAGTCGCATTTACGAAGCCGGTCCTGCGGAATTGGAAGAAGAGCGGCGGCTGTGTTATGTCGGTATGACGCGTGCTCGCCAAGAACTCCATTTGACCTATGCGCGGTCTCGTCTGCAGTTCGGCCAGCGTGCCTATAACGAGGTTTCGCGGTTTATCGCAGATATGGGTGACCAGATCGCGGCAATTGAACAGCCTGAATTTACGATTAGCGGGCATGATGATTTTATTAGTGACGAATTACCATTTGAATTAGGTGATCGAGTTCGCGCGGCGGCGTTTGGCGATGGTGATATTGTTGAAATCGATGGTATGGCGGTGACGATTCAGTTTGATCGAGGCGGTATGAAAAAACTCAACGCTGAATACGCTCGACTGGAGAAACTATGAGCAAATCACGTCGGCTCTATGTCGCGTCAGGACGTATTGCTGGCCCTGTCGCATCGCTATTCCTATCCGTCTATACACTTCTGACGCGCAAACAACGCGTCCGCGTTATCGTCGAAAATGAGCATCACGAGATCCTCCTGATCGTCAATGTACTCCGTAAGAGAACCGTATGGACACTTCCTGGTGGTGGCATTGATCGTGGAGAATCACCGGCCGAGGCAGCCAAGCGTGAACTGTACGAAGAGACGGGTATAGATGCGCCGTTATCTCATTTTCATTACCTTCGTACAATCCATCGGTCCGAATCGCAACTTGCGTTCTCTGCCCCAATATTTTATGTTGCCGTCCAGAAAAAAGATTTGCCCGAAAAACCACACAATCCACGCGAAATTGCCCACATTGGCTGGTATAAACGCGACGCATTACCAACAGATACAGCACCCTTTGTCGTGGATGTCTTAAATACATATTAGTAAACAATTTTACTGCTTTTTATAGATTGTTCTGGTTCATTTGATTCGCTACAATGTAAGGAGCTTCACGCGTTGTGGGCAATCATTTATGAGGATACAATTCCCTTCTCACCACATGGGTAGATACAAACTCTTTTTCTTGGGGTTTGTATTGTTGTTTCCGACATTTGGCGCGTATGGCTATGCTGCGGCTGCATCGAACGATACGGCTAAAGATGGCCGATTAGTGACGATTCATGACCGCGGTGAAGAGCGCGTGATTTTAACGCACGCACAGACCATTCATGACGCGTTGGATGATGCTCATATTTCCGTTCTTCCTGAAGACACTGTCGAACCTGGCCTCGACGAGCAGATGATATCAAACAACTACACTGTCAATATTTACCGTGCACGACCAGTAATCGTGGTTGATGGCGCGATCCGTGAAAAAATTATGACTTCTGCTCAGACATCTGGCGCAATTGCAAAAGATGCGGGCGTGACACTGAATGATGAGGATCGAGCAGTGTTGTCTGCTAGTGACGATATCGTTGCTGACGGTGCAAGTGTCGTCCTGTCCGTCAAACGCGCAACACCGATCAACCTCTATCTGTATGGATCGTATCGCGTTGCGTACACACAGGAAAAAACTGTCGGAGCGATGCTCGATCAAAAAGGTATCAAACTGGGCAAGGACGATACGTTATCAGTCAGCCGCAACGCGCCAATCTCCAGCGGTATGACGGTATCGGTGTGGCGCGATGGTATTCAGGCTGTGACGGTTGACGAGGCTATCCCATACAAAGTGCGCGAGGTGCAAGATTATGACCATCCGGTTGGTTATCGCCAGGTGAAATCTCCAGGCGTGAACGGCAAACGCACTGTGACGTATGAACTTGTTATGAAACAAGGTCGAGAATTGAGCCGCAAAGAAATCCAAAGCATTGTCTTGTCGCAGCCGACAGAACAAGTCGTTGTTGTAGGCGCAGGGTTGCCACCGGGTTCGCATCAAGATTGGATGGCTGCTGCCGGTATTGCATCGAGTGATTTTGGCTACGTTGCATATATTGTTGACCACGAAAACAGAAGCTGGGATCCTTGTAAAGTACAAGGCGGAGCAGTTGACTGCGCGTACAGTGGCAATATGGGCTATGGACTCGTCCAGGCAACACCTGGTGGCAAGATGGTGAGCGCTGGTGCTGATTGGCGCACCAATCCTATTACACAGTTAAAATGGGCGTCATCATACGCAGTGAAAAGATATGGTAGTTGGAAGGGTGCGTACGACTACTGGGTGTCGCACCGTAACTGGTAATATGCCCAATAAATCACTTGGACAACACTGGCTCAAAGATCGCGCTGTATTGGCGTCGATTGCCGATGAGGCAAATATCCAGCCAACCGATACCGTGCTAGAAATTGGTCCCGGCCTCGGGACGCTGACATCTGAATTATTGCGACGCGCCGCCAAAGTCATCGCTGTTGAATTCGACGCCGAATTGGCACGCAAATTACCCGGACAGTTCCCGGGTAAAAACCTCGAGGTAGTCAACGGTGATATTTTGTCATTCGATGTATCGCAATTACCTGCAGGCTATAAAGTCGTTGCAAATGTGCCTTACTACATCACGAGCAAAATTGTTCAGTTACTCATGACCGCTGATAACAGGCCTGCAACAGCAGTGTTGTTGGTGCAGAAAGAAGTCGCCGAACGGTTGGCTGCTACGCCGGGCGACATGAGCATTCTTGCGATAAGCGCACAGGTATACGCTGACGTACGCTTAGGTGACGTTGTCCCTGCTTATCAATTCTTTCCACCGCCAAAAGTCGATAGCCAAGTGGTTATCCTCGAGACACATGCACATCTACTTGTGAAGCCATCAGATGAAAAAGCCTTCTTTCGCATTGTCAAAGCGGGCTTTTCAGCCAAGCGTAAAAAGCTACGATCTTCCCTGTCTGGCGGACTCGGCATAGCGAAAACGGATGTCGAAGAACTGTTGTCCCGGGCTGGAATATCACCCGACTCTCGCGCCGAGGATCTTTCGATTGCAGATTGGCAACGACTGGTTGCCGCTCATCTGTTATAATGTTCCCTAATGGGAAAAAATCTCTACATCACCACTGCTATTCCATACGTGAATGCCAATCCGCATATTGGCAATGCACTCGATTATCTGATTGCTGACATTTGGGCACGCTACCAGAAGCAAAACGGCCACGCCGTTCGATTCCAAGTTGGTACTGATGAGCATGGTAATAAAATTGCCGCCAAGGCCGCCGAAGCGGGACTTGAACCCAAAGCGTACACCGATCAGATGTATGTGAATTTCCAGAATCTGATGAAAAAGGTGGGTGCCGAATATACTGATTTTGTTCGCACAACTGATGCGCACCACGTTGCCGCCGTCCAATGGATTTGGCAACAGCTACAGCCGTATATTTACAAGGGCACATACATGGGCTGGTATTGTACTGGTCATGAAGCGTTCTTTACCGATAAAGAAGTGCAGGCAAATAACGGCGTTTGTCCCGATCACCAAAAACCATTCGAACAATTGAGCGAAGAAAACTATTACCTCAAAGCGAGTGCATTTACAGACAAGATTCGCGAAGCAATCGAAAAGAATCGCATGCGTATCGTTCCGGAATTCCGCAAAAACGAATTTCTTGAGCTGATGAAAGACGGACTAAAAGATGTGAGTATCAGTCGCCCACGCAAGAATCTATCATGGGGTATTCCTGTCCCTGGTGATCCTGATCAGGTGATTTATGTCTGGGTAGATGCGCTGCCAAATTACCTAACCGTCCTTGGTTATCCTGATCACACTGAATGGCAAGAGTACTGGCCAGCTGATGTTCAAGTGATTGGCAAAGACATTTTGCGATTCCACGCTGGTATTTGGCCTGCGATGTTGTTGGGTCTTGGCGTGTCGCTACCAAAAACATTGTTGGTCCACGGCCACGTTAATGTTGGCGGTGCCAAAATGAGCAAATCAGTTGGCAACGTTGTCGATCCGAACGAAGTGATTGATATGTATGGCGTCGACGCATTTCGATATTTCTTTGCGCGTCATATTCCGACACTTGATGACGGTGATTTTTCGTGGGAGAAATTCGAGACGGCATATAACAATGAGCTAGGCAACGATCTAGGGAATTTGGTCCAGCGTGTCGCCGCGATGATTACTCATTATCAGGCGGGTGTGATTGGTGAAGCACCACAGACCGAACACGATATGCAGCCATACCGTCAAGCAATGGACAGCCTGAACTTTAACGAGGCACTCGATAAAGTCTGGTTGACTGTTCGCAGCCTGAACCAATATCTCGAAAGTGTAAAGCCATGGGAAGTCGCCAAGCAACGCGAAGCCGACAAAGAAGCCGAAGCGCACCTATCCGAAATCTTGGCAACTGCCGTAGGGACACTCATGCAAATCGCAGATCTCCTAGTACCTTTCATGCCGCACACTGCCGATATGATTCACAAGACATTTGAAACAGGTGTCGTCGTACCACAAGAAGGCGTACTATTTCCAAAGATTTACAAACATACGCCAGATCCTCATGCGCCAAAATCCGCACCGCAGTCGCAGGTATCGACTCCAGCTCCGGCGCCTGTTCAAGCGCAGGATACAACGACTCCACAACCACCAGCGGCGGTATAGCCATGTTGATTGACACGCATTGCCATATCCATGAATCGGACTATCCGTTATCGGTTGCGGATGTGTTGCAGCGTGCACATGATGCGGGTGTTTGGCGAATGATTTGCGTTGGAACGAGTGAGCAAAGCTCGGCCGATGCTGTGCGGTTCGCTAGCGAACATGACCATATATTTGCATCGGTTGGCGTGCACCCACACGACACCAAAGACGGCTATGCACAGATTACCGAACTGGCAAAACAAGGAGCCATTGCCGTCGGTGAAATCGGTCTTGATTATTACTACAACCATAGTCCGCGCGACGTACAGATCGCGGCTCTCGAATCACAGATCCAAACGGCACTGGATAATAATTTGCCGATTATTTTTCATGTTCGTGAAGCGTTTGATGACTTTTGGCCACTGTTTGATAATTTCCAGGGAATTCGCGGTGTGCTCCATAGCTTTACCGACACGCAGGACAATTTGGACCAAGCATTTGCGCGCGGACTTTATGTCGGTATCAATGGAATCAGTACATTTACGAAGGACCCGGCGCAACAAAAAATGTACGCGTCGGTTCCTCTCGAGAGAATGCTGCTTGAAACAGATGCGCCTTTCTTGACGCCTACCCCATATCGTGGTACTATAAACGAGCCTGCATTTGTGAGTGAAGTTGCAAAATTTCATGCAAAAATTCGAGGGATACAACTCGATGAAGTCGCAGCTGCGACAACAACAAATGCTACTACGTTATTTCGCCTCTAGGTATTGCTAGGGCCAAACAAAAACATCACAAAAACCAACGTCAATTGGATGTTATTTTATGCCTACTCAACCAGACGCAATCGATATCGAACAGCTACGGGCGCAGCTCGAAGCAATGTATGCCCCTAGTGGGTCTACTGCTGACGTGGTCGAACGCGCGCCGACATATCAGCCGCAGCGAATGATAGATACGGCCCGTCTTGGGTTTATTAAACCAGGGGTCACTGCGCTGACTCGTGAAGCAAAATCTCATTCACCGGATCATAACGCGCTCAAGGCCCAGCATATTGCAACGCTTGGTACCTATATTGATAGCCTTCGTATTCGCAAACTGAGGGGTCAATAATGGCGTTTTTCAAGAAATCTCTCCAGTTGCTGATTGGTTCCGATTCGTTGCGTTTACCAACGATGAAACTCACAAAACGCGAATTAATCCAAAAAGAAAGCCGTATTGGTGGCGAGCTATTCGGTTCGGTACCTGCCGGTCATCACCGACAGTTTTTTAATCTCGATCCATCGACATGGGTTTGGTACGAAGAGTGGACTGACAGTAAGGGCAAGCCGCAAAACCGAACAACGCGCTACGAAGTTCATGAAAATGGTGTCCTGAAGGTTCAGGATGGCGCTCCGTATTACTACATCGAGGGTCAAGAACTCGATAATTTGCTGCTCGCGACGAACATGTATTACGAACGTGTCGCAAAAGAAATTTACAAATTTGATGCGGCAACTGGCAAAACATTAGCCGCTTAGATTGGTATAATAATAAGCATGATCTATCTCGACCACGCGGCAGCAACGCCGCTCGATCCAACGGTACTCGCTGCAATGCAGCCGTATTTGGTTGAGAAATTTTATAATCCTTCCAGTCCATACGCGCCTGCCGTCGCTGTGCGACGTGAATACGAAGCTGCTAAATCTGCCATTGCCGCAGTTATCGGAGCACGTTCCGGCGAATTAATCATGACAGCCGGTGCGACCGAATCTATCAATTTAGCGTTTGGATCGCGTAGTGGTCATGTCGTGACGACGGTCATCGAACATCAATCGGTACTGGCTGCCGCTGCACGTCATGAGCATACACTCGTACCAGTTGATCATAATGGTCGTGTTGATTTGAATGAAATCAAAAAGGCAATCCGATCAGATACATGGTTGGTCAGTGTAGGCCTAGCGAATAACGAAATTGGTACGATTCAGCCACTGAATAAAATCGCCGAATTACTGGCGACTGTTCGCAATGAGCGACTGGCGAGCGGCAACACAACGCCGATATATCTGCATAGTGATGCGTCGCAGGGTGCCGGACAA
>JAUPWL010000055.1 GCA_030916565.1 Patescibacteria group bacterium | reverse complement strand
GCGGCATCGGCAATCTTTTTAGTCAGCCAGAATTTATGCAAGGAAATGCTACACAGGCAGTGGCTAGATTACTTGATAATCTAGAGCCATGGTTACGTGAGGCTGCACCGAATGAACCATTGAATGTTTATATTGGTAGTGAAAACCCTATTGGGAAATCGAGTGGTGCTTCGTTGATTATTAGTCGGTTTCGTTCACCGTATAGTGATCGAAGCTATATCGGTGTACTTGGCCCGACACGCCAAAGTTATGGTAAAGTTATGCGGTTAGTCCGTCATGCGGGCGCAATGCTTGAGGAGGTTCTCTAATTATGGTACGAAAAAAACAGGACGACGGAGAGAAAAGTCAAGCATTGGACTGGGAAACTGTTGCCCAAGAGTTGACTGCTGATTTGCAGCGAACTCGCGCTGATTTCGAGAATTATCGCAAACGTGTTGAACAGGAAAAGCAAAACGCACGTATGACTGGTGAAGCGAGTGCTGTGTTGAAATTACTACCAGTGATAGACAATATCGAGCGCGCTATTACTCACATACCTACCGAGATTGCAGATGACAAGTGGGTGCAGGGCGTTGTTGGACTTGCCAAGAATCTTGATAAATCACTTGATGCACTGCATTTGAAACGCATTGTTGCCACGCCTGGTACTGTGTTTGATCCAGCACTTCATGACGCCATCCAGTTTGACGATAACGCCGAGGGTGACCAAGAGGTTATTGCCGAAGAGTTGCAGGCAGGCTATATGCTAGCGGGTCAACCGATTCGTCATGCGATGGTTAGAGTGACTCGTCAGTAGCGGTTTTTTTGTGTCGTAGCTTCATGACCGCAGTTGTAATAACTACAACGACGATTGCCGTGGCGAGCGGGACAAGCAAAGTGAAGCTGCCGCTGCTAACAAGTTCTTGAAATACACCCGTATCAGGGGCGCCAATAGATTGGCTTGTACAAGTACCGTAGGCGCTTGTGCCATAGGCGGAATTGGTTGCTTCATTACATCCATAGGTTGCCATGTTCTATATCGTTCTCCTATTGCTACCGTACCATAAACGGTATATTATGAAAATGTTACTAAAAGAAGTGAGGGGAATATGCCAAATTTAGGTACACCAGAACTAATCATCATTTTGTTGGTTGTTTTAGTGCTTGTTGGTGGTAAGAAACTGCCAGAACTAGCACGAAGCATCGGTACTTCAATGCAAGAACTGAAAAAGGGCATGAACGGTGATTCATCATCAAAGAAAGAAGCAAAATCTGTCGATCAGGCAGAATAAGTCTGCTGAGTCGCAAAAACCGGTAGAGCTGACATTTCTTGAACACGTATATGAACTCCGTAATAGGGTTTTTTGGGTTGTTTTTGTACTAACGATAACGTCAGCGGCAGCATTTCAATTTAAAGACTTCTTGATTACAGCGGTTATGGCACCGTTGCATGGTCAGAAATTGATATATCTGACGCCGGGTGGGGGCTTTAGCTTTATTTTTACCCTCTGTTTATACTTTGGGGCATTATTTACTATACCGTTTGCAATCTATCAGGTTTATCACTTCTTACAGCCAATTATCGGTCGAAAATCACGCCGATTTGTGAGCATGGTCATGTTTGTATCAACACTATTAGCAGCATCGGGCGCTTTGTTTGGATACTACGTGACGATTCCTGCGGCGCTGAACTTTCTCTCGACATTCGCTGGTGACTCAGTTGCCTCTAGTTTGACAGCTGATTCTTATCTAGGGTTCGTCGTGGCTTATGTATTGGGACTGGCTGTACTATTTCAATTACCACTACTGTTATTCATATTTGACCATATCAAGCCACTGAAGCCGGGTGCGTTGTCATCAACTCAAGAATATGTGATTATCGGTGCCACTATTCTAGCAGCACTCATTACGCCCACCCCTGATGCGTTCAATATGGCACTCGTAGCGATACCGATCGTAACGATTTACGAGTTGGGAGCGCTTGCGGTCATTATTCGGCGGCAGCACCGTAAACGTAGTGCGCGACTTGCTGCCAAAAGAGCCGTTGTTGCAGAGAAAAAAGGTACAAATATCAAGGCAACGGTCACTGTTGACGAGCCGTTTATGGCTGATATAGAGGATCTGTGGCGTCCGTCCCCAGAGCCTGTGTTATCTGCTATTACAAAACAGCCGAGCGGAGTTGTAACCGAAGTTGCCGCGGAGGCGCCTGCATCATTGACCGAAACTCACCAGTTGCAACCACGTCCACGCATGGTTGATGGATTCTCTACACGTTCACGACAAATACCAAGTCGTACCCTGACGCCGCAGCGTCCCACGACATCATTAGGTGTACGCAGTAGAGGTACGTTACTAGACAGACCACACCGACCAATACGTTCTATTGATGGTTTTTCGATTCCATCAGTATAGATACACTGACCGTGTTGACGATCCATATTGCTTGTGATTAAATTAGATTACAAAAGATTATAAACAAAAATAAAAAAGGTAACAACATGGCAGTTAAGGAACAGTTGACCGATGTCTTGGGCGAAGTATTCAACAAAAAGATGAATCGCCAAGAGTTTCTCAAGGAGGTTGCAATTGGCTTGCTGGCAATTAGTGGCGCTAGTGCAGCGTTTAAATTGCTGGCTGTGAACCGTAATGTATCGTCATCGGTGAGCTACGGCGCATCGGCATATGGTGGCGATTCCGACTCTCTCGGACATCGTCAATAAACACCTAGTTTGTCATCACTCCTATTGTACAGCTATAATAGGACTACTTGTTATGGTTAACCGGATCGTAATAGCAGTTATTTTTAGTCTATCTCTATGTTTGGTACCTATATCGGCGAGTGCGGTAACACAACAGGATAGGGGGCTTTTTGTTTCACCATCGAGACAAGGTGTGAAGGCGAATGTTGGTGGTGAGGCGACTGGAAAAATAACCATTTATAATTACTACACAAAACCTCTCCATGTTGATTTGGCGGTCAAGGAATTTACGGCTGCGGGTGAAACATACAAATATACGTTCAAGCAGCCGATTGAGAACTGGATAACGCTTTCAATACCAGGGGATGGTATTGATTTGCAGAAAGATCAGCAGACGACGATACCATTTGTCGTCAATGTACCAAAAGATGCAACACCCGGGGATCATTATTTTGCGATCTTTGTGAGTGCAGACATGTCAGGTAAAGGATTTCGGCAGACAGCGCAGGTAGTGTCACTCATATATGTACAGGCTGGTGGGGGTAAAATAATTCGATCCGCCACTATTGAAAGTGCAAATATACACCCAGTGGTCTTTACACCAACACTAGACTACTCTTTTAATGTCAAAAATACAGGTAATGTTCATTTTGATGCGTATTTTTATGCACGATTAGAGAACCAATTGGGTAAATATCCAGTCGTTGGCGCAAACCAAGTAGTATTGGCAAAGACAACGCGTCGGGTGACTGGTGATGTACCTATGCCGTTACTACCAGGAATATACAAAATGACTTATGGCTATACTAACTACGAGAGATCACCGATCAATACACGTTCGGCGACCATTTTTTATATACCTCCATGGTTCATCGTAGCAATTGTATTAACTATCCTCGTCATTGTCTGGGTAATTCAACGTCGTAAGAAGTCTGAGTCAGTTTAATTTTGACCAATTGCCGTGTAGGTTACGTCAACAGTATATGTACCTGAGCTTTTACTATTATCAACGATAGCCCCGTATGTAATGGAGGTATTGTCACCTGTTTTGTATGGGCCTGTCATGCTTTTTATCTCTACCTGTGAAAGTGTCATGCCCTTGAAATTAGTAGTTGACCCGGATGTGTTGTAGCCCCAGGTATTGGTGGCGAGTGATGCTGGGCTGCTGTTCGCGCTAGCGGCAATTGTGTCGGTGCCATTTGACATTGATGTAGAGGTAGTGGCATTGACGTAGAGTTTGTAACCGACGACGTCGGTTGATGTTACGGTAACGGTATGTGAATCCGACCCACCGAAGTTAGGTCCACTCTGAATCAAGGTCATTGAGGGACTGCTGCCGATAGAGATACCTATCGTCGTCATTGAACCGAACGGGTCATCCGCGCC
>JAUPWL010000018.1 GCA_030916565.1 Patescibacteria group bacterium | reverse complement strand
GAAATAAGTATATTAAAAAAAGAAACCATTAACGGACCTGATGTTGAACTTACAATTGATTCAGCTTAACAAAATAATTCTTATGCTCAATTAAATAATGAAAAAGGTGCTGTTACTGCCGTTGATCCTATTACTGGAGAAGTTTTAGCATTGGTTAGTTCACCTTCTTATGATTCTAATATGTTTACTACTTATGTAACTAAAACTAAAGCTGCTGAAAGAGAATCTAATAATTATTCTGATACAGTAAATAGATTTAATAAAACTTATGCTCCTGGTTCTACAATGAAACTTATAACTGCTGCTATTGGATTAAATACTACTTCTTTAAATCCTAATGAAAAAGTTGAAATAAACGGATTAAAATGGCAAAAAGATAGTAGTTGGGGGAATTATTTTATAACTAGGGTTGAGAATATAAGTCCTGTATCATTAAGAGAAGCAGCAAAATATTCTGATAATATTTATTTTGCTCAAACTGCTTTAAAAATAGGAAGTGAAGATTTAATTAATGGTATTAAAAGCTTTGGTATTGGTGAAAAAACAGGTGTACAGCTGCTGCAAGAATATAAAACACTCGACGGGATATACGAGCATTTGGACGACATTAAACCAACGACAGCCAATAAGCTCTGCGCAGGTAAAGAACTAGCCTATATGAGCAAAGAAGTCGGTAAGATATGGGTAGACGCGCCAATTAAACTTAACTGGAAAGACGCTGATGTGAATCACACTGACCTCACGAAAGTTGCGGCAATACTGGAGAAATTCGAATTCCACTCGTTGGTGAAGCGATTACCAAAACACATGCAGGATGTAAACGGTGCGTCGCACGCACTGGCTGTGAATCATCTTTCTACTGCGGACATAGTCGAGAAGCCGTGGCCCGAACAACTGTTTCTCAATGATACTGCCGTAGTCACACTGCAAGAAGAAGAACTTTGGTTATCAACCGATCGCGAAACTGTATATCACATGCCCGTCAAAGATATCGACAAGAGTGTATGGCGAACTCTTGAAATTTCGACAATCGTTTCCTATGATCTCAAGCAGCTATATCATGATTTGGCGGCACGGGGGATTGATTACATACATTTTGCGCAAATACATGATATCCGTCAAGGCGCGTTTTTGATTGATCCGCTTCGTCGTGACCGCAGTCTTAATTCTCTGATTGGCGGCGAATTACAAACCACCGTTGAGCAAATCGCAGCACTTTGGCAGGTTTATGATTGGCAAATTGATGCGTTCAAAGAATTGCCGAAAGTTGCCGAAATTGCACAAAAGTTTGATTTCCCAGTCGTGTATTCATTGTTCCGAATTGAGCATCGGGGTATCAAAGTTGATAAAAAACTACTCGAGAAAATGAGTAAAGAGCTCGGTGATGAACACGCCAAGCTTGAACAAGAAATGTATTCGATGGTTGGACATGAGTTTAATATCGGCAGCCCTGCGCAGTTATCTGAAGTGTTGTTTACGGAGTTGCAGCTGCCAGTTGCCGGTGTCAAAAAGGGCAAGACTGCGTATAGTACCGACCAAAAAACTCTCGATAAACTGCGTGGTCAGCACCCAATTATTGAGTTGATTGAACGAACGCGCGAGTTTGCAAAACTCAAGAATACATATGTCGATACATTGCCGCTGCTTGCAGATAAACACGACAGAATCCACACGACATTCAATCAGGATGTTGCAGCAACGGGACGTCTATCAAGTACCGATCCGAACCTACAGAATATTCCTGTTCGTACTGATTTGGGACGACGCATTCGAGAAGCATTTATACCAGAAAAGGGTCATGTGCTTGTTGGTGCAGACTACAGCCAATTTGAGCTGCGTTTAGCGGCCGTGTTGGCTGATGATAAAGAACTCATCGAAGATTTTAATAGCGGTGTTGATATTCATACAAAGACCGCTGCACAGGTGTACGGTATCGATATGGATAAAGTAACCAAGACGCAGCGACGTGACGCGAAAGTTATTAACTTCGGCGTATTGTATGGCATGAGCCCGCATGGTTTATCAGTCGCAACAGGCATGAGCCTCGTCGAAGCCAAGAAGTTCATTGATCAATATTTTGCACTGCGCGCACCAATTCAAAAATACATTGATCAGACACTCGAGAAGGCAAAAGTTGAAGGGTATGTAGAAACCTACTATGGACGTCGTCGCCCAACACCCGATATTAATAGCAGTAATTTTATTGTTCGCGAAGCGGCACGTCGACAGGCTGCCAATATGCCGATTCAAGGAACCGAGGCGGATCTTATGAAACTAGCGATGCTTGAAATCGACGAAAAACTCGGAGATTTAGGAGAACAAATCCTGCAGGTTCATGACAGTGTTCTCGTCGAATGTCCAAAAGAACATGCCGATGAGGTTGCTAAGATTTTGCAGACTGTTATGGAGTCTGTAGCGCCAGAGCTGCCGATCAAGTTGCAAGTTGATGTGAATGTTGGTGATAACTGGGGTGAACTCTAGTTCTAAAATTGACATTTCCTTATAATTCTTATAAAATGTACTTATGAATAGAAGTGGATTGCAGCGGCTGATTCCTATCATTTTGGTAATCATCGTGGTGGTCGTTGCCGTCACCGCTCTAGTTTCACTTGGACGAACAATGTTTAGCGGAGGGGGTGATAATCCATCTCCGGATGCGACTCCGACGATTAACAGCGGCAAGAAAGCCCTGACAACTACGTCGGGTGATTACAGTGTTGAGATGATGTGGCGTGGTCCGATTACCGCCAACGAAACATTCCGTAGCTATAAAATAGCGGTCAGTCCTACGGAACGAACTATGACAACCTATACCGGCTATATGGGTAAAGAAATTACATCCGAAAAACTTGATAACAATACAGAGGCGTATACACAATTCGTCTACGCGCTTGACCGCGCAAAATTGATGGACGGCCAGAAATTGTCTGGTGCCGATAATGATTTACGTGGTATATGTGCAAATGGTAACGTATTTCAGTTTTCAACATTGCAACGTTCAAACGTCGTCCAAAAATACTGGACAACAACCTGTAAAGGGTCGCAGGGATCGCTGGCGGCTAATGTGACACAGGTGAGTCGATTGTTTCAGCGCCAAATTCCAACGTACACAAAACTCTACCAAAAAATGGTACAAACTCCCTAATAGGGAGTTGTATACTAGAGATAATGAAGGCAATAATTTTTGATTGTTTCGGTGTACTGACGACCGATGGCTGGAAACAGCTGCGCGAAGAATTCTTTTCTCATGACGATGCAAAAATGCAGCATGCAACCGATATGGATAAGGCGGTTAATGCTGGGTTTATGGAATACGACACATTTATTGCCGAAATTAGTAGCATGTCAGGTTTACCGGAGGTGATTGTTCGTCAGCGGATGAACGGATCTGCACCGAATAGCGCACTGTTCCATTACATACGCAGTGTATTAAAGCCGCAATACAAAATAGGTATGCTCAGCAACGCTGCGGACAATTGGCTGAATGATATGTTTGAACCGTGGCAGGTGGAATTATTTGATAATGTTGCGTTGTCGTATGAGGTGGGTGCTGCAAAACCCGATACGCGTATGTACCAAACAATTACCGAACGTATAGGCGTTGATTATGACCAAAGCCTTTTCATCGATGATTCCGAATACTATGTGACGGCAGCAATCGAACTGGGCATGCAAGGTATTTATCATACCGACACTAATCAGACCATTAATAAAATCAACGAGCTCATCAATGCCTGAACTACCTGAAGTAGAAACAGTTCGTCGAGGACTACAGGGTTTGATAGTGAATCGAACAGTGAAAAAAGTTCATCACGATACTCCAAAAGGTTTCCCGAATACGGATGCCGATGTGAATAATTTTTTGCTTGGTGCAACTATCACAGGAGTGCGTCGACGCGCAAAGGTACTACTCATTGATCTATCGACAGAGTATACATTAGTTATTCATTTAAAAATGACAGGCCAGTTAGTGTTTCGAGCTGCTGGTGTTGCGTTTGGCGCGGGGCATCCAAACGATAGTTTGATTGGGGAATTGCCGGATCGATCGACACGAGTAACGCTGACATTCAGCGACGAATCACGGCTGTATTTTAATGATCAGCGTAAATTTGGCTGGGTGCGGCTGATGCCAACGATAGGGGTACCAAATATTGATTTTATGAAAAAGGTTGGTCCAGAACCGCTAGAGGCGGATTTCACTGCCGAAGAGTTTGCCCAGCGGTTTGAGCGCCGCAAAAAATCACCCATCAAAGTAGCTCTCTTGGACCAGACGGTTATTGCGGGCGTAGGTAATATCTATGCGGACGAGTCATTGTGGGGTGCAAAACTGCATCCACAAACACTTGTTGGCAACATAACAAAAAATCAGTTCAAAAAATTGTATTCAGAGGTTCGTGACGTGATGAATCTGTCTATCGAAAAAGGTGGCAGTACGGATAGAAATTATGTGAATGCCGAAGGCAGGCGTGGAAGTTATATAGATTTTGCGCGCGTATTTCGTCGAGAGGGTCAACCGTGTCCACGTTGTGGGACGATTATCGTTAAATTTCGTGCAGCTGGACGTGGAACGCATATCTGCCCGAAGTGTCAGGTGTTAGAATAAATAACAGTGATTACGTTACTGACGGGAGAAAATAGTTTTGAGTTGAAGCGGACACTTGATGATATCGTGTCTGCATTTGATGGTCATCCAGAGAAATTTGATGGTGGTCAACTAGACATTTCGTTTTTACCGGATTTACTTTCCAGCGCGACATTTTTTTCTAATAAACGGCTCATTGTGATTAATGGACTATCCGAGAATAGGGTATTGTGGGATGTATTGCCGGAATGGCTGCCGCGCGTCAGTGATGATATACATCTTGTCCTTGTCGAGCCCAAGCCGGACAAGAGGACAAGAACGTATAAAGAGCTCAAAAAGGACGCAGTAGTAAAAGAGTTCACTGTCTGGAGTGATCGTGATATTCCTGCAGTCGAAGCGTGGGCAATCGCAGAAGCAAAACGACAAAAGTTTGATTTGGATAAAAAATGTGCGCGTGTACTTGTGGAACGAGCAGGTACTGATCAGTGGGCGCTCTTTCATGCTATCGAAAAGCTTGCTGTAATGGATAGTGTAACGGTCGAAACGATTGAACTAATTGTCGAGGCAACTCCATATGACAATGTATTTAATTTGCTCGATTTGGCATTACGCGGTAATGGCCGTAGTGTTGCACAAATGATTCGGTCGTTGCAACGCACACAGGATCCGTATATGACGTTTGGTCTATTATCGAGTCAAGTATTTCAGTTGGCAGTTCTGGCGGTGGGCGATAAACCATCTACTCAGGTTGCTGCTGATATAGGCGCGCATCCGTATGCGCTGAGTAAATTATCCTCACACGCCAAACGACTAGGGCGGAGTGGCGCCCGTAAGATCATTGCTGTTTATGCAGATGCTGATGCAGGACTTAAATCTTCTGTGGCAGACCCATGGTTACTCATCGAACGTGCGCTAATAAAAACAGCCTCATTGTAGAGGCTGTTTTTGGATAGTAGAGATACTACTTTGCTGTTTTCTTTGCAACGGGCTTTTTAGCCGGAGCTTTTTTCACTGGTGCGGCTTTTGCAGCCGGTTTCTTTGCTGCTGCAGGTTTAGCTGCTGCTTTTTTTGGTGCGCCAGCAACTTTTACGTTAGCGGCTTTTGCTGCCTTTGCTAGGTTCGCTTTGCGGCGAGCAGCAGTGTTCTTTTTGATCAAGCCCTTTTTAACGGCCTTGTCGAATTCACTCTGCGCCTTTGATAGTGCTTCTGCGCTTGGTTGTGCTGCGAATGCTTTAGTTGCAGACTTGATATCTTTTTTGATACCGACGTTACGTTCGCGACGAACGATAGTTTGCTTCATTCGTTTTATTGCTGATTTGATGATTGGCATTAAAAATTTACCTCTTAACCATTGTTATTACAATCAGGGACAAATTATAGAGGAAAAACAGGTAATTGTAAAGGGCTGGCAATCTGTTCAAAATCGTTGACGAATTCATAACGCTCATGGTATAGTGTTGGCAAACTACATTTGTAGATACAAAAACAAACAGGAACAGACATGGACAACGCCAGACAACAGATTGTCGACAGTATCAAAAACAGCAATAACATACTGGTGACAGTAAGTAATAATCCTTCTGTTGACGAATTGTCGGCAGCTTTAGGTTTGACGATTGTTCTTAACAATCTCGATAAACGCGCCACGGCGATATTTAGTGGGGCGATTCCGCCGGCAATTACGTTTTTGGAGCCTAGCAAGACGTTTGCCAATAACGCAGACAGTTTGCGCGATTTTATTATTGCTTTGGATAAGGGAAAGGCAGACCATCTGCGCTATAAAGTCGATGGTGATGTCGTGAAGATATTCATCACACCATACAAAACAACACTTTCGCAGGCTGATTTGGAATTTAGTCAGGGTGATTACAATGTTGATCTTATTTTGGCACTTGGCGTAAAAGATCAGGGGCATCTGGATGGGGCACTCGAAGCACATGGCAAAATCTTGCATGATGCAACGGTTGCGACAATTACCTCTGGTGCAGAGGTAAGTACATTGGGCGGAGTCGACTGGCATGAAGCGACCGCCAGCAGTCTATCTGAGATGGTTGTTGCGCTAGCAGATGGTCTGAAGGGCGAAGGTCCGATATTGGATGAGCAAATTGCGACGTCATTACTCACAGGTATCGTTTCGGCAACCGAGCGTTTCAGTAACGATCATACAACATCTCGTGCGATGACGATGGCCGCTCAGCTCATGGCTGCAGGTGCAAATCAGCAATTGATTGCCGCCAAGCTTGAAGAGGCGAATGATATTGGTCCTGAGTCGACCGCAAAACCCGCAGATGAACCGAAAGAGAATAAAAAAAGCGATTCTCCGAGTGAACTTACGATTAATCGCGCATCAGATCAAGAAAAGTCAAAGCCTGCAGATGAAAAACCTGTAGAAGAAAAGCTGGCGGATGAGAAGCCGGCAGACGAAAGCCCTACCGTGCCGCCACCATCTAAAGAAGAGGTAGATCAGCAAGAACTTGAGAAACAGCTTGCCGGCATTACGAGCCCTGGTGGATCACTGGCGGATATTGAAAAGGAATTAAAAAAAGCTGCCGAAGAACAACAAGCAAAAGATGACACGGCAAATGTTGATACGGTACCCGAGCCAGCTCCTGAGTTACCCGCCGCAGCGATAGTAGAGGATACGACGGTTGCGCCTGCGGAAGAGCCTGAAGTAGTGGCCGAGCCGCCAACACTACCGGAACCAGAACCGGTTGTTGAACCAGCTGTCGCAACGCCGACGACTGATTCGCTATTTGAACCAGTTGTTCCGCCGGCGCCTAGTGAGCCTATTGAAGAGCCAAAAATAACGACGAATCACGGGGATTTTAGCCAGCCTCCAGTTGACGCGGCACCACCTATTAACGGTGTTGTGAGTGATCCGAATGAAGGTGAACCTCCGACGGTTGATCCGTTTAGCGTTCCGCCAAATACGCCTCCGTCATCTGTAGGTACTGCAGAAGGAGCGGCGTTATTATCAGCTGATCCGCTCATGCAGATACCGACGCCTACGGTTGCAGCGCCTTCGGTTGAAATACCGCAATTACCGCCGTTGCCATCGATGCCAACGGACGTTAGTTTGCCACCATTACCACCGCCACCGCCGCCTCCACCGATTCTGGGGCAGCCACCAAGCGGCTCGCCATCGGGGGCTGTATCTGGTGATGTGTTTGGAGACGGGTCTGATACGGCTCAACCGCCAACTGCGCCGCCAGAGCCAGGACAATTCAAAATACCCGGAACTTAGTCTTTGACGATAAAGTAATTGACACCAATGTTATCGCCCTTTTGGGCGACAACTGTTTCATAATCAGCTCGTTGCGTATGGTGAATTCGCATAATCTCATGTATTTTATCCGTAAATTCGCTGCCGTCGACTGTTTCGTGGATCTCGTCTGCAGTATGACCTGGTTCCATAAATACAAAATTGGTATTGAGCGACGGCACCTCATCGTGTGACATACAGGCGAGACGGATACGCGACATCGGTAATCCCTGTTCGCGTAATCGATAAAACGCCAGGCAGGCGCTGCGTCCTGCAACGATATGGTCGATATGACCTGTATAACCGTTCAAATCAAGGCTCATGAATTCGATTTCGAAATCGTCGTGATTTTGGACGGTATTTTCAACGAGTTCAGAGATTTTATCGGTGATTTCTCGGTGAACGATATTATTGAGTGTACCGTCGATATAACCGAGATGATGCATTGAGGAAGCGCCGATTAATGCGCCAGCTTGTCGCCATTCCTGGATGCGGACTTCACCAAGATCTTTATGGTTATCAGGATTGGTGCCATTTTCGCCACCGGTGAGAACGATGAGATGCAGTTCAGAACCGTTATGTGTTTCTTTGAGCAGTGTTGCAACGGGACCAAATGCTTCGTCGTCGGGGTGAGCAAAAATACCAAATATGACCTTTTTCATATCTCCCAGTATACTAGTTTTAATGACAGACGGAATTTTATTAATTGATAAACCAACTGATATGACGAGTTTTGGTGTTGTGGCGCGCGTGCGGCGTGTATTAAGCGATCAAAAGGGCAAAAAGATGAAGGTGGGTCATTGCGGTACGTTAGATCCATTCGCGACAGGCCTGCTGATTCTTTGTGTCGGTAAAGAATGTAAGAATGCTGGCAGCTATACCAAACTCGATAAAGTGTACGAAGCGACCGTACGTCTGGGCCAGACAAGCAATACGGGCGATCCAGAGGGCGAGATAAGTGATATGAGTAATCAACAGCCATCACGAGATGAAGTAACGAATGTATTAAAGAATTTCGTCGGAGACATTAAACAGACACCACCAGCGCATAGCGCTATCAAAATTAATGGGCAACGTGCATATAACCTCGCGCGGCAGGGTAAAGAAGTCGAGATGCCTGAGCGTACGGTCACTATTCATAGTCTCGACATCGTTGACTATCAGTATCCAGAGCTCAAAATACGGACCCATGTAAGTAGTGGCACCTATATCAGAAGCCTAGCACAGGATATCGGCACGGCATTAGGAACAGGGGCATATTGTCGAGAGCTGCGACGGACGAAAATTGCCGATTGGGATGTGCAAAATGCCCAGTCACTCAGTTCGCTAGGAATAACGGATTAGCACCTCTTGCATTACTGGTGAAAAGTTGCTACAATACATACCTAATGATTACAGCGGAGAATAAAGCCAAAGCAATTGCAGCGGCTCAAAAGAATAAGAATGATGTAGGCAGCGCCGAAGTACAGGTGTCTGTTCTTACTGCTCGTATCCTGGAAGTTACTGAACACTTAAAGGTTCACAAGCAGGATCATAAAGCACGCCGCGGACTGATCCAGATGGTCGGCCGCCGCAAACGCCTTCTTTCTTACCTAGAAAGCAAGGATTTCGCTGGCTACAAGGCGTTGATTACGCAACTAGGCCTACGAAAATAAAAAAGTCCCGAAAGGGACTTTTTTATTTTGCTACACTGGGTACATGACATGGTTCCATCGTTACCGTCGTTTGTGGCGGTGCCCAGAGGTGTGGGTGTTAACTGGACTGGCGCTGCTGACGCGATTGTGGCAGCTAGGTGTGCCAAACGAAATCGTCTTTGACGAAGTGTATTTTCGGACATTTGCCAGTAATTACCTGAACGGCCACTATTTTTTTGATATTCATCCTCCACTGGTGAAACTGCTATTTGCTAGTATTGGGTCACTCTTCCAGTTATCTGCACCTCAAGTTGCTTCAGGGGACATGGGAATCATACTATTGCGGCTACTCCCAGCTCTTGCTGGAGCGGCGCTGGTACCACTCGTCTATCTCATCTTGCGGCAACTGCACTTTGGTCGCCGAATTGCGACACTTGGTGGACTCTGTATCCTTCTTGATAACGCCCTATTGGTTGAATCACGCTTTGTGCTGATGGATAGTCTCCTGCTTCTTGCAGGATTCGGTGCAATTAGCGCGTATCTGGCATTTTGTAAAGCAGAGGGGCGACGGCGGTGGATGTATGTGTTGGTGATGTCGTTGCTACTCGGTGCACTGGTCAGCACCAAGTGGACTGGCTTGGCGATTGTTTGGCTCGTTAGTGTTGTATGGCTCTATGAGGGCGTACTGCGACGGTGGCCGTGGCGGCGCATGGTGGGCGAGGGGGCGGTCGTTGTGCTGACAATAACGGTCATATATGTAGGCAGTTTTATGGTTCATTTCACATTGCTTAATCGCAGCGGTGATGGCGATGCGTATATGTCAGAGCGGTTCCAATCGACATTGCGGGGCAGTAGGTATTATGACGCTAGGGCTCACGTATCGTTCTGGGACAAATTGATCGAGTTAAATCACGAGATGTACAGTGCGCAGAGCTCATTGAATGGTGTGACACATCCATACGCGTCGCGTTGGTATAGCTGGCCGTTTATGTTGCGACCGATTTACTATTGGCAGGGTCAGACATTGCAGGATGGGCGACAAGGCAATATCTATTTACTCGGCAATCCGGTAATTTGGGTGGCTGGTACCATATCTGTTACGGTGGCACTCGTCGCACTGGCTGTGTCATCAAAATGGCTCCGCGCGCGACGCGGGCTCACGGTATTCTTACTGGCCGGATATATGATTAACTTTGTGCCATTCGCATTTATTGATCGGCCGATGTTCCTGTATCACTATTTGTTCGCCTTTGTGTTGAGTATCTTGTTATTTTGTGTGGTGGTCGAAGGACTGTTCAATTGGCAGGCGACAAAATACAGTCGCCGCGCAACACAATGGACATGCTCAGCTATTTTGGTGGCAATGTGTCTGAGTTTTGTCTATTTTCTACCACTTAGTTACGGATTGCCGCTCAGCCAGAGTGATTTACAGCAACATATGTGGCTGCAGTCTTGGCGATAGTGCACGCCTTTTAGGGAGAGATGGTATAATGGAAGGGTAATAACCGCGGAAAGTGATAGAGACGAGGATTCTTGGAAAGAATTTTCACCCCTGTTACTCTCCGCACATAGAGAGGAGACAATAATGTCTACTATTAACCCCCATGGCAAGGAAATTATTAGTGTTAGCACTGAACTTGCCGGAAAAACCCTTACATTAGAGGTTAACCGCGTTGGATTCCGCACGACATCAAGCGTGTTAGTACGTTATGGCGACACGGTCGTTCTAGGAACCGCAATGGTTGGATCACGACCAGTACAGTTGGACTATTTCCCACTTAGTATTGATTACGAAGAAAAATTTTATGCTGCAGGCAAAATCAGCGGTAGTCGCTTTATTAAGCGCGAAGGTCGTCCATCTGATGAAGCGATCTTGATCGGTCGTCTCATTGATCGTCCTATCCGACCGCTATTTCCAAAAGGCTATCGCCAAGAAGTGCAGGTCGTCGCCAGTGTTCTGTCGATGGATCCAAACTTCCGTCCTGATAGTATTGCGATGATTGCAGCTAGTACTGCACTCATGCTGACCGGTACACCGTTTGATGGACCTGTTGCTGGTCTGCGCGTTGGACGCGTGAACGGTGAGTTCAAGGCATTCTTGACTCCAGAAGAGCGCGAAGCAAGCGACCTCGACCTCGTTGTTGCCGGTATCGAAAGTGGTATCACCATGGTTGAAGCTGGTGCGAATGAAGTGTCGGAAGAAGTCATTGTTGATGGTTTGGCCTGGGCATTTGAACAGTACCAACCAGCAATCGCCATTCAGAAAGAACTGGCCGCAAAGATTGCCCCAGTTGCACAAGAATACGAACTTGTATTACCAAATGAAGAGATCCAAAAAGCGGCTGACGCATGGACAGAAGGTAAGTTGGGTGAAGCACTTCACAAGCCCTATCCAGAGCGTAACGAACTCGTGAACAACCTTCGTTGGGAATTCCACGAAGCTATGGCTGAAACAGTCGGTGATGATTATAGTGCACTTCGTGACGAATATGACGAAGCGTTTACAAAAGCTCTCCATGAAGATGTTCGTAAGCATATCGTTGAATCAGGTACGCGCCCAGACGGTCGCAAGCTTGATGAAATCCGCACATTATCGAGTGAAGTGGGTCTATTGCCACGTGCGCACGGCTCAGCTATCTTTACGCGTGGTGTGACACAAGGATTTAATATTGTGACATTGGCACCACTGAGCTACGCACAAATGGTCGACACAATGGAGCAAAATGACTACGAACGTCGTTACATGCACCATTACAACGCACCTGGCTATACAGTCGGTGAAGTCCGTCGCCTCGGTTCGCCTGGCCGTCGTGAAATCGGTCACGGCTACCTAGCAGAACGTGCTTTGATGCCAGTACTACCAACAGAAGAAGAATTCCCATACACAATTCGTTCGGTGACCGAGATTATGAGCCAAAACGGTTCAACATCAATGGCTGCAACATGTTCATCATGTTTAGCATTGATGGACGCCGGTGTGCCAATTAAACGTCCCGTGAGTGGTATCGCAATGGGTCTGATGATGGATGGCGATACGCCATATGTTCTGTCTGACATCGCTGATGCCGAAGACTTTGCTGGTGACATGGACTTCAAGGTAACTGGTACTGAAAAGGGCATTACTGCAATGCAGATGGACATGAAAGTTCACGGTTTGCCAGTGAGTATTTTGCGCCAAGCAATTGAGGCAGCAAAACCTGGTCGTGATCATATTCTGCAGCACATGCTGACAACTTTGGCTGCGCCAAAGCCAACGCTTAGCCCATATGCGCCACGCATTGAAAAGATCAAAATCAACCCTGATAAAATCGGTGCAGTTATCGGTAAGGGCGGTGAAGTGATTAACAAAATTACCAAAGAAACCGGTGCCGAAATTGATATCAAGGACGATGGGTTGATTACCGTTGCCGCTGCAGATACCGCAAATATCGAACGGGCACTGGAATGGATTCGTGGTCTGACTGAAGAACCAGAAGTAGGCAAAATCTACGAAGGCCGCGTTGTTACCATCAAAGACTTTGGTGCATTCGTGAACATCATGCCTGGTACTGACGGCATGGTTCATATTAGCCAGCTATCAAAAGACCGTGTTGAAAAAGTTGAGGACGTTCTCCATGAAGGTCAAATTGTGAAAGTGAAATTAACCGGCATTGATGAGCGTGGACGACTAAGTCTTTCTGTCAAAGATGTTGAGTAATTTATCTATTCAATAAAGATAAGAAGCGCAGTGAAATCATCACTATTTTAGAAGTACAAATTTAAATTAGCTTTTACGCAGCCTGGATAATATTGCACTAACGCTTAAATAGGTTGTATACTAACACCATTGGTTTAAGTGAGTAAAAATTAAAAATGCAAAATAATAATGAAAAAAATGATAATCTAGCTGGCTTGCCGAATAATACTGCACCGCTGGGCCTAAGTGACAGTTCTCAAGATCAATCCAAGAGCGATGATACAGGGCTGTTATCCAGTGAAAGACAAACGATTAAAATTACTCCGTATATGGGTGTAGTTGACAATGCTGCCATGTCGCCGCAGGTACAACCGGTGGTACTATCACCGACGGCTAATGGGATTATTCCAGATACACCACAACAGGTAGGAGTTGTTGATAATGTAACGAATCCTGTTGCAAAAGACATGCCATCAGGGCAACTTGAACATGATGTTATCTCTCGTGGAGCAGATAGTTCGACTGAAGTAGTGTCTCTTCCGTCCATTCAACCGCAACAGGATGCGATGGGGAATAATATTTCAGCATCATCGGGTTCACAGACGGCAGAATCGGTGCCTGGAGCACCGGTTATGGCTTTTGGCGGAGTAGTAGATTCGCTGGGTTCGTCTCATGGTGGCCAAAAATTATTTTTCAAAATTGGTCTAGGCTTCGCGAGTGTTCTATTGGTTACTGGAGCTAGTTTTGGTGTTTATTTTTTTGGTGTACGAGTTCCGGAAAAGTCATATGATGATGCACTTACGGTAAGTGCATCAATTGCAAAAAAAGTAGATACATTAAAACTAGCGTCACGTGAGATAGTGACGCCATCCTTACAGGGTGTTTCAGAGGTACAAGGTATGAGTTCAGCGAACTCATCAATATCTACTGAGGAAGAGTTGACGAAAAAGATTATAGAAGCAAAAAAACTATCACAAGATTGCCAAGATTCAATAGTGAAGCTTGGTGAACTTGGATCTGTTGCGAAGAATGCTTCCGTAGAAAGTGATTATAAGGCTGCAAAAATAAGTCTCAATAATTATTGTAAGGCACTTCAAGAAGCAATTCAAACAGCAGAAATCGTTCTACCACTAAAGGATATTGGAGAGCGGCTAACGAGTACTTCAACAAATGTCAAATCAGTTGCAGAGTACGATGCAGCCCTAAAAGAAATGAAGGATTTCTTTACACAACATCCTACCGTCCCATATGCAGATTACAATGATAAAGTCTATGTACCGCTACGAAAGGCGTTGCTTGCAGTTGTAGACACTGGTCGCGCCACGCTAGTTGCTGTAGAGGCTAAAGATAAGAATACAGCTTACACAAAAGCGAAGGAGTTAAGTAGTGCCACGGCTGATCTTTACAAAGTCTCTAAAGCAGCCGCAGACTATAAACCAACAATTCCAGAATCTCCCATTGAAAAACTACAGGCACTAGACCAGACACTGAAGAGTCAGAAAACAGTGCTGTTTCGCTTGTAGTACATTGCTCACTCAGCTTATTTTTTAAAGAGATAGTACGGTGTTGTTGAGACTGTGTCGCCACTGCGTGCACGGATTGACCAATCACCGGATTCAAGCATGTCTGATGACCATGACCATCCACCGTCACCACTATTAGATAATGTCATGTAGGGCAGGAACCGTTTATAGCCTGTACTATTTGTGAATTGTATGGTGCATGGTGTTGTGGCGCTACCGACGCATCCACTACTGAGCGTTGTTGCCGAGGGGGCTGTATGTTCAGATCGATACGATCCTGCCTGTAGAAGGGCAGGAGTTGTTGATGATGCATTCAGATTCGTCGCAACGGCGATTGCTGTACCGACATTAATAACGCCATGGCCAAAATATGGAGTGTAGACTAATCCCGCCATTGCTGGCGGTTTGGTTGCGGTTGCATCAATGAGTGCCGTGATATCGGCTACTGAGGTTGATGGCCTGATCGATTTTATCAATGAGGCTAAACTGGCGACCATTGGCGATGCAAACGATGTTCCGTAGAGGTGTGATGCATACAGCGAGGTGCCATTGGCGGCTGTCCAGGTAGCTGAGTAGGGAACGTTATAACCAGGCGCAACTACATCGATATCCGGACCGTAACTGCTAAATGACGCAACCTGATCGGTGTTCATTGATGCTCCAACGGCAATAACGTCTGGGTAGGCGGCTGGATAGGCGACAGTCCCGATAGGAACACCCGAACAGTCGGGAATTGTGTTATCACCGCAGTTTCCGGCCGCCGCAACGACAACGACATTGTGAGCGATTGCATAATTAATCGCTATTTTTAGGGCGGGGTCGTCAGCGTATGCACCGAGACTGAGATTAATTACTTGGGCTCCGTTGTCGACGGCATAATAAATTGCAGCTGTCACCCTGCTGGTATAGCCGGTACCGTTATCATCGAGGGCTACTAGGGGCATGATTTTGGTATTCCAGTTAATACCGACTATACCAGTGTTATTGTTACCGGTAGCACCAACCAAACCTGCAACTTCTGTACCGTGCATGACACCAGCACCCGCACTATTGACCCGACCGGTTTGAGGATTGTTATCATTGAGAACAAAATTCCATCCGCGCCAGTCGTCAATATACCCATTATTATCATCGTCGCAGTTGTTCGATTGTTTTGATACTGATGTTCCTGTCCAGCAACGACCACCTAGTTGTGTCATACCCATTTCGCCACTATTGGTTGCCCATTGGTTGATCAAATCCTCGTGACTGAGTCCAAAACCGCCATCGATAACCGCGACGATAGTTTGATTATTGCCCGTTGTGACGGCCCATGCCGACGGCGCATTTACTTTGGTGAGAGTCCAGTCATTTGCGTAGCTAGGATCATTCGGGTCGGCAAGCATACGATAGACATATTCCTGCTGTACCGACGCGGCGAGCTGCTCATACTTTGGTGATAATCCAGTTGAGGGCGGAGGTGTTGTATGCGGCTTTGGCTGAATACTAGTAGTACGGAGTGTACTTTTTTTGTCTGTTGCTGGTGTATGTTGAATGCTAACGATGGGTTGCGGGGTAGTTGGGGTGGTTTCGGATGAAGTCGGTTTGATCGCGCCCACAACGAGAATAACCCCTACGAGTAGGAGATACTGTGCACTGATTTGTATGATTGTTTGTTTTATCTTCATGGCAGTCAGTCAGGCTGCACACTTCACAAACATAAGTATAACGTTGTCACCGGATATAAACAACACTACGATATACTAGCTAATATGGATAAAAAGGCAGAGTTGGATCGGTTGCGACACGAAATTATTACAAAGAACGTGTGCCCCGAGCTGGCGGCTCAGGCTACAAATCTTGTCATGGGAGACGGTAACGTCAATGCTGACATGGTGTTTATCGGAGAAGCGCCAGGAAAAAAGGAAGATGAATCAGGACTACCGTTTGTCGGTGCTGCGGGTAAGTTTTTGAACACAATGCTTACTCAGGCTGGTTTGGAACGAGCTGATGTCTATATTACGAATATTGTAAAATATCGACCTCCGAAAAATCGCGACCCGTCAGCGAAAGAAAAGGAGGCCTTTTTGCCATTTCTGCTGCAACAATTATCTATAATCCAGCCAAAAGTTGTCATCACACTTGGTCGCCACAGCATGGAATATTTCCTGCCAGACGTGAAAATTGGTGAGGTGCACGGTCAGCCGCAGCGGATCAAAGTTGGGGGAGTGGAATTTATTATCGTACCGCTTTACCATCCGGCTGCGGCGCTATATAACGGTAGTCTGCGGCAAATACTGATTGACGACTTTCTGTATATACCAAAGATTATTGACAAAAAAACGTAAGAGTGTTATTATTGTACAAAGTTTACAAAACAAAAATGCCAACAAATCACGAAATACTATCAATTCAGAACTCAGAACAGGATACCGAAAATTCTGAGTATATTCCCAATAAGCTCGAAGGGATTGATCAAGCAGCATCCGGTGCCGCAGCGGTACTAGAAGACGCTATAGACGGCAATAGAAAAATAGGAGTGAGCGAAACTGACAGGGGGTTACGCGGCATCGTTGAGGCACCGGTCCCAGGCGGCAGCATCACCGGACTTTTTGACGGGCAGTCATTGGATCAAATTACAATTGCAATTAACGGTGAAGACGGACAAGAACATGTCGTCAGAATAGATAAGCCCGAATCTGTTAACCCAATGTTGTTTTTGGATGATACGCCAGCCACTGCAGAAGATTTGCCTAGCGTCGTAGCGGTCATCGAACAGATTAAGG